>NYVP01000135.1 GCA_002684575.1 Verrucomicrobiales bacterium
ATTCTCTTGGTCCTGATTGTTTTTTAGCTCTTCAAGTTTTCTTCTAACGACGTCCAAGTTATGTTTAGCATTAGCATTTTTTTTATTTATCCCAAGAGTTGATTCAAAATTTTCAATAGCGCCTTCCCAATTACTAATTACATTTTCGATTGAGGGACTTTCGCTTTTATTTGGTTCGGAAGATATTTTTTTTAATTCGTTTTCACCCTTGCGGAACAATGAATTTCCGAGGTTATAATAGGCTTTTTCTTGAATTGATTTATCCTCACTCAATAAAGCAGATCCAAAAGCGGTGGCAGCTGTATCAAAGTTGCTTGCCTTGAATGCTGATGCACCTAAACCAAGATTCAGTTTAGCTTTTTTCCAGTCGGATTTACTTTCTTTAATTGCTTTTTGATATAGTTCTACCGCTTCAGTGAAGTTTCCTGAATTAAAAGAGTTTGTTGCATCGGTGATAACGCCTGCTGTATTTTTTTCAATAAGACACACTGAAAAAATTGTAAATAGAACTGTAACGGCTTTGGGTTTACTCATTAAAATTGAATTCAGAACTTCGAATAATATTACACTAATAATCAAAATTAATCCAATACCTAGAGGCCAACCGAATCTCTCAATAGGTATCTGCTGATCTCTAAATTCTGTTTCTTTAGTGTCTAGTTTGTTTAAAGTGCTATCAATTATTTCTGAATTAAGAGAACCGGTATCAAGTCTTAAAAAAATTCCATTAGCGGCATCAGCAATTGCCTTTAGTGATTCAGTGTCCAATTTGGATTTAACTAGATTACCGTTTTCATCTCTAATAAAACTTTGTTGGTTTCCTCTAGACAGAACGTCAGGGATTATAGATCCATCTTCTGATCCAACTCCGATAGTGACTATTATAGTTCCTTTTTCTTTAGCCTTTTTTGCTTCCTTGAGTGCATCGCCATCTAGGTTCTCGCCATCAGTAAATAGGATAAGTGCATGACTATCAGTTTCACTTTCGATTAGGGTGTCAGTGGCCTCTTTGATAGCTTCAGCTAAATTGGTGCCACCTTTTGCCACAGCATAGGTATCAAGTTGATCTATTGATTCTTTTAGTGCATCTCTGTCTTGAGTCACAGGGACCATTATTGAAGCGCTTCCTGAAAAAGCCATTAACCCTATTAAATCCTCTGGCAATGCATCAATGAGGTCATATGCTGCCAATTTTGCTCGACTTAATCTATTGGGGGTTAAATCTTCGGCTAACATGCTTCTAGAAGCATCAATAGCAAGCATAACAGTTCTACCTTTGCTGAAGCTGGTCTGTTCTTCGTAGCCCCATTGCGGCCTCGCCATTGCAATTAGAACTAATGAAAATGAGCATGATAAAATAACTAGTTTTGAAACTATTATTTTTTTATTACTGCCATGAACTAGGATGCTTTTTAATTTCGGAGCAACAAACCTTGATGTTCCATCATGTGTATTGAAAATTCTAATTATTCTCCAGGCTATTATAGGGATCAAAGCAGCTATTCCCCATAACCAAATTGGATCTGCAAAAGTCATAATTATTCAGGTCTGGGTTTCCTCCAACTAATTCCAAGCAGTAATAATGAAGCCGCTGCAAAGGTGGGCCATTGATAGTACTCCTTTTTCTTTATAATTTGACGATATTCAATATCGCTCGTTTCGAGTTCATCTATCTCTTCGAATATTTTTTTTAGAGTTTCAGTGTCTTTACCAAGATAAGTTTTAGCGCCAGTTATTGAGGCAACTTTTCTCAATGTTGGTAAATCAAACGATTCTTCGGCAGAACCAGAGCGCCCGGATCTACCGATGGCTATCGTATAAACTTTTATTCCAAGTGTAGCGGAAAGTTTAGCTGCGTCTTCAGGGCTAAGTCCAGGTACGCTTTGGACCCCATCCGTAAGTAAAACAACGATTTTACTTTTGGCCTCTCGATCAGACAACCTTTTAGCTGAAGCTGCTATGGCAGTGCCTAAGGCAGTGCCGCCTTCTATCATATTTTCAAAACGCCGGAAATGAATTTCTCTATCGATCATTTCGTTCAACCATTCATGATTCATGGTCAGAGGACCCATTGTATGGGGGCGGCCTGAGAAAACCACAATGCCTATTCTGTCATGTTTTCTTCCTTTTATGAAATTTTTAACAACATTTTTGGCTGCATCGAGCCTATTCACTCTCCTACGATTTATTATAAAGTCTTGTTCTTTCATGGAGCCTGAAACATCAATAGCTAGAGCGATTTCAATTCCTTCGCCTTCAATTACTTCAGAATGACTGACTTTTTGAGGCCTAGCGAGAGCCGTGGAAATAAAGATGATGACTAATGGTAATAGAATTTGGCTTGAATGGAATAAACCGCTGTTAGTGTTCTTTAGTTTATTTTCCAAATGAATAATCGCAGGAAACTCTATTGAGGGAAGTGAATACTTTTTTCCTCTCAATAACATAAAAATTATTGGTATGATGATGAGCCATAGAAAGGAGGGCTCTGCAAATTGAAAATCAGTTAGTAGAGGAATTTTCATCTTTTTTGGGGAAGTTTCTTACTAACTCTATAGTACTAATAATTAAATTTTCCCTTCCTGAATTGTTCTCATTATTAGGTGAAAATCGTAATCGGTCACAATCATTAAGAATATCAATTAATGCATCCGATGATTCATCACCAAGAAGATTTTTGGAATATGCTTTGAATTGAACAAAAAACTCATCCGTCGTTAATGAAAGCGATAGATTTCCAAATTTAGATTGGATGACTGGACGGATGCTCGAGATTATGATGTTTGCAACTTCTTTGGCTGATATTTTTGTATGATCTAATTTTAATTTATGTAACTGATCGAGCGCTTTTTTACGCTGATCAGTTAATTCTTCAGGGGACAATGTTGTTTTAATTTTCAACCAATATAAAAATATATAAGCGAGAAGAATAATAGAGCCTATTGTTATGCCAATAATGAGAAAAAAATTAATGTTGGGATCTATAACTTCTGGAGGGGCAATAATATCCTTGATGTCTGGTATTGGTTCCATCTCAGGCATTTAAGTTATAAGCGTTTAAGAGTGGAATAATAATCTAAATTCTTTGAGATTAATACCTTCGTTTAACAAATGACACCTAACTCCTAAATTACCGACTTCTTCTATATTTCGGCTTTCATCATCAAAGAAAATCATTTTTTTGAATGGGATCCCCGATTTTTCATGAAGGTTATTAAAATGGGTAACTTTAGAATCTGGAAATATTTCCTCATATTTAAATTTTTTCCTAATGCCCAATAAATCAAGGAGGTGTCTTGCCCATTCGGGTTCTTCTGTCCTTGAGGCTATCGCCATTGGAATATCATTATCTTCGATGAGTTGGAATATTTCCATCGTATCGGAATAAAGATTCACGATTCTACCCCGATTGTCAGAAACACCTTTTGAGCAAATTTTAAACGGAGGCGAAAGGTGGTCGCACCAGGTGCCGCCAGCATCCCACAAGGTGAAATCTAGGTCGAAGACAACCAAGTCTACATTCATTGATTATAATGGATTAACATTAATCCATTTCTGCTCTTCCCAACTTTTCATCCCCAGTTCAGCGAGCTGGACGCCCTTAGCTCCCTCTCTTAAAGTGTATTTCCATGGAGAATCCGTGGCAACATGCGAAAGAAATTCATGCCATTGAATTTTGAAAGCATTATCATAATCATCTTCATCCTCATATTTCTCCCAGCCTTCATAAAATTTAATGGGTTGCTCAACGTCTGGGTTCCAAACAGGCTTTGGAGTATTTTCATCAGATTGAATGTAGACTTCTCTAAGTCCGGCAACGGCCGAGCCTTTGATGCCATTAATTTCCAAAGTTAATAGGTCATCTCTGCGTACTCTGACACACCAAGAGCTGTTAAATTGGCAAACAGTTCCATCCTCTAGAACGAAAATCGTGTAGGCAGAGTCGTCAGCGCTGCAGGGGTAAAGGTTTTTATTTTCATCACGGCGTTCGCTAATGTCTGTATTGCCATGAGCAACGAGCCTATCGATTGGGCCAAAAAGGTTTGAGATGACGTATTGCCAGTGACAAAACATATCAATCATTATTCCTCCTCCGTCTTCTTTTCTGTAGTTCCAGCTAGGACGCTGAGCTGGACGATCTTCATCGACTCCAGTGAAGACCCAATAACCAAACTCTCCTCTAACACTAAGAATTTTCCCAAAGAAATTATTCTTTTTTAATTTATCTATTTTTCTAAATGCAGGTAACCAAAGTTTGTCTTGTACTACGCCGTTCTTTAATCCGTGAGATTCCACTAGNTCAGCAATTCTTAGGGCNTCATCGACGTTAGTAGCGGTTGGTTTTTCACAATAAATNGCTTTGCCAGCAGCNGCAGCCATTTCGATAAATTTACCTCGCTGTAGAGTTCCAGAAGAATCAAAAAACACTTCATAATCTCCGTGGTCTCCATTCAGAGCTCCTTGTACATCGGTTGTATATTTTAGAGGTTGGCCGATCGTTTCTTCTCCATATTTGTTGGCGATAGTGGCAAGCTTGGCTTCATTTCGCCCCGTAAGAATTGGGTCAGGTATAAGAGTAAGGTCATCACTCACNTTGANTCCACCTTNTTTAATCATTGCACAGATNGACCGATCAAGATGCTGGTTGGTTCCCATTCTTCCGGTGACTCCATTAAGAATGATTCCGATTCTTTTAGTTTCCATATCAGGTTTTATTCAAAATAACTTATAATTTTATNAAGGTAATCATGTTGGTCAATTTTCCACCATCTTTCTGAGAATATTTCTACTTCATGAAANCCAGTGAATCCACTTTCCGTAACCCATTTAGAAATCTGATTAATGTCAACACTGCCTTCTCCCATTAGGCCTCGGTCATTTAACATGTCTTCCATCGGGCTCAGCCAATCACAAATGTGGTATGACGTGAGATTTCCATTGTTGAAAGATCTGGAAATTTCTTCGCTAAGTTTCTCATCCCACCANGTGTGATAGACGTCTAGTGCAACGCCAACATTAGGATGATTATCAAGGTTTTCACATATAGTATTAGCCTGAGCCATGCTGTTTATTGCTGATCTTTCGGCCGCATACATTGGGTGAAGTGGCTCAATGGCGAGGATGACTTCCGCATCTTTGGCATGTTCGAGGCACTCAGCGATTCCGTCTTGAATTTGGCCACGGGAAGTATCGAGGNTTTGATGTTTGCTTGATCCACAGACAAGAACAAGTGAAGGGGCNCCAACGGCATGAGTTTCATCAATGGCCTTCTTATTATCATCAATGGCTTTTTCCCTATCTTCTTTGGATTCAGCAGCAAAAAAACCTCCTCTTGCTACGGAGACAACATCCAGACCTGAATTTCTTGCCTGTTCGCCCACTTTCTTTGGGTCTCTACCCTCAAAGCTATAACGCCAAAATGTAATTCCTCCAATTCCAGTCTTTGAGTACTCCTCAATACACTGTTCTGTGGTCCATGGCCTATTGGTTATAGTATGGATGGCAATGTTTGAGATGTTTTTTTCAGTCATAGGTTATGACAATTTAATGATTAGATGGATGAATCAAAGAATCGATAATCTTCATTATTACCCAGCTTTGAAATGTATAAAGCAAGTTCTCTGGCGTGGTAGTCGCCCCACATTGAGGATTCTCCATTAGGTATTTTGCTTCCTTCTGGCACGAAATCCCATCCATTCGGCCTATGATAGATTGAGTGAAGAATGAGCCCTTGATGAGTTGAATCCTGACTGAGATAAGGTTCTGAAAATAGAGCTTTTGCAACGGNAAGGCCGGCGCTTACATATTTATTANCCTCATNACCTAAAAATTNACCAAGCCTGATGAGCCCTTGGGCTGCAATGGCTGCTGCCGAGCTGTCAACGGGTTCATAATCATTGTAAGGATCTGAAACATTATCTAAGTAATCTTCAGGCATATTTGTAAGACCTGGTGCGCCGGTGTCCCAATAAGGAATGCCATCAATAGCTGAGTTGTTAATGTAGAAATCAGCTGTTGATTTAGCGGCCTTTAAAAAGGTCTTGGTTAGTGACTCTTTGCCTCCATAGGGTTCCAGTTCTTCATCAGCTAGAATTGATATAAATTCTAATTCCTCAGCAAACCCGGTAATAGCCCAAGCGAGTCCTCTCGTCCATGTGGTGAAACCAGAAAATCCTTGCTGGGAGTTAGGGCATCTATATTGACCATCGTTAGTGTTGAAGATTGCTTCGTGAGTTGTTCTGCCAGCCTCGGTATCGTATTGATCTCTACCGTCACCATAATAGATGGAATATTTTGCAGTCGATAGTGCGTGCTTAATTAGCCTGCCAAGTAGAGATATCTCTTTGTCGCCTTCATCCATGTACTTGTGACCTAGGAGATGGCTGACAGCAAGGGCTCTGCANGAGCGTATCGTATCTACAAAAAGAGAGTGAGGCCCATTGAATGAGTAAATAAACCCGTTGGTTTCGTCAATTTTTGTCCAACGCCTAGCTTGAGANGCTCCAGATAATTTAAGGGCTAGCTCGTAAAAGTTGGCCTCCCATTCATTGCCAGAGAAATCGTTATTGCGTAACATCCTCAGCAAATTTCCATACGTGGAAACATTATTAAACCCATGATCGTGAACTCCAAAATGAGTCACGTGGGGCGCCATTTTTTCAAGGGTGTTTCTTCTGGCTATTTCGAGAAATTGTTCATCTTTGGTTGCCTCAAACTGTAGTGCTGCAGATCCATATTCAAATCCCTGGGTCCATTCTGTCCAACCTCTGGTAGTATATTTTCCAGAAGACGTGAAGACTGGTGCCCCTTTGGTGTGATCGTAATTATTATCAATACTTAAAATTTTCTGTCCTGAAAGAGCCCATAAGTGATCGATCTTTTCTGTGAGATCAGAACATTTCAACGATATATCAATATCTAGCATTTTGATTAAATTTTAGAGTCTTTTTATATGAAACCCGCCATCAATAGGAATGACGTGCCCCGTTGTGAAAGGGAAGTTTCCAAGAAGAATGGATGCGGCTGCTTTTCCCACGTCTTCGCCNAATCCCCACCGTGCCAATGGCACCAATTGTCCATCCTTTAGGATTTCATCATATTTATCTTTAGCGCCTGCAGTCATATCAGAGACCATGATTCCAGGCTTNAAATCATTTACCAGTATATTATGATCAGCCAACCGGCTTGCCCAAATTTGAGTTGCCATTGATAGAGCTGCTTTGGAGAGACAATATGCTCCTCTGTTAGTGGATACTGTATCTGAGGAAATTGATGATATATTGATGATTTGGTAGTGGGGGATTCGGTCGCTTTTTCCTTGCTGGATCATTAAACTGGCTACTTCCTGAGTTAAGAAGTAAGGAGCCTTGAGGTTGATATTCATGACGGTATCATAATCTTCCTCAGTGGCTTCAAGGCAATCCCTCCGATTGGGTTCAGTGATTCCTGCGTTATTGATTAATGAATCGATGAATCCAANTTTTTTGATGATACTTGGGATTAGAGATTTTCGGCTAACTTCATCTGATAAATCGGCTTGAAAACATTCAAATAATTGTGATTCATTTTGTTTAACTTCTTCGCATAGAGCAATTGTTTCCTGAGCGCCTTCGCTGCTCGAGCCGTAGTGTATGGCTACACTGAAGCCATTCTTTGCTAATTCAACTGCAATACCTCTGCCTAAACCTCTTCCTGAACCGGTTACTAAAACTATTGGTAAATCTTCCTTTTCGTTGCTCATTTTAGTCAATAATTACATTGTTATATAAACGGATATGCCNAGTTTAGACTTTAGCCTTCAGAAAACGCTTTTCCAACTGATTAAGACTTAATTAAACAGCGTTGATCGCTACAAGAAATATCATAACACTCTCACATGCAGTGCATTAAGGGTGATTTAAAGTATTATAAAGAAATACTGTTTATTATNCTTATTCTTTAGCTTTTGCTGGTGGTGGTCCAGATAAAGTGGATGATCTGCTTACTTTTGCTTTCGATTCTAGGTCGGCAATGAACTTTTTCATTGTTGCTTCTCTCTTAGGACCTTCGATCCTTTTGTTAATTTCCTCTTTGACCTCATCTAAACTTTTTTGACCTGCTTTGGTCTTATCAGTGACCATTATGATGTGATATCCAAATTGAGTTTCTACAACTTCACCCACTTCACCCACTTTTTGGGTGAACGCTGCTTTTTCAAATGCTGGTACCATCTGGCCTCTTCCGAAATTTCCAAGATCACCACCTTTAGCTCCACTGGGACAATCAGATTTTTCTTTGGCTACTTTAGCAAAATCTTTCCCTTTACTGGTGATGAGTTGTTTTCTTAATGTTTCGATGGATTTGAGTTGTTCTTCCTTTTTTTTATTATCCGAATTCGGTTCAACTTTTAGTAGTATATGACTAGCAGAGACGCTTTCCTTTGAGTTGAATGATTCTTTGTTTTTTTCAAAGTATTCTTTAACTTCGTTTTCAGTAGGTTTGGTAACAGCTTTAAGAATATTTTGGGCATGTTTGCTAATAAGAAGCTCTTCATTTATTTCACTCTTGAATGATTCGTCACCATGACCAACTTGTTTAAGATAATCCTCGTATTTCACACTTGGAGGCAGTGATTTTTTAATCTGAGTGAGTGTTTTGTTTATATCTTCTTCAGACACCACGACCTTGTTGTCTTTTGCTGATTTCAAAAGTAAGGCGCGAGTGATAAGCTCTTCTGCCATGATAGGAGTCACCTGTTTGACGGCGGCGGCACGTTGTTCAGCAGGCATTTGATCTAGTTGCGGGCCATATTTCATACGAATGGCTTTTTCAACATCAGCTGAGGTTATCTTTTCCCCATTAACGGAAGCTAACTCTTCCGCGGCCTTTTCTTTGTCTTCGTTAGCTGAAACCAAGGCGAGTGTAAAAATGAGTTGGATTATGATAAAAAAGTTTATTTTGAGTGATGACATAGGAGGTCGGTGAAAAATTAGACTTAATGTGATATAAGAAATTATATCTTCATTCGTTCCATAACTATATATAGGCAAAAGATATTTGATGAAATCAAATTATTAATATTTTGAAAAGGGAGGATAAAGGTTAACTTATCTTTGTATTCAAAATGAATGAAGAATTGAAAGTCGGATGTAAAAAGATATCTATGAGAGGGATCTTTAAAGTTCTTTTGATGTCTTTGGCTTGGCTTTGGTTATGTGGCGCTTTGAGATACTTGATGGGTGTTCCTTCTTATTTGTCTTTTGTAATTTTAATCGGGCTGCCGATTTATTTTTATAAGTCAAAAAAAAGACGTAAATATCTTCTTATTTTAGCAACAGTTCTCCTGTTAATATCGGTAGTACTTCTGACAATCAAAAAACCTAAGCGATACAGCGATTGGGATGTAAGTTGTAAAAAACCTCCAATCATTAGAATATCTGAAAGTGGAGATATCGTAACTATAAGCAATGTCAGGCACTTTAAATGGGAAGGTGTCACCGACTACCAATCATCATGGGTCAAAAAAAATTATTATTTGGATAAGTTGGATTCACTTGATTTGATAGTTGAGCCATTGGGTGATTCGAGACTTTTCGCCCATACAATGTTGAGTTTTGGGTTCGGTCCTGAGGAAAGAGTGGTTATCTCTGTAGAGGCACGAAAGGAAAAAGGGGAGAAGTACGGTTTAATTTCAGGGCTCTACAAACAATTTGAACTTTTATACCAAATTAGCAGCGAAAGAGATGCCCTTACACTGAGAGTGGCCCGAGGCCAATCTAAACTTTATATGTATCCGGTAAAAGCGAAGCCAGAATTTATAAAAAGTCTTTTCCTAGACATGGTTTCTAAGGCAGGAAGCCTTGTAGATAATCCAGCTTTTTATCATTCATTGCGGGCAAATTGCACGACCGAGTTGTTTAAGCACATAAGAGAGAATTTTGACGGGGATATAAGTTATGGAAAGGGAGTTCTTTTTCCATCCACGTCAGGCCAAGTGCTGCATGAAATGGGTTGGATGGATACTGAGTTAGACTATGAGGAGGCTAGAAAAAAGTTTATGTCCGCTGAGAGAGTTAGAATGTTTTCCAAAGATCCGCATTTCTCCAGAAAGATTCGAGGGAATGACACGGCGTCTTAAAACTTATTTTTCCACATCATTGATTCCATAGGGTAGGGGGAGCGTTGGTTATATTTTGCGGAACCTTTCTGTGAGTAAAGTGTATCTACCTCGCCCTGGGCCTCAAAGTAGATGAGTTGACCAATTGGCATTAAGTGATAAACGCGAACAGGCTTGGAAACAGAAATTTCAAGGGTCCAATGATTGCAGAATCCAACGTCACCTTTGCCAGCCGTTGCATGAATATCTATTCCTAATCTACCTACACTACTTTTTCCCTCTAAAAACGGAATGTGAATGTGAGTTTCGGTGTATTCTTCTGTAACTCCTAAATAGAGATTCCCAGGTTCTAGAACATAGCCATCCTCAGAAATATCAAACATTTCAATTTCATTATGTTTTTTTGCATCAAGAACGTCATCTTTGTATAATGCCAGTGTCTTTCCGAGCCTGACATCGTAACTATTTGTTCCTAAATTAGACTCCACAAATGGTTCAATTACTATGGTGCCATCCGAAATAGACTCTTTAATGGTGTGGTCAGTTAATATCATTGAAATGTTTTATGGATTAACTGAATACAACAGTTTTGTTTTGTAAGACCAGAACTTTTCTCTGTGAATGGGCCCAAACTCCTCTGGAGAGGACAATCTTTTCGAGGTCTCTGCCATGCCTTATGAAATCTGAAAGTGATTCTCTATGTGAAACTCTAATAACATCTTGAGCAATAATCGGACCTTCATCAAGATCTGCCGTTACGTAATGGCTTGTCGCCCCTATGAGTTTAACCCCTCGTTCATAGGCTTGGTGGTAGGGCTTGGCTCCAGCAAAAGCAGGTAAAAAAGAATGATGAATATTGATTATTTGATTTGGAAAATGTTGTACAAAATTATCACTTAAGATCTGCATGTATCTAGCAAGAATAATCGTATCAACATTGTGTTCTTTTAGCAGTGCTATTTCGGCTTCTTCCTGATCCTTTTTATTCTCTTTTGTAATTTGAAAAAGGAAGAAAGGGATGCCAAATCTTTGGGCAACATCCTCCAGGGAATTATGGTTTCCAATGATTAATGGAATTTCCAGTTTAAGTTCACCTGATTCATGGCGTGATAAAAGATCATACAAGCAGTGCGCATCTTTGGTGACAAAAATTGCAGTTCTCGGAACTCGGTCGCTATAATGAATTTGCCAATTTAATTTTAAATCTTCGGCAATTTCATTATTAAAAGTTTCTAAAAATTCATCATCACTCAATGCTAAATTTTCAGTTTCCCATTCTACCCTCATAAAGAATAACCCGGCCCTTGAGTCAACGTGCTGATCTAAATAAACAATATTTCCGTTGTGATTTCCTATGAATGATGAAACGGCAGATACTATGCCTGGTTGATCTGGGCATGAAATTAGCAAAATGGCGGTTCTTTTTGATGATGGCATTAAATTACAGTGATTTGGTAGCACCTGCTTAATGTAAAAACAAGCAAAGGTCTTAACATATTGGAAGTTAATCTTTTTTATTTATGTAGTTTATTTCTTTGCTAAAATATACTAACATAACAATCCTATAAACGAATCTTCATTTGTTTTAATAGAATGAATTCAATACTCAAAACATACCGGGTGATTAAGACTATATCTCATCATTTCTGGAAAATGATTTCTGGTGTAGTTAATTTTTTTGGTGCAGGTATTATGGTCGGATCAATATTGTGTTGGGGGTTTGGTCTTGGTGTTTTTTATGTGATAATATTGGTTTGCTCTCCAAGTTTTTAGATTCCTTTACGCTTTAGCATCAGAAGGTTTAGGTGTTTCTTTTGATGCAGCTTTCTTGGCTTCAGTGGTATTTTTACCTTTCCATTCTTTTATAAGTTCTGAGGAAGCAACTTTTTGATCTTCGCTTAGTTTATTAGATAATTGGTTTAATGCTTGAACGGCTTGCTCGTTTCCTTGATCGGCTGCTAATGTTATCCATTTATGAGCAGCGACCAAGTTAACTTCTACGCCTTTTCCGAGAGCGTACAGCATGCCGAGTGAGGCCTGCCCCTCAGCATCACCTTGATTAGCGCACTTATTTAACCATGAGATTGCTTCACTTTGGGTCTGAGAGTCTTTTATTAGAATAAGAGCAAGGCATAATTGTGCTTTTGTATGTCCTAATAGAGCGGCCTTTTTGTACCACTCAGTTGCAAGGTTTATGTTCTTAGAAAACTCCACTCCATTGTGATATTGGGAACCAAGTTTAAAGTTTTGGTTAGCAAGATCGGTTTTTGATTTGCTGTTTTCAAATGCCATTGAGATGGCATTAATTGTAGATAAACGTTTTTCCTTATTATCAAGAGTAGAGGCAAGACTCAGTGAATCTTTTAAAATAAGATTCCCTTTTTGTTGTATTTCGTTGGTTACTTTTATTGCATGATCTAATACTAATGACTTTGTGGAGTCATTGTCGGTTAGCAGTACTGTCTCAATAATTTTACCTAGAGCTATAGCTTTATCGCCTGTTGATTCAATTCTCTCTAGAGATGATATGGCATTGTTTAATGTGACTTCGCTTTCTTTGGGAAGACTACATTTTAATTGTGCAATCGACAATAGAGTAAGTGCATTTACTTGGGCGTCGATTTCTTTAATTGATTCAATAATTGTGGTTATCTTTTGTAGTGTCGAATTGGCGAGTTCTGAATCTCCAGCATTAGCTAGGATTACTGCGAAATTAGACAATGCATTTATTTTTTCAAGAGGGTCATTTATTTTTTCAACTAATACTACTGCAGGATGAACAGTTGGTTTCGACTGTTCTTTTATAAATTGTATTTGGAGGTTTAATGCGCTTAATGGATGGCTTTCGCCGAACGTGCTTATTGCATTACTGATTTCATCCAATAATTTTAATTTTTCTTTATAATCCTCAACCTTGGACGTGTGTAATAAACTTTGTTCAATTAAGTTTTTTCCTTCATTGACCATATCATTGTAAATCATGCTTAATCCAAGGTGTTTGGCGGTAATGCTTTTCTTATTAAATGAATCAGCCTTTGACAATATGGCCTCAGTTTTGATCTTTTTGAAATGATCGATTGGGTTTTTATCCTCTTCATTATTTGTTGATAAGGAAATAGCTAACCGAACAGGATCATCCATGCCGTCAATTTCTTTTGTCTCTTTGAAAGGTTTTAAANTGGTTGCCATTTGAATAATNAGGTTTCTTTTTCTAGCCTCATCACTTATCAATGAGAGNGATCTCATATTGCTTTTTAAAATTGAATCAACCATATCGAGATGGCCGGAATACAAATAGGCAGCTAAAAGATGGCGTAGTTTGTCAGCATCATTCTCTGAAATTAAAGTTGGCTTTGAGTTTGAGTCCTTAGCGTCAACTTTCGCCTTAATGGTATTTGCCTCATCGACTGTTTCTTTGGCTGGGGTTCCATTAATAGTTATCAATGTGATTATGCAGGCCAAGCACCCTATGGTAATGGCTAGCTTAGTTTTAATGTTTATTTTCATATCTTTAATTTCTCCTTGGTAAGTTTAATATCTGCAGATGTTGTTTTTCTTTGGTGATTCTCTGAAAAGCAGCAATGTCTCTCTCCATGGCGACTTGTTGTGCTTGATAATACATTTCTGAGTAAAAGAATGCCTGAGCGACATCGATATCAATTAGCTCAATGTCTTTTGTTGTAATTCTGGGCATTAGTAACAATCTTCCTCTCGAAAAGTTGCTTAACTTTAAGGCAAAGTTTTCACTGTTAAGCTCAATGCATTTTTTAGTTAAGATTGCATACTTGAGTCTTTTGGTGTCGTCTTGATTTCTAATTAGAACTGTAAATTGTTCTTTGTTTTCAGAACTGATTTGATTCATTTTCCATAAAGCTTTGCTCCATGAATCGTCGTCTTCACATTTAACTATCGATAGAACAGGAACAGGCTCACTGAATATTGATTCCGCATTGTCTGATAGGCGGCTTGCACGGTAAGTTAAAGCGAGCGCTGTTGAATGTGGTTTGTTCGATAAAATCTCTGGAGTGTTTGATTTAATGAAATCTTCCAAAAATTGAACTCGGTTTCCGGATCCAATATTCTTGTCTTTTTCAAAAAAGATGATCTTTGCCGAGTCTATCTTTTTTTCAAGATTTCGTCTCTTTAGGACTTCATAGATCTGTCTGTAACATAATATTTTCTCACCGGGTATCGCTTCGTCATGGAAACTGCTATAAGGGTACTGTTTAACTAACTGAAGATTTTTAGAGGCTAATCTCTGGGTGATGGACTTCATGTTTTGAAGTTGTTTATTCTGATAAAGATAGTTTAAATCAAAAGTGTCCTCGCCACGTATCCTGTATGCATCCCTGAATAATTTATGATCAAAACTATCAAACGAATCTTCATCCATTGGGGCGCTTTTACCGAGCGAATTTTCTTCAGTAAGAACAAATGGAGTTAACACGATAATGACCTCCCTCTTAACAGTATTCGACTTTTTGCTTTGAAAGAATTTGTTTATAATGGGTATGGACCCTAGTCCTGGAACCTTGTTTTTGCTGCTTTGCTTGTCTTTGGCAATTAACCCTCCAATAATAAAAGGAGTGTTGTTAGCCACCCTTACGTAAGTTCGAACTGATCGGTTTGATATCGTAGGGGAGGTTGCAAGNATTGTGCCTTCATTGTTTCTCACATTTACGTCTGCGTCTGGTACTTTAGCTGTGACTTCCGCGTTNACTTGCATGCTAACCTCTTCGCCGGCCGTATCAATTCTTGGTCTTAGAGATAGAGTGATTCCCGCCTTCATTGTTTTAAAGCTGGTACTNGAATACCTTCCNGCAGGGGAATANGAGGTGTTTGCTACTGGAATATCNTCNGAAACNTTGATGTATGCCATTCTGTTGTCGAGGGCTAATACACTAGGCCTTGAAAGAACCTCCGCCTGACCTTCCCTAACTAAAGCTTTAAGTTGAGCGTTGAGTCCCTCAATAAGACCATTTCCACCGCCTTTTGTAAGTAGCTCTAGAGCAGCACCAGAGGAGGGGTGCTGTAAACTTCCAATCGATAAAGTATTTAAATTTTTTCCNAAGGAGTTGTTTGNTCTCTCTGCCTTGGTCCATTTGACTCCGAGTTCATCTAAAGCGGTTTCAGAAACCTCAAGAATCATGGCTTCGATCATAATTTGCCTTGCAGGCTTATCAATGTCATTGCTGAGTTTTGATAAAATTTCACTTAACTGAGAGGGAATGCTCGNATTATGAAAAATAATGAGTTCATTGATCGGATCNGTTTCAGTTTGAGGAAATTTTTCCTCTGGTTTTGGAATTATTTCATGAAAAGTCGTTCCAGGTAGAGCAACAACCATGGGTAATGATTTTGGGTCGACGGCTTCCTCTGGTTTTCCAATTTTATATCCATGCAGACTAAGTAATTGTGTCGCTCTNAATGGATCAATATAACTAAGTGTAACNCTGTGAGACCTGATNTCATCTTCAGGGGCATTTGGAATTGATGAAAGTTCACTAATTGCCTCTTCAAGCCATGGAGTAGCAAAGTTTGAGTTAATCTCAAATTGATCAATGGGAGATTCTTGAGAATGCGCTTTAAAGAAAAGGCATAACCAAGCAATGGATATCGTGATGTTTAATTTGATTAATANTGGACGGTTTAGGATCATGATCGTTTTTGAGTTTTACTTGAGTTACATTCCCTCAAAGAAAGATTGTTTTGGTGGTTTCTTCTTGGGCCATAACCGCATGACTTTGTTCATGGCCGTTTGCTTTTTCTTTTTTGGTTCTTCTTTTGCGAGAGCTATTGCGTTTTCGACGGCAAGCTTGGCTCTCTCTGTTGACTCTTTATGAGTTTGTTCTAAATATTTTTCGATTTCCCTATGACTGGCTATGATAGGATCAAAATCCCTGCGCCTGATTTCGTAAAGTAATGCATCGGTTTCTGCGCTTACGGAGAATTCTCTCCATTGTCCTCCAAGGAGCGCTCCTTCTCCAAAATGTTGTCCCGCTCTAATTGAATTGGCTTTGATTTGACCGACTCCGATTCCATCTACGTCACTACTNAGNAGGCCNTCAATACATACAAACATTGATTCCGCGACATCCTCTTGCTTGAAAAGAGAATCACCCTGTTTAAGGATGATTTTATCCATTTTTTTGAGGAGTGAATTGAATTCATCAGCTTGAAGTTTTCTGAAAAGCTCAGTTCTGGTGAGAAGTTGATACAGATCAGAATCTATCGATGAATCCAAGGATTTATTAGTTTTTTTGGATAGGAAAATTTCTTCTTTTGCGTGAGCAGGTACAACCCCTGAGTGAATCAAGTGGTCTAACAATGATTTGTTGACCATGTGTTGAGATTCATTTGGTGAAATATGCTCTGGAAGAATGAAGTATCTTATTTCATAAGTCATACCTTCNAGAGTTGATGCTTTAAGCCTGACCTCAGGCTCAGGATCAGATAAAATGCCATCGTGATCACATGCTGAAAGAATACCCGCAGTTAAGATTCTCGTTGCTCTTTCTNAGCTGACNTCAAAATCAATAGTGAACTCAACNTCCATTCTAAAATGGGGTTTTGGCTCCATGTAATTAGTAACAATCGTTTCACCCAAACGACTGTTTGGAACTACAATCATATTATTTTTAGTCGTGCGTAATCTTGTGGTGCGCCAATTTGTTTCTAGAACTTCTGCGACTATATGATTTTCTGCTCTGTTTTGGTGAAGCATAATCCAGTCACCAATCTTAAATGGTTGATCAACGTGAATGGCGAGCCCCATGAATAAATCCAGAATGATTGTTCGAAGCGCTAATCCAATTACGATGCTTACGGCTCCAGATGCTGCGAGAATTTTTGTAGTGTCTTTATCGAATACNGTTGAGGCGATAAGTAAACCAGCAATTGAAAAGAGAACTATTGCGGTTAAGTCCTTTGGCAATTTTGGAANCTTTCTATCAGAAAGTTTCCCAATGAAGCCGTCCCAGAAAAAAATGTTTATGACTCTATTGATCAGGAATGCTGANGAAAGCCATGCACCTATTTGAGTGCCATATGTGAAAATTGACTCTGATATGAATTTGCCATTTTCCAAAAAATCTTGATAGATCTCCCTCCGGTTTAAGAGCATTATCAAAAATGCTACAAAAACCGCTGCTGGTAACCAGATGCGACCTATCGTTTTCAAGATTCCCCCAAATCAAAAAAATTAAATNTTAAGGCTATTTATTCACCAAAACATCAATTTAGTTAACAAACCAAGGTATTTAAGGTAATCAAACTATTTAAGTAATTACCTTCACAATAATTTAACAATTCGTTATTCAGAAAAAATNAGAACTGATTTTAAAAATGTCAGTTNAGTAACGATTTTAANAAGATTTAATGAATGCTATCAGGAGCTTGTTATTAACATGTTAAATTAATTTTTATATTAATTACATAAATACGAGTAATTTCATAAATTTGATCTNAATCTACAAATTCGAGTTTTTTTGATCNCTATGGTAAAACAACTGATTTCCCACCTGATCTAAAATCATGAATGGCGCTCATCTTCCCATTCATTTCTGTGATGGCCTGGCTTGATCCAAATTGATCATGAATTTGAATTTCATGTCCCATGTTGATCAGTGAATTGATAGTTGNTTCCCCCGCATGNTTTTCAATTCTTAGTAGGTTGGGAATCCACTGGTGGTGAATTCTTGGCATTTCTAAGGCCTTGTCAATATGGGTTCCGTATTCCAATACACGTAGAACATTTAGTGTTGTTTGACTTATTATAGTTGGTCCGCCTGCTGCCCCAGATGTTAATATGGGTTTATTGTTTTTGAGTACAATGGTTGGACTCATANTTGAAAGAGGTCGCTTTCCCGCTTCAACTTTATTAGATTCACTACCAATTAAGCCAAATGCATTGGGTACCCCTGGCATTATAGAAAAGTCATCCATTTCGTTGTTCATGATGACTCCAGTTTGAGGTATGACTACTTTAGATCCGAATGACGTATTGATCGTAGCTGTTATTGCTACCCAATTACCTTTATGATCAGCACAGCAAAAGTGAGTTGTATGCTTATCAAAAATATTTTCATTCGCATTTGGTGGTGAGCCATGAGTTTTTACATTTGTGACCTTGTTAATTTTAATTTTTTTGCTTAGTGACTTAGCATAATCTTTAGCGATCAATCCTTGAGGAATNTTAGTAAATGCTGGATCACCTAGCCAATGGGCTCGATCAGCAAAAGCAAGTTTCATGGATTCAGTAACAATGTGGTAAAACTCAGGCGACTCCGGTTTAAATTTCTGNAGATTAAAATTTTCAAGGATATTTAAAATTTGNGCAACATGTATGCCTCCTGAACTTGGNGGAGGCATTCCAATGATTGTGTAATTCTTATATGTTGATTTTATTGGTTTTGGATTTGTAATAAAAAATTTTTCAAAATCATTTTCATTCAAGATTCCTCCATTTTGTTTCATCCATTTNGCTGTTGCTCTGGCAAANGGNCCTTTGTAAAACCAGTCGGTGCCATTTTTAGCAATTCCCCTNTAAGTTTTTGCCAAATCGAATTGTTTGAGGAGTGAGCCCTCTTTTTTTGCCGTTCCATCACTATTTAAGAAAATTTCTGAGGAGCTTGAGTGTTTTCTTAATTTATCTTTGTAGGCTTGGATTCTTTTGGAAAAACTTTTACTGATAATGAATCCTTCCTCAGCAATTTTTGCAGCATTCTCAAGATGATTTTTGAAGGGTGTTCTGCCATGATTTTCACACAATGCTGAATAAGCCATCAAAGCACCAGGCACTGCAATCGATAGTGCTCCCTCCTTACTAAGATTATTTAGTGGTTTTCCGTTTTCTACGAACATTTTCTCATGAGCTTTGAGTGGGGCTCTTTCCCTTCCATTAATCACAAAAATTTCACCATTAGCCTTTCTGCCAACAATGAAACAACCTCCTCCGATTCCTGAGTTATATCCGTTTACAACACCCAATGTAAGTCCAGCTGAGATGGCGGCATCAAAAGCATTTCCTCCATCCATGAATGCTTTGATCCCTGCATTAGTAGCGATGGGGTCGACAGTTGCGATGGCGAATTTTGAGTTGATTGCAGAAAGGTTCTGAACAATTGCCACAAGTACTATCAATATTACTTTGAATGATCCTAATAATCTAATTGGTGGACCTGCCATCTTTAGTAAAAGAGTAAATTTAAAGAAACCCGAATATTCAACTTTGATTAGATTAACATTATTGCGAAAGAAATGGTATATAATTTACAACTAAATTTGATTTACAAAATTCCTAGTAGTAGGCAAAATTAACTAAGATTTTTTTTCTTAAACCTCCACATTTTTTAACAACCCCACATACTGTAATTTGTCTTATTTTTTTGACAAACAATTCACTGATCATTCCGTTAATTTATTTCCCGATATGAAACAACATAAACACATTAATCGTCTGTCTGTTTTTTTAACTTTCACAATATTCACATCCTTGGGCGTCTTAGCTCAGATACCTGCTCCTCAACTTTATTATGATTTTGAGGGGGATTCTGGTTCTGATGTTATCGACAAAGGAGAAAATGGTTACAACGGATTTGTTGCAAGGCCTGATAGTACAACGTTAGGGGCAGAAGGCGCTCCAGGAGGTCCAAGTCCATCCACTGGTGTTAGCCTTTCAGACGGATTGATTGAAGTGCCTGATGTGGATTTAAGTGGTGTCATCGGGGGTGAGGGAAGTTACACCCTAAGTGCATGGATTAAGCCTACAGACCTAAATGGAGATAAGTTTCTTTTTGGTCAGACCAGAGAGGGCATTCACAATGGTATTAGAAATAACGGATACCTTCATCAGGCGCACTGGGGCGCTGACACTAATGGAGCAACTTTACTCACTGTCAATGAGTGGGTACATGCCGCATTTACTTATGACGGTTCAACCGATACTGGAACGATATATCTTAATGGTGAGGTTGACTGGACGGGTCAAAAGAATGCACCTAACGGCAGCGGTACTCTTATTATTGGAGGACGTAATGGAGGAGGCAATGGTTATGTTGGATTAGCTGATGAGATTGCAATGTGGGATGAGGTTTTAGATGAGTCATCAGTAAAAGCTTTGGCTGATGGGGCAAGTCCTTTTAATCAGGAGGATGATGACGAAGATGGGTTGCCTGATTTCTATGAGGAAAGGCTAGTGGATAATTTGGAGGATCTTAACGGAAATTTAGATGGTCCTGGGCCAGGTCCGGGAACAGGTGATTTTGACGGTGATGGACTAAGTGATTTGGATGAGTATGAAGAGACAAGAACGGACCCAACTAAAAAGGATACTGATGGGGATGGGTTAAATGATAATGTAGAAACTAATACAGGAGAATGGGTGAGTATTAACTCAACAGGTACCGATCCTCTTAATTCAGACTCTGATAATGATACTCTAGCTGACGGAGTTGAGAATCCTGACCTTCCTTATAACGAGGATGATCCTGAAGATCAGCCTGGAACAGATCCAAATAAATCGGATACTGATGGAGATGGTTCTCCGGACGGACGTGAATTGGTTCTTGAAACAAATCCCACAGTTTCAGATCAGCCAGACATTGAAGGTTATGTTAATAGCTTTGAAGGTTACGCTGATGGGACTACTGATTTAGGTGATGGTACAGTTATTGCAGGTGCAGCGGCAAGCATTGTTGAGGGACGTCTTCAACTAACAATTGATAATCAGGGTCTCGGATATTCGAGTTTTTCAATACCTGCAATCGAGGGTTCATCGAATGGTTTTAGACTTAGTTTCGATTATGAGTTGAATGATAGCCCAGGGGCCAACGATCCTGCTGATGGATTTTCAATCAACTATGGTGATGCTACATTAGGCGAGTTGGGAGGAGCTGAAGAGGGTATGGTTGGTCCCGATAGCAAGGCTGTATTAGGAGGTGTAACCGAAAACCTCTCATTTGAGGTCGACACCTGGAGAAATGGTGATTCGGAGCAGGGATTAAATATTTCGGGAGTTGGCGAGGGAAGTGATTTAGGGCAACTGGCATTTGAGAATGGCATTATTCTTGAAGATGGATCTCGTAAAGAGGGAACGATTGAGATTCAGTGGAATCCTCAGCTTGGAGCTTCATTCAAAACAACGGGAATGACCACAAATGCTGATTTTAGTGATGTTGATACTTCAGCTTTTACTGCTAGTGATGATCACAACTTTATCATATCTGCACGTGTGGGTGGAGCGAATCAGGATTTATTTATCGATAATTTGGTTATCGAAGTTGGAATTTTTGATGGAGATGAAGACGGTGACGGGTTGCCGGATTTCTATGAAAATGAAATTGCAGGTAACTTAACAGATCTCAATGGAAATGAAGCTGGACCTGGACCGGGTGCGGGGACAGGTGACTTTGATGGTGATGGTCTGACTGATCTTGAT
This sequence comes from Verrucomicrobiales bacterium, assembly GCA_002684575.1. Lineage (GTDB taxonomy): Bacteria > Verrucomicrobiota > Verrucomicrobiia > Verrucomicrobiales > DEV007 > EC70. The sequence goes on from NYVP01000135.1 coordinate 21,534, forward strand.
GAGTATGAGGAGACGACCACTAATCCTATAAAAGCGGATACTGACGGTGATGGACTGAGCGATGGAGTTGAGACAAATACCGGAACATATGTGAGTGCTACTAACACTGGAACTGATCCTAAAAAGGCAGACACCGATAAAGACGGCCTTGCCGATGGCGTTGAAACCAATACGGGTGAACTCGTCGACGAGGAAAATACTGGAACTGATCCTAATAATGCCGACACAGACGGTGACGGTTATGCCGACGGTGGTGAACTCGTAGGAGGAACAGACCCTAATGACGAAAACAGTAAGGGTGCTCTACCATTCCCTTATCTTTATATTGACTTTGAGGAAGAGGTAGTAGATTCGAGTGGAAACGGTAATGATGGAGTGGTCGATGGAGATGTAACCTTTGATGTTGAAGGCGCTGACGGAGGACCAACACCCACAACAGGTGCGAGCTTTAATGGCGGTCACCTTGACTTTCCGAGTATTGACATGAATTCAATGATTCGTGATTTCGAAGATGGAAGTTATACTTTTGCCTGCTGGATGAAGCCGATTGGTTCAGCCGGTGGTCAGGGCTTTATGTGGGGGCAAACTAACCAGGGTATTCATAATGGCATTCGTAACGGAGGATTGCTTCACAGTGCCCACTGGGGAGCTGACTGGAATGCATCTACCGTTCTTGAAGCTGAGCAGTGGGTTCATGCGGTATGGACCTATGATGGGGCTAATGATGAGGCGACGATTTATTTGAATGGCCAAGTTGATGGTGGCCCTACTGCACAGCGTGCACCTAACGGTGGTGGAACCTTCATCTTTGGTGGTCGAAACAATGGTGAGATTCCTTACAACGGTTATGTTGACGATATTGCGGTTTGGAGAGAAGTTTTACCTGAGGCTGCGATTGAGGCCTTAGCTGACGGATTAAGTCCAATC
>NYVP01000136.1 GCA_002684575.1 Verrucomicrobiales bacterium
ATACCTATGATCTAAGCCTATCATACTTGTTAAGTAGCCACCTGCTGAATGCCCAGAAATGAATATTTTTTTTGTTGATCCACCATATTTTTTGATATTCCCAAATGCCCATGCCACTGCGGCGGCGCTATCCTCTATGTATTCAGGGCACTTGGCTTTAGGGAATAATCTATAATTAACAGCAACGACTGCCATTCCTTTAGATTGGAGCAAAGATGGAATTTTTTTTTGGCCACCTCTTAGTCCTCCTCCATGAAACCAGATAATCGTTGCGAAGTTAGTTTTCTTTTTTGGGTAATAAATATCAAGCTTGCATCTTTCATTAGCGTATTCATTAGGAGGCGAACTGTAATACGATATATCCTTTTCGATGCTATATTCTTCTGCTCTAGAAATTTGTAAAAATAGAGTACATGTAATGACACAATAAATGAGTTTAAATTGATGAGGAAACATTACTAATAAAGTCTTTTTAATTTTATCAAATCGCAATTAAAAAAGTATTCAGTTTAATTAAGTATTCAAAAAAGAATAATTTAATTATTAATTAAAACTACTTTCTTACACTAGCTCAGGGTTTATAGTTACCACCCCAATTAAACCTATTTTGGACCTTATGCCCAAAGTTCATATTAAAACCTACGGATGCCAAATGAATGAGAGAGATTCATTGCAGGTTGCAGAAATGTTACAAAATCGGGGTTTTTCGATGACTAATGAACAGGCCGAGGCTGATGTGATTTTAATTAACACTTGTTCTGTTCGAGATCAAGCCGAGCAAAAAGCGCTCAATAAAATGGGCTCAATGCAACACTTGAGGAAGACCCGTCCTCATATCGTTTACGGATTTATGGGGTGTATGGCTCAGAGTAGGGGGGAAGAGCTTTTGGAAAGAGGAGCAGACTTGGTTGTCGGGACACAAAAATATCATAGAGTCGCAGATTACGTTGAAGAGATTTTTACGGCTAGGATTGAGGCGAGAATGGACGACTTAAGAACTTCCATAGTCGATACAGATGAAGAACTGAATTCACAAAATACTATTCGGGATGGTGCCGCCAATGATGGATCAGTTGCTGCGTTTGTATCAATTATGCAAGGATGCAACATGAAGTGTTCTTTTTGTATTGTTCCCTACACTAGAGGTAAAGAGAGAGGAAGGCCGATTCATGAGATTGTAGATGAGGTAAAAAAATTAGCTGATAATGGAGTTAGAGAAGTGACATTGTTGGGACAAATTGTAAATTTATATGGNCGTCATGAGTTTCCAGTGGTTGANGGGAAAAGCCCGTTTGTACAGTTATTGGAAAAAGTNGCAAAGGTCGAAGGCATTGATCGAGTAAGGTTTACTTCCCCTCATCCTGTAGGCTATAAACAGGATCTGATCGATGCATTTGGTTATATTCCTGAATTAGCTGAGCATGTTCACTTTCCTTTGCAGTCCGGTTCAGACAAAGTACTTAAGGCTATGANAAGACCTTACAGGGCAGCNAAATTCGTTGATTTGGTGGAACGTATGCGAGATGTTTGTCCTGATATTGCAGTTTCGACCGATATCATCGTAGGGTTTCCTGGTGAGGGTGATGCCGAATATGCAGAAACTCGTGCACTCTGTGAGAAGGTAAGATTTGATAATGCNTNTGTCTTTCGTTACTCGAAAAGAAGAGGAACTCCGGCGGCGGAGATTGATGACTCTTTGCAATTGTCTGAAGAGGTAAAGGTGGAGAGGAATCAGGATCTTCTTAAACTCATTGATCGGATTGGTGCAGAAAAAAACCAATCCCTAGTGGGGACAAAGCAGGAGGTTTTGTGCGAAGGTCCGAGCAAAAGAAGAGTCGANCGATTGAGTGGTAGGACTAGGACTAATAGAATAGTTATTTTCGATGGTAATCCGAATAGGCTTACTGGTAAATTATTTGATGTTGAAATCGAGAGGACTACCGGGCATGTGTTATATGGAACACCTATTATAGATTAGTTTTTATGACCCGACAAATTTACACAGAGTTCCTAAGTCTGCAGTTTGTGGGGATCTTATTGGGTATTCTACTCGCAGCCGGTCACTTGATAGCACTTCTCAAAGATCAACAGATAATCAATTTNCTTNAATCATTTCCCAGAAACAAGCCTATTGGAGTTGTTCTTATAATCATCAACTGTATATGGTCATTATGGCTGGTTAATAAAGTTGATCTTGGTGANTTTCAAAAATGGCAGGGCGTTATAAGTTGGGGTTTAGTTATTGGATGTATTGCATTTATTATATGGGTAGATGAATTTCTTGCGGTAAGAGCAACGGGTATTTTTCTTTTGTTACTGGCCTGCCCTGTCCTTGATGTGGCTTTTCTAAAGGAGCCAATTTCAAGATTGCTGTTACCAATTATTTGCTACGTCTGGATTTTTTTATCATTCTTTTGGATTGGGATGCCCTATCTAATGCGAGACCATATTAATTTTGTGACAAAAAACCCTGGTAGATGGAAATTTTTATCTATATCGGGTATCGTTTATGGTATTCTTATGTGTGCCTGCGCTATATTCTTTTGGGGGTCTGAGGCTCTTTAAAATTTAGTCCTATTATATCTTAAAGGTTTATTTCATACTCCATAAATCTAATATCTATCTTCTATCAAACAAAACAACAATCATTTCAATCATGGCTGCTCAAGACGATAACAATTCTGGAAAGTACCAAACATTTTTAATATTTGGTGCTCCAGGTAGTGGTAAAGGAACGCAGGGAAGAATACTCGGAAAAATTCCTAGATTTTACCATTGTGCTTGTGGTGATGTTTTCAGGTCACTGGATACAAGAACTGAAATAGGTCAGGAGTTCGTTAAATATTCAAGTATGGGCGAATTGGTTCCAGATGACATAACAGTTAAATTATGGAGAGCGGCGGTTGAAGCAAAAGTTACGTCTAATGCCTATAAGCCTGACATTGATTTTCTTGTTCTTGATGGAATCCCAAGGAATGTTGAACAGGCCAAGCTTGTTGATGAGCATTGTAAAGTTGTGCAGGTTTTTCACCTATCCTGCCCAGATAGAGATGAGTTGATGAGGCGAATACGAAAAAGATCTATCAAAGAAAACAGACTAGATGATGCCACTGATGAGGTGATTAAAAATAGAATAAAACAGTACGAGGAGGAGACGAAGCAACTCTTGGATCATTATTCGCCAGAAATATTAACCAATATCAATGCTCAGCAAACCCCTATCAAAGTGCTTCAAGATATCATTTATACCGTGACTTCATTGAGGGTCTGGCAAGAAAGTTCGTTAAAGGTTGAATTGTAGTGATTTAAGTACTTGATCAANAAGTGAATATTATCTTTTTGGGAACTGGTGAAATTGGTCTTCCTTCATTGAAGGCGATANATGATTCTTCAGACCATCATATCATTTCAGTTTTCACTCAACCGGACAAACCGTTTGGAAGAAAAGGAGAATTAAAATCATCAGAGATAAAAAAATTTGCCAAATCTAAAAATATTCCTATTTATCAACCTTACAAAATTAAAGNACAGGAAGCGATAGACCAGCTTAGTCTTGGAAATCCTGATGTCTTGGTTGTCGTGGCTTATGGTCAGATCTTACCTGAGGCTGTCTTGAGAATTCCTAAAATAGCCTGCATTAATCTTCACGCTTCNTTGCTTCCTTTGTACCGTGGAGCATCTCCAATCCAGGCAGCAATTTTGAATGGGGATGAGCAAACTGGGCTGACATCAATGTATATCGCAGAAGGACTGGATGATGGAGATTTACTTAAATCAAAAAAATTGATAATTGATCAGGATGAAACTGGAGGATCCCTACATGATCGGCTGGCTGCTCTGGGGCCAGAACTATTAATTGAGTCANTGAATTTGTTGTCAACCGGACAGGCGCCAAGAGCAGAGCAAGATCATGATCAGGCCACTCACGTTTCTAAATTAAGTCGATCCGATGGTGAAATTGATTGGAGTAAATCGGCTGAATCAATTGAAAGAAAGATCAGAGCCTTTGATCCATGGCCAGGTACATTCACTTATTTCCCCGATGGCGCACTAGTGAAAATATTCCCCCCTGTAAGTATTGAAAAAAATCGTGATGGTGAGCCTGGTGTGATTATTTCAACTCAATCTGACCATGTTACAGTAAGTTGTGGTGTGGGGGCTATGAGTTTTTCTTCAATTCAGCCTGCTGGAAGAAAAAAAATGAGCTTATCCTCTTATATGGCGGGTAAAAATATTGAACCCGGAGCTTTTCTAGGTATTAAAAAATAATAAAACGCTTTTCAATTTGTTAAGACTACTGTTTTCTATTGATTTAGAAATAATTCTCTAATGACCAATCAAGCCCAAAGAAAAAATTTCAAACGAGTAATTCTAAAACTTAGTGGTGAGGCCTTACGCGAGCCTGGAAGCGAGGATAATATATCTCCTGAAATTGTAGAGGCGGTTGCAGAGCAAATTAAAAGGGCTCACCAAGCCGGAATTGAGGTTGGAGTTGTAGTTGGTGGAGGTAATTTTTGGAGAGGCATAAGTGCTAGTAATAGGGGTATGGAGAGAGCTACTGCTGATTATATGGGAATGTTGGCAACTGTAATGAATTCATTAGCGATACAAAGTATGTTGGAGGATATGGATGTGCCAACAAGAGTTCAGACCGCAATAGAAATGAAAAATGTAGCCGAACCATTTATTCGAAGAAAAGCGACTCGACACCTTGAACTTGGCAGGGTAGTAATTTTTGGAGCAGGAACAGGAAATCCATTTTTTTCTACAGACACCACAGCAGCACTTAGAGCGAGTGAGATTGGAGCCGATGCAATCTTAAAGGCGACTAAAGTAGATGGTGTTTATGATTCTGATCCAAATGAAAATCCTGATGCCAAAAGATATGAAAATGTTACTTTTCAAGAATGTCTCGAGAAAAGATTAAAGATTCTTGATTCTACAGCATTTAGCTTGTGCATGGATAATTCAAAACCCATTATTGTATTTGATATCAATGGCCCTGATAATATCCATAAGGCATTGATTGGGGATCCTATTGGAACGCTTGTACATTCCGAGGAAAACAATTAAAATTAGAATATTATTATAAGAAAAACTTCATAGATAAATATGGATACTGAAACTTTGATACCTGAGACAGAAGAAGCTATGAAAAAGGCGGTAGAGTATACCTTACATGAATTTTCGAGTGTAAGAACAGGTAAAGCTTCTCCTGCGCTTGTCGAGAATATTGACATACACGTACAGTCTTATGGGTCTAACATGAAATTGAAACAATTAGCTGTTATTTCATCACCTGACCCAAGAATGCTTCTCGTTTCTCCTTTTGACCCCTCCACAGTTCAGGATATCGAGAGAAGTCTGAAAGAATCAAAATTAGGGATTAATCCTTCTGTTGATGGTAAAGCTATTCGTTTACCAATTCCTGAGCTATCAGAGGAAAGAAGAAAAGATCTTGTTAAAATGGTTAAACAAATGTCAGAAGAAGGAAGAGTTAGGGTTAGATCTGCAAGGAAAAGCGGAATGGATGGAATTAAAACTTTGAAATCTGACAATGCGATCACTGAAGATGATCAAAGAGATATGGAAAAAGAAGTGCAGACCTTAACTGATAAATTCGTTAAAGAAATTGATCAGCACGTTGATAATAAGGAAAAGGAAATAATGACTGTTTAATAACTAAAAAACAACACCGATTGTGGTGTGGTTTTTTTATTAAATAATTTAAGGACGCCTGATTTATCTAGATTGAGGTAGGTTACCGTATCTGGCATTACTCTCCCAAGCCTCGTGGCGAGCCTGTGGTAAGTTGCTCAGACCGCTATCAACACCAGTCCCGTCCCAGTTACCAACTTGGGTCGCCTCACAACCGCAAAAACAAATAACAATAATTAATGAGCTTATTAGTCCAACCAACAATTTCATTATAGATTTTGTCATATTGTTAAGAGAAAGTTAATTTTATTCGCCAATATTTTCGAAAATAACTTTGTCACCTGGCTCAACAGAACCACTCAATCCTTTTTGATTAATATCGGCAACAGTGAGCCCTGGTTGAATAGAGACTACATTCAAGTTTCCGATTCTGATTCCATCACGCTGAACGATAAGCTCTGAGTCTCCTTGAACACCTTGATCTTTACCGATGTTAACGAGTACAAATCCCCAGTCTGTGTTGACAGCAGTTATCAAACCTTCGGTAGCGTTCCTACCAATGCTTGATAATCGATCAGCTTGAACTTTCTCAGCTTTCTCAATTCTAACTTCATTGGCAGCTACTTTTTTGTTAACAACTTCGAGTTCGGTTTTTCTAGTTGCTAGATCCTGCTTCGCAGTTTCTAAGTCGCTTTCAAGTTGCTTAATTTTATCAGCAACATTTTGCAATGTAGTGCCAGGAAATCGTTCGCTAATTTCTTTGACGGCATTTTCTGCAGTAGCAATTTTTTTATCAACTGGTGCTTTTTCAGAATTAAGACCAGCAATTTCATTGTCCAACCTTTTAATATTAACATTATGTGAGTCAGTGTTTGCTTTCGACTCTGCTAGCCTGACTTCCTGGGCATAAAGTGCCTCGTATGACGCAATCAGTGCTGGATTATCTGTTTCCTGAATTTCATTAAGAACTCTTTCAATTTGATTGTTCTTATCAATCCTATCTGTTCTTACTTCTTTAAGTTCGGTTCGGTTTTTCACACTGAAAACAATGGAGGCTATAATTGCTAATAGTGCTGGTATAAGAATAAATATATTCTTCATGGATTTTCTTTGTTAGAGGGGTGGTTATTTTAAATTATTATGTGTTAATTGATCTCGTTTCTACGTGAATTAAAGACCGAAAGGATCATCGTCTGCTTTTGGCTCTTCAGGTTCAGGTGCGTCGTCACTTCCTAAGCCGAAAGGATCATCGTCTGCCTTTGGCTCTGCGGGAGCATCTTGAGGAACCGCCGGAGCAACACCTGCAGGAATCGTTTCCACGACAGGCTTGTTGTTTGGATCCCATTTACTTTCGTCACTCAATACAACAGCATCACCGACAGCGATTCTTTCACCATCGTTCAAAGAGATAACATCGCAAACACTAACATTGGGCTCAAGATTAGTGATATTAAGCTTTCCAATGACTTTATCATCTCTTTTAACATCTAGCTTTNCCCTAGCATTGATACCCTGATTTCCACCAGCGTTGATAACAACAAATCCCCAGTTATCAAAAGTTTGAGCAATTTTTGCATTAACCTCAATCATTTGGCCCGCACGCTGACGAGAAACTTTATCACGAAAATCTAAAATCACTTCATCTGTGTTCTCTCTCTTGGTGACTGCGGCTTTGTAGCTTTCCTTGGTTATTGCTATTTCCTGTTGAACAGCTGCCATCTGGGCTTGCAAGTTTTGACTCTTTTCAACAAGGTCTCCTATTTCGCCAATTTCAGCTAAATCTTTTTCTAACTTTGCGAGCTTATCTTGAGCTGCTTTGAGTTGAGCTTGGAGAGTTCCTTTTTTGGAGGTCTTATCACCTTCTTCTTTCTTTTTGCCGGCTTCTTCACCTTCCTGTGCAATGGCGGCATCTTCAGTTTCTTTTTTTTCTGTCTCCTTGGCAGTTGTCATTTCCTGTATCTTTGCCTGACGACCTTCAATGTCTGCAAGGTTAGTAATGGTCAGTTGATTGGCGATTTTTTCGTGCTCAAGATCTTTGGTTGTGAAACCGAGACGAATACCTGCCGTCCCTATCAATATAAGAACAGAGATAATTATGAGAGTACTTGTGGATTTTGACATGTCTTTGAAAAATTTAGCTGAGGGGGTATCAGGGGATTTAAATTACTAAATGATAGTAATACCTATTTTATCAGATAAAAACAACTTAAAATCACGCCTCAATGGGTATTTTTTTATTAGTTATAATTTGTAAGTTAATGAATTAGGATGATTTTTGATAAAATTATAACTCATTCAATATAAGTAATTAATGGAATAAAAACCCTCAGGAGTCGTGGCTAAAGTGCAATAATTGGTCAATTTTTGTTAACTTATNATAAATTTCTNTGTCGAATAGCTTCATAAAGACATACGCCTGTCGCNACGGAAACATTTAGGCATTCTACCGAGCCCATCATTGGTAATTTGGCGAGAAAATCGCATTTTTCCTCTGTTAATCTTCTTAAGCCTTTTCCTTCGGCACCCATGACAATTCCAATTTTGCCTTTCAAATCTATTTCGTAAAGGGATTGGTTAGCGTTGTCTGAAGTTCCTACTAACCAAAACCCTTCATCTTTCAAAAGTTGAATGGTTCTTGAGAGATTGGTGACCTGAATATAAGGAGTTGTTTCAGCGGCACCACATGCGATTCTTCTTACAGTTTCATTTAATGGGGCCGACCGATCTTTGGGAGCAATCACTGTTCTGCAACCAGCTCCATCGGCTGTCCTTAAGCATGCCCCAAGGTTATGTGGATCTTGAACTTGGTCTAAAATCAATATTAGTGCTTCATCTCCATCTTTAATAATATCGAGAAGGTCATCTTCTCTTACGATTTTTTTTCTCAGGTTTTTACCATGGTCATTACTGTGGGTGTGTTTCCTTACCCCCCTTGCTCTGGATCCTTTGTGCATTTTGAAAAGGTTANACTAATCTGTTGAGTTAAATTGTTTTATCGTTTGAGCTTTAATGTCAAAATCGGAGTTTCGAAGATGTTTAGCAAAAAAGTTCTGCGATAGATCCTTAATCTTTTCATCTTTAAATCCTCCATGGCCACCNCCTTTTATCGTGATTAATGTAGAACGGCATCCTTTTTCCCTAAGCTTTTTATTAAATATTACAGATTGGTTGTAGGGAACTAATTGATCATTTGTACCGTGAATATGTAAAAAGGGAACATCATCCTTACTTGCGTAATAAATAGGTGATGCTTGTAGCGCCTTTTTTTTATTGCTTTGTAGAGCTCCCCCAATGAGCTGTGACTCAGGAGAGTTTGCAGCGTCATGATCTATCCGACTTGGGAATTTTGACATTTCAAGAAACGCTGAAGGTCCGAAGAAATTTATTACGCAATTAATCTTACTGCTTTCATTTGTATGTTGCCCTAAGGACCCCTCNAGGGCCTTTACTCNTGATGTAGTGCCTAACATTGATACTAAATGACCGCCAGCCGAATGGCCTAGTGCACCAATTTTGGTAGTATCCATGCCATATTCTATGGCATTTCCTCGGATCCATCTTATTGCTGCTTTGCAGTCATGTATTTGGCTGGGCCACTTCGATTGTGACGACAATCGGTATCCAACGCTTACACCAATGTAGTGACCTGATTCTACTAAGGCAGAAAGATGTCTGTGGCCTTGGTTTTTGTTGCCAGCCTTCCACGCTCCACCATGNATATAAACAATTACAGGTAACTTTTCTTTTTTTCTTTTTTGAGGAATAATCAAATCTAAACTTTGTCTCAAGTTTTCATTTTTAGTATAAAAAATATTTTNTTTTATTTTTATTAAGCTGCTTTGAGCTGGACGTTCAAAGTCGTTATTTCTTTTTAATCGGTTGCGAAAGGCTTTGTCCTCTTCTCTAGAAATTGTACCGTCATTATTCTGGTCAGCCTTATTAAAGTTGGGCCTGGCATTTGGAGGTAGTTCATCCAATTGTAATTTGTTATCTCCATTTTTATCCCACTTATCGAAAATGGTATCTCTTTTAATTTCCTTTCCCTCTAACGAAAGGGTTAAAATAAAAAAACTGATACCTTGTAAAAGAATGATCTTCNCTGNCCAAAAAATGATATNTGNTCTACGATTNNTCGAAANATATTTAAAATAATNCTNCATTAAAATCAATCAGGCTTGGTTGTTNTTTATTCCCCTAAATAATAGATTACCTCTTATTTTANAGTTTGTCTTGATGGAAAGTAATCTGAGGTTATTAGGGTTTCTTAAATTGTTATTCCAATGGGCCCATCGACTAGTTATGATAAACGTGCTATCGGTTCATTCCATTGGCTTGAAAGGCCAAGTTTATGAAAGTAAAATCTAATCAGGAAACAACCGATTTGGCCGAAGGTTCCATGATGGTTCTTTACCGGCGATTAGCTAGTTATNTTAAACCATACAAATGGCGTTTTGGTTTGGGTATTCTTTTTGGTGCTTTGTATGGTGTCGTCAATGGCGCAATGGTTTTGGTTATTAATTATGTCACTAATGTTGTTTTTGGTGATAGTAAAAGTTTAGATGATTTTCAAAAAGTCAAAGACAAGGTTGCTCCAGAGGATTTCAAAGANGCTGAAGAATCTTTTAAAAAGGTCGAAGAAGTTCTAATCAAAAATTCAGAAGCTGTTTCCGAATTCAATAGTGATATTCTTTTTGTGGCTCTTTTGATACCAATGATCATGGTAGCTAGAGGGCTATGTGGTTACTTAAACGCATATTGTATGTTGTGGTGCAGCCTTCGAGTCCTAAGTGATATACGAGTCAAACTTTATCGAAAGCTAATGGGGCAATCCATTGATTACTTTAATCAAAGTAAAGGTGGCGAAATCATGCAAACTGTATTTAACCAGACGCGCCTTGCACAACAGACTTTAACAACAGCATCAAGTGATATAATTAAACAGCCAATAGCAATTGTTTCGGCTGTGGCTGCAATCTTTTATATTGATTGGAAATTTGCTCTTTGCGCTCTAGTTCTTTTTCCTCTGTGTATATTACCGGTTATTCTAGCTGGCCGAAAAGTTAGAAAATCAGGTAGTAAAGAAGAGGAGGAAGCAGAAAAAATGATGGTTGTCATGCAAGAAGCAATTTCAGGAATTCAAGTTGTTAAGAGCCATGCAAGAGAGGATTATGAAGTAGATAAATTTGTCGCAGCCAATAGTAGAATGATGATTTTTATAATGCGCTGGCGAAAGGCAATGGAAATCGTTAGCCCTTTGGTTGAAGTGGTTGCTTCATTTGGAGTTGGTGCTGCCCTAGTTTATTGTGCGTTTTTTCCGGGCGATGGGGGGCCTGGAAAGTTCCTAGCTCTTAATGCTGGATTAGTTCTGTTGTATCCCCCTGCAAAAACNATGAGCCGAATATCAGTGCTNTTGCAGAAATCACTTGCTGCAACNGCCAAAGTTTTCAAGATGATGGATAGGGTTCCTTCTGTTAAGGATGAAGAGGATGCCGTTCAAATGAATTCATGTCGTGGTGAGATTTGTTTTGAAAATGTTAGTCATTCTTATGGTGATGAAAATTATGCTGTTGAGGATATTNATTTCATCGTTGGTTCAGGAAAAAATTATGCATTAGTAGGCGAGAGTGGGGCGGGTAAAAGCACCTTATTTTCACTCATATTAAGATTCTATGATCCNACTGAGGGAACTTTAAAAATTGATGGTAATGATATTANAAAAATTAGCCAGTCATCCCTTCGTGATTATATTGGAGTTGTTAATCAAAGCACATTTCTTTTTCATGACAACATAATGGAAAACATTAGGTATGGTAAATTAGGGGCTACAGACGAAGAGGTTATTAATGCAGCTAAGATGGCATATGCCCATGAATTTATTGAATCGCAACCAAATGGTTATCAAAGTATTGTTGGTGATAAGGGGGATAAGTTATCCGGTGGGCAAAAGCAAAGAATTAGTATAGCAAGGGCCATTTTAAGGGATGCACCAATTCTTTTACTGGATGAAGCAACTTCTGCTCTAGACTCGCGCTCGGAGAAGGTCATACAGGATGCAATTAAAGAGCTTTCAAGTGGTAAGACTACTATTGCAATTGCTCATAGGCTTTCGACTATCTTAAGTGCTGATAAGATTGTGGTGATGGAAAATGGTCGGATTACAGCTATTGGAGGCCATGAGGAATTGTTGAAGGATTCTCTTGTATATAAAAGATTATACGATATGCAATTTGGAAACAGAACAGAAACTTGAGATTACGATTTATGATACGGATGATTGAGTGGAACTTCTGTCGAATTTTATAATGGTATTATGCGCTTCCTTCGAATCTTTGGTATCAGGAAAATCTAAGGTGTAATGCAACCCTCGGCTTTCTTTTCTTCTTTGTGCACAATTAACAACTAAAGAGGCGGTATCTACTAGATTTCGCAATTCTAAAAGTTCACTGCATATTTTAAAATTCCAATAAAATTCTTGGACCTCTTTCCTTAAATTTAATAATCTTGTAGCGGCTCTTTTTAATCTTTTGTTGGTTCTAACAATAGAAACGTAATCACCCATTAAGCGCCTTATTTCATCCCAATTATGGTAGATGACGACCAATTCATCCACGTCTTCAGCTTCNCCACTCGTCCAATCAGGAATAATTAGGTTTTTATTTTTTGGTCTATTNTTTTTATTTTCCGTATTNATGNTTTCTACGGCTCGGTAGGCCATAACTGCTCCTTCGAGCAAAGAATTTGAAGCAAGCCTATTAGCTCCGTGAAGTCCTGTGCATGCAACTTCTCCTATTGCGTATAGTCCATTGATAGATGTTTTTCCATCAACATCAGTTTTAACTCCACCGCACTGATAGTGAGCTGCTGGTACAACAGGAATAGGATCAATTGCAGGATCAATATTTACTGATAAACAAGTTTTATAAATATTTGGAAACCTTTCTTCGATGTATTCTCTTGATTTATGTCTAATGTCAACGTANACGCACGGTTGTCCTGTCTTTTTTATTTCATGATCGATAGCTCTCGCGACAATATCCCGAGGTGCCAAGGATCCTCTAGGGTCGTACTTGTGCATGAATTCATTTCCATCTTTACCTATTAGTTTTCCGCCNTCTCCTCTGACTGCTTCAGAAATAAGAAAATTCTTAAGTTCGTGGTGATATAAGCAAGTCGGGTGGAATTGAATGAATTCCATATTTGATATTTCAGCTCCTGCCCTATAGGCCATAGCCAAACCATCGCCAGTGGCGATATCTGGATTCGTTGTATACAAATAAACTCGACCACATCCGCCAGTGCAGAGTACAACCTTATCAGATCTGAAAGTTAAAATTTCTCCGGTCGATTCGTTGAGTACATATATACCCGCAACTTCGTTAGTTCCTGAGACGCCTAATTTTTCTGTCGTGATAATATCGATTGCAAAATGGTGTTCAAAAATTTCTATATTTTCTGATTGCTTGGCGGAGTAGATCAGTTTTTCAGATATTTCTTTTCCCGTTGTATCTTTTGAATGCAGGATCCTTCTTTGAGAGTGTCCGCCCTCTTTTCCTAATTCATATATTCCTGAGGAATTTCTATCAAATTGTACCCCGATGTTAACCATTTTCTCTATCGCGCTTGGAGCNGACTCCACGATAGTCTTTACTATATCGTGATCGCATAGTCCTGCCCCTGCATCGACTGTATCGGCAATATGTGATTCGAATGAATCTTCATCATCGGCCACGCAACAAATCCCTCCCTGTGCCCATGTAGTATTTGAATTTTCAGAGGCCCTTTTTGTGATTACCGCAACACTGCCATATTTAGAAGCTTCAAGAGCGAAGCTTAGTCCAGAAACACCAGTTCCTACGACTACAAAATCATATTCAATCATTAACTTCTTTNAGTGATTTAAGGGGCAATTAGATATNNAATTTATTATACGCCAGTTGTTTGAAATATTACTAACGATCAATTTCAATATTATCGACTAATCTTGTTTTTCCAACTATAACTGCAATCGCTGCTAAAGCTGGTTTATCAATGATATCCAACTTATCTAAACGAATTCGATCCACAATTTCTAAATACTCAATTTTAATTGTTTGAGATTCTTTTTCTATGATTGATCTGCCTAACGCAATGATTTCCTGTGAAATGGTTTTCTTACTCTCTGCCATGGCGCACAGTGCTTTATAAATGCTGCCTGCTTTTTCTTTTTCCTCTAAATTAAGATGTTGATTTCTTGAGCTCATCGCTAAGCCATTGGGCTCTCTATGAGTTTCAACTGGCAAGATTTCTATCGCATAATTTAAATCGGTAACAAGTTGTTTNATNATTGATAACTGTTGGTAATCTTTCTTTCCAAAAACAGCAGTATNAGGTNTGATTATATTAAATAGTTTTGTNACNACAGTACAAACTCCATCAAAGTGACCAGGCCTTTTNAAGCCGCAAAGTTCTTTTGAAAGTGTATTTTCAGTGACTTTTGTTNGAGGTTGATANGGATACATTTCTGAGTCTGTAGGTAAAAAAATGATGTCTACCCCCTCCTCCTCACAAACCTTATTGTCTTCATTAAATGTGCGAGGATACTTTTCTAAATCTTCTTCGCTGTTAAATTGTATTGGGTTTACGTATATTGAAACAACGAGTGTTCCACTATTGCTGCTAAGAGATTTACCTTCTTTAATCAATTTGCGATGCCCATCATGAAGAGCACCCATGGTTGGTACGAGTATCACAGGCTTAGAATTTTCCAGAATAGATAATTCTTTGATTGTTCTAATTATCTTCATGATTATCGCAGATTTAGTACTTGCTCTGAATTATGATTTTTTGAAATCTGCTTTCAGCTCTTTTATGCTCGAGGCTTTAAATTTGAAAACTATGAAAAAATAAATTGTTATACCAAATATCACTAAGATTGAAACTCCACCCAGCCTAAGCCAGAAATCATGATTAAACATTTCTTTGATTGTCTGGTGAAGAATCCAAAGTAATGAGCCCATTACGATGCTTGCAATAAATATTTTGGGCATTCTGGATTTTAATCTGGCATCTGGCTTCAAGAAATTTCTNAACCCAAATAATAATAATGCTACATTTACCCATGCGGCTATACTAGTTGCGATAGCGATTCCAATATGTCCCAAAGAATCAAAAAGAATTATTGAAAAAACGATGTTTACAATAACCGTCACTCCGGCAATAAGCATTGGAGTTTTTGTATTTTCTCTCGCAAAGTAACCAGGTTGTAAGACTCTAACTAGAACATATCCTGGTATACCTAAAGCAAATCCTGCCAAAGAAAGTGCAGTTAGATTAGCGTCTTCCGCTGTAAATGCCCCATGCTGAAAAAGTGTGGAGATAATGGGATAGGGAATGACGATTAATGCTATTGTAGCAGGGATAGTCAATAACATGGCGAGTTCTATTCCTCTATTCATACTAGTAATGGCTCCTATTTGATCGCCATTCCTAAGTCGTTTTGTAACTTCTGGCAAAAGTATCACACCTAAGCCAATTCCAATCACGCCTAAAGGAAGTTGGTAAACTCTTTCAGAATAATAAAGGTAAGAAATGGCTCCTTCTCTGAATGAAGCTATTATACTTCCCACAAGTAAATTAATTTGTTGTATGCCTGCAGCCAATACTCCGGGGCCCATCAGTATGAAAAGTCTTTTTATTTGAGGGCTGAGTTTTGGTTTACACAATTTAATGCGCAACCCCTCTCGAAAACAAGTGAAGTACAATGCGCCTAATTGAAGAAACCCCGCGACGAAAACACACCAAGCAGCTACATGTGCGTATTTTACTGGGTCGCCTTTGAGTCCCCAAAAAATTGAAGAAATAATAAACCCTGCAAGGAAAGTCATATTTAGCAGGACAGGGGCTGCAGCTGGCATTCCGAATATCTTTACAGTATTTAGAACCCCGCTCATATGAGCAACCAATGCCATGCACAGTAAGTAGATAAATGTTATTTTGGAAAGAGTTACGGTGAGGTTGAAGGTGTCCGGATGATTTCTGTAGATACTTAAATTAGTGCTGCCTTCTTTTGAATTTTTGATCAGTGCATTCCCTTTTATTCGTGTAAAATTTTTATCCTTTGAAAGCGAATATTTCTTAATCAATTTCCCTTTTTCGCTTAACCAATTTGACTGATCAAGCGGATTTTCGGTATCATTATTATTATCAGTTAAAGTAATGTTTTTTAATTCAGCGGTGCCTCCGTTTTCTATAACAAAATAAATAGCTTTGGATCCTTTGAGTTTAATATCGAATGAAACTTCATTATTATTCGAATCCCCGCGAAATGTTTTAACGGCGTTGAAACCTGGTGCATGCACCATAGTTATCCAGCTCATTAATGGAATCGCGATAATGGTTATTATTAGCAAGACAATCGCCAGTATAGAAAAAGTTTGGCTTGCAAAATGCATCGCCTCTTTCCGCCCCTTTGATGTTAATTCTTTCGAAAACAGTGGGACAAAAGCTGAGTTAAATGCGCCTTCACCAAAAATTCTACGAAAAATGTTAGGAAATTTAAAAGCTGCAAAAAATGCATCAGCCGCATGACTACTTCCTAGAAAATATCCCATCAAAATGTCTCTAATAAATCCTAGTAGCCTGCTTAAAGCGGTAAATCCGCTTACTGTTGCCATGGATCTTAGAAGAGACATAAATTTTCTGAATTAATTAAATTGGTGGCTTGCTCTTTTTAGCCTGTCCATTATTGCTAACCCTATTCCTCTTTCGGGAATAGGCTCAGATATTATTTCATCCACCCCTAACTCATCAAGTTTTCTAAGAGAATAAAAGAATCTGACAGCCGCTTCAGGTAATTTACCAGAACCAGGGCTTAATGTTTCAATGTGTGACCATTCGCATAGTTCTAGATATCCATCTTTTCTTTGTCCCCGATAACTGAGTAGGGCATAAGATTTTGAGCAATCCAATTTGAACTCATCAGGAGATGCTAATACTCTCAATGGTGTTTTTGGAGCATAATGAGAATCAAGTTGCCCAGGCGATGTTAAGCTTGAAGTCTCATCTAAATGAGATTGATTTTTTTCGATTTTCCCAAATTTTTTTAACATTTCCGGCGTCACTGGACCAGGTCTTAATATTTTGATTATTGGTTTCTTTTTCTCTGAAGGTTCTACTTTTATTATAGTTGATTCAACACCTTCAGAACATGCTCCTCCATCAATGATTAAAGGAATAACTCCTGAAAGTTCTATATTTACGGCAGCTGCGGAAGTCGGTGAAATGCTTCCAAAACGATTGGCACTCGGTGCAGCTATGGGTGATTCTAATGAATTTATTATCTCGGCAAAAATTTTATTTTTTGACCGCCTAACGGCCACCGTTTGTAGCCCAGATGTGACAATGTCCGGAACAATTTCTTTTTTCGGAAGAATAAAAGTCAGTGCTCCAGGCCAGAACTCCTTAATTAAAGTATAAGTGACATCAGCAATGTTATCTGGAATCTCGGCCACGCTATCCAACATTTCTTGTCCTGAAACGTGCACAATTAAGGGATCAAAATTGGGTCTTTGTTTTGCTTCGAAAATGGAGGCGCATGCTTCTGCATTTAACGCATTGGCCGCTAAACCGTAAACGGTCTCGGTAGGCAGAGCTACAATTGATCCCTCTTCGAGATGATCTACAGCCTTGTCAATGGCGACTCTCAATTCCTGCGAGTTTCCTGTTCCTAGTGTTAATGTTTCCATTTGTTTCCCTTTAAAAGTCGCGAATCGTTGGCTTTCGTCAATGTTGCATGTTTTGTGATTTGTTGCAGGTTTTGTCTAAAAGATTAAAATATTTAAAATGATCCAGAATTTCCGTCATACACCTATGAACCTTTCCTTAATAGGTTTTATGGGAAGTGGTAAATCAACCATAGCTAGTCGTTTAGCAGATAATTTAGGTTTCGATTTTGTGGATACTGATGCACTGATAGAGAAAACTGCCCTAAAGTCTATCAATGAAATATTTAATGATGAAGGTGAGGGCGTTTTCAGGAAATTAGAGTCTCAAGTTTTAGAAGATCTTGTTGGCAGGGAGGGATTAGTAATAGCTACTGGAGGGGGGATTGTGACAAATAAAAGAAACATCCAATCTCTGCGAGAACTTGGAATCGTTTTTTGGCTTGATGCAGACGTTGATTCAATATTGGAAAGGGTTTCAAGAAATAATGAAAGGCCTTTGCTCCAAACCAAGGACCCCAGAAAAACTATAGTCAATCTTCTGAGTCAAAGATCTGCTCTATACAATCAATGTTGTGATGAGAGGATACCAACTGATGATCTCAGTGTCGAAGAAATTTCATTTGGTATTGCAGAGAGTGCTAGACTTTGGTTTTCAAAAATGAGTTAGCTTGATATGTCGGTCAAACTTGAAGATCAGGTTAAATCAATTGCCAAGGATCTTGGATTTGAAGATTGTAGATTTGCTAGAGCCCAAAAGGCATCACATGCTGAAGAATTTCAAGATTGGCTGGACGATGATAAGCATGGAGACATGGAATGGATGGCGAAGAATCCTGAAAGAAGAAAAGATCCAAGCTTGCTTTTTGAAGGCGCAAAAACTGTGATTGTTCTTGCTTTAAATTATTTCCCTAGAGAATTATCAAATTTAAAAAAAAATGGAGTTGGTAAATTTGCAAAGTATGCATGGGGAAATGATTACCACGATGTCATTGATAAGAAACTTATTCGTTTTTCTAAGGCGTTAAAAAAATTGGGTGGTGAGCAAAGATTTTACGTGGATTATGGTCCGCTGCTTGAGAGAGACTTTGCCACTGATTCTGGAGTCGGTTGGAATGGGAAGAGTACTGTTCAAATTCATCCAAAATTGGGAACATGGTTTTTCCTCGCAGAATTGGTGACGTCTTTGGATCTCAAGCCTGATAAGCCAATAGCAAATAGGTGTGGAAATTGTACAAGGTGTATTGATTGCTGTCCTACGAATGCAATTACAGCTCCTAACAAGATGGATCCTAGACGGTGTATCTCTTATTTTACCATTGAGCACAAAGGACCTATTCCAGAGAAATTTAGGAAATCTATCGGCGATAGAGTATTTGGTTGTGATGATTGTCTTGATGTTTGTCCTTGGAACCGATTTGCTGAAGCTTCAAAAGAGGCCAAGTTCGCCGCAAGAGATTTTATTGGGATGTCATTAATCCAACTTCTTCAGTTAACTGATAATGACTTTAGAGAGCTTTTTCGTAAATCACCGGTTAAGCGTCTTGGAAGAGAGCGTTTTATTAGAAATGTTTGCGTTGCAATAGGTAATACGGGAACACATTCGGATATTCCTCACCTTAAGAAAGCGTTAACTGAAGAAAGTTTAATGATTAGAGAACACGCTCAATGGGCTATAAATTCAATAAATTCACGTTAACCCCTGATTAATTCATAATCTTTTCCACTCTTGGAATTGAATTTGTAACAAAATAGTTAGAATATAGTGATTACCCCTAAACTTTCGGCCACTCTGGAAATGTTTTCTAAATACCTTAGCTCTTTAATTGCGATTATATTTTTTTCTTTTAACGTTAGTCCCTCTAAATTATTACAAGCTCAGTCCGTTGCTGTTGATGATAATTATCAAATATCAGAAGATTCTGAATTAAAGACGGGAACAGGACCTATCCTAGAGGTTTCATTCGATGAGGAAATTGCACCTGGTTTTATTGAAGATGATTGGCAAATTTTAGATCGTCTAGAAAATGAAAATGGTGACTCAGAAGATTACCCTACCGATGCCTCTGGTTATAGTTGGATTGATTCCGAGTTCAATATTGATACTTCTAATGTTGGGCCATGGTTCGTTGCTCCCATTCCTATTCAATCGGGTACCATTGATGCGTTTCCGGGGCTTGATGATGAGCTTTATGGAATCGATCAGGCCGCAAATGGGGAAAACTTGGTTACAACTTACTTGTTCAGAAATAAGTTTTCACTTGATGAAGAAGAAGCACAAATTCCTGATTGGGAAATTAATTATCTAGCAGATGATGGAATCATTGTTTATGTGTATCAAGAGGAGGTATTTCGTTCTCCTGCCATTCCAGAGGGAAATGTTACTTCACTAACTCCTGCCGTCGCTGGTGTCAATAATGAGGCTAGCTATACTTCTGCCAGAGTTGATTTGGAGGGATTGCTGATCGTTGGAGATAATCAAATAGCGGTAGAATTGCATCAAGCAGGAAACACGAGTAGTGACATTGGTTTAGATTTGAATATTTCTCCTCTTTCGAATGATGACGGCGGATCAAACTCCTTTAGTTATGTTGATGATCCATTTGATGGGCCTTTTGACACGACAGCGCCCAACAATGCTAATGGAAATATCGGGCAAGGTGTTGGTGTCGATGGAACGAATGCCGCATACATTCAGGTTGGAGGTGGGTGGTTTTTCGGACCTGTAACTTCTGCAGGATCTTGGAGAAATACCATCGATCTTAGGGAAAGCTCCGAATTGGAGATTAGTTTTAAGTATCGATTAGTGGTTTCTGAAAACTATGAGGAGAATGAGTACGGCGCTGTTGTTTTTGCCGTGGACGGGAATTATATCGGGAATAATGGAAATGAAGTCGACAGGTTATCAGGCGAAGGCCAGTCAGATACTGGTTGGCAAACTTTTTCAACTCAAGTCTCTTTAGATGCTGGAATTCATACCATTGATTTAGGGGTGTACAACAATCGTGCTAACTCGGGTAATGAATTAACAGATGTATGGTTTGATGATATAGTTATTAATTATTCGGGTACTGGTTCTCGTTCTGGAGTTCTTGATAATGATATCGTAAATAATGCTTTATCTGTTGTTGAAATTGAGGACAACCCTTCTCATGGAACTCTTTCGATGAATGATGATGGAACTTTTGTTTATATACCAGAAATTGATTTTTATGGAGATGATGAGTTTTCCTATAAAGTTACCGATAATGATGGATCTAGTAATATTGCCAATGTTAAAATAGTTGTAGATTCTGTTAATGATTTACCAGTCGTCATAGATCGTTCCTTTAGTATCAAAGAAGATGAAATATTATCATTTGATTCGGAATCTTCTGAAAAATTCAATGCCACGGATATCGAAAATCAACCGCTTGTGTTTTCTTTGGGAGCTCAATCTGAAGATGGCATCGCCACTGTTCAAGAGGATGGAAGTTTTAGTTTTACTCCTAATGATGATTTTAGCGGTCTGACGTCATTTACTTACTTTGCCTCTGACGGAGAGGATCAGTCCTTACCCGCAAAAGTTAAAGTAGATATCTTGCCCGTTAATGACAGTCCTTCTGCAAATGATGATAATTTTATAATTACCGAGAATAATACTCTTCAAGTTTCTCAAGGAATTGATGGGTTTCCTAAACTTATTCTACAAGAAGCTTTCAACGGCAGTGTTAATTTTGCATTTTCCGGGGATGTTGAGATTGAACCTGTGGGACAATTTTCTGATCTAAGGGGTTTCGAAGGGCAATTTATTAGGAATAGCACATCCGGTAATCCTGCAGATCCTACCACAATCATTTTAGAGAACTTGCCTTCTCATGATAAAATATCGATAGGTTTTGTTCTTGCCATTATTGATTCTTGGGATGGTGAGTCATTCACTATTTCCGTTGATGGTCTGCCTGTTTACTCACACTCTTTTTCAAATCGATTAGGTTCTAATAATCAGAGTTATGTGCCAGCAGCTGATGTTTTATTGGCAAGGTCAGAGGATTTGGGCTTTACAACAGGCCCTCAATTTCTGGATTCGGCCTACGATTTAAGAAATGAATTAAGTCTTAAAGAAATACCTCATACTGCAGACACTGTAACCATCGAATTGTTTGCCAGTGGTGATGATTGGCAAGGCGGTGATAACGCGTCATGGGCAATAGATAATTTTGAAGTAAAGACATTTAAAAGTTCCAATGTTGAGCTGATAAGTTCTGAATCGACTTGGCTGTTTTTAGATGATGGCTCAGACCCTGGAAACGATTGGATTGATTTAGAATTTGATGATGAATTCTGGAGTGTAGGTGATGGAAAATTTGGTTATGGTGATGATAATGAAACTACCACGATTAGTTTTGGAGATGATGCTGATGATAAACACCCAACAACCTTTTTTAGGCATTGGTTTGATGTTGACGAAATTGAAAGAGTAGAATCTCTTGAATTAGGACTTTTGAGGGATGATGGTGCTGCAGTTTACATCAATGGTGTAGAAGTGGTTCGTTCAAATTTAGCTCCAGATGCGGGATTTGAGGATTTTTCTACGGATGTTGTTGGTGGAGATGATGAGTTGACCTACTTTAATTTTGATGTTGACCCATCTGTTCTGCGAGATGGCGATAATCTGATTGCTGTTGAAGTGCACCAAACGACTGCCACCAGTTCAGATCTTGGATTTGATTTAAATTTATCTGCTAAACTTTCTGCACCAACTTCAATTCTGAGTAATGATGTTGATGTTGATGGGGATGAATTGAGTGTTGTTTTAATTAGCGCTCCCAACAACGGGTTTCTAGAATTCAATCAGGATGGTAGTTTTATTTACAGACCGAAATTGAACTATGAGGGAGAGGATAGTTTTGAATATTCAATTTCGGATGGAGAATTTTCTGATACTGCAAAAGTTTCCATAGAAATACAGCCAGGTCAGAACGACCTACCGGTATCAACTGGAGAGGTTTTTGAAGTTGCCGAAGATGCTTCTCTTCAGGTAGAAGCTAGTGAAGGCGTTCTTGAAAATGATTACGATCCTGATGGGGTTGACATGATTGCATTGTTAAAAACTGATCCAAAACACGGTTCTTTGAGTTTTTCAAACGATGGTTCTTTTGTTTATGTTCCTGATCCAAATTATTATGGTGAGGACAAATTCACTTATGCGGTTTCGGATTTGGTCGGCAACGCCCCTCCAGTAACAGCAACCATAAATGTTATACCATCAAATGATGTGCCTATTGCGAATGATGATGTTTATTTGTGTCCCCCTAACACAGATTTGATTATCCCAATTAACTCTCTAATATCTAATGACCTTGATCCTGATGGCGATGAACTGGTTGTTAACTTGCTAACGAGTCCTGAAGAGGGGCTATTAACAGATCTTGGGGATGGGGAATTCAAATATACACCAGCACCAGATTTTTCCGGAGTTTTGGATTTTGAGTATTTAGTTTCAGATGGTGAACTCAACTCAGAGCCTGCAAAAGTTTCAATTCGTATTAATGATGCGCCTCAAGGTCTGATCAAAAGATATGTTGTTTATGAGGATTCAGTTTTGATCAAAGAAGCCAAATTTGGCCTTTTGGCTAAAAGCTCAGACCTTGAAGAAGATAATTTGACTGCGGTTCTGATTAAGGAGCCTGAAAGTGGTTCTTTATCTTTATCCAGTGATGGTGGATTTACTTATACTCCTAATCCTGACTTCAGCGGGTTGGATACTTTTGAATTTGCTGTTAATGATGGCTATCAAAATTCTCAATCGATCCAGGCACTCATTTTCGTCATTGATGTTGATGATGCTCCTGTTTCTGAGGATGATGAATTCTTCGTCTTAGTTGGTCAATCAATTAGCATATTACCAGAAAATGGGCTTCTTAAGAATGATACAGATATTGAGGGTCATTCAGCAGAAGTTTCCTTGGTTGAATATCTTGGTGATGGTGAACTTACTCTCAGGCCTGATGGTTCATTTGACTACAAACCTGCAGAAAGTTTCTATGGAAAAGACTCTTTTACTTACAGGTCTATTGCTAATGATCAACTCTCCAACATTGCTCTTGTTGAATTGGAAGTCGGTGGTCCAGAAAACACCATCGTTATTAGTGAAATTATGTATAATTCAACCTCAAATGATCCTGGAGAAGAGTTCATTGAGTTACATAATACCGGACTAAGCCCTGTTCCAATGAAGGGTTGGAAGTTCACCTCAGGAATTAATTTTAATTTTCCAGACATTAATATTCTTCCCGGAGAATATGTCGTTATAGCTGCAGACTTGGAAAAATTTGTTTTAAATTATGGGGAGATCGAAAATTTAATAGGTCCCTGGACAGGTCAGCTGAGCAATCGAGGTGAAAGAATCAGAATCAAAGACTCTTACGGGGAAACCGTTGATGATATTACATATTCAGATCAAGGAGACTGGGCAAATAGAGTTGCTGAAACTGATCAAGATATTTTAAGTAATGAAACTGGCTGGAAGTGGAGCTCTTTAGCTGATGGAGGTGGCGCATCTATTCAACTCATTAATAACGCTATTTCAAATAAATATGGTCAGAATTGGAGTTTTGATAAATCGCCGACCCCGGGAAATATCAATGAAGATTTTTCAGACGACATTGCTCCTCTTATCCTAGACGTGAAGCACAGTCCTCCAGTCCCAAATTCAGAACAATCAGTTTTAATAACTGCAAAAATAAAAGGCATAGAGAATAGCTCTTATAACGCTCATTTACATTGGAGAGTATCCTCTCTTGATTCGGTAGCATTCAACGAGATAAAAATGTTTGATGATGGATCTAATGGGGACATTGAATCCAACGATGATATTTTTAGTGCGGTTATTCCACCTCAGCAAGACGGATCAGTGATAGAGTTTTATATTAACTCTACTAACGGCGATTTAACCAGAAAGTGGCCAAATTTCGGTAACCTTGATGATGGGCCTTGTGCACTATTTCAATTTGATGACAACATATATTCTGGCAACCAACCAGTTTATCGACTTGTAATGTCGATTAGAGAAGATAGAGATTTTCGTTTTCGAAATTTTAACAGTGGTAGTGATGCGCAGAAGAACGCAACATTGATTGTCAGGCAGGGTGACGATTTTGATATACGATATCAGTGTGGAGTAAGAGTTCGAGGTGCTGGTAGTCGTACCAGAAATCCCAGAAATAATCGTCTCAATATACCTAGGGATAATCCCTGGAATGGAGTTACTAAAATAAATTTAAATAGCCAATTTATTTACCTACAACTTTTGGGTTCGCGTTTAGCCAGCTTGTCTGGAATTGAAGCTGCAGATGCACGGCCAATTCAGTTGAGATACAATGGTGTTAATAGAGCGAATGATAATAACATCAATCGTAGATACGGGTCTTTTCTTCATATAGAGGCCATCGATGGGGATTGGGCTGATAATCATTTTCCAAATGACGCTGGCGGAAATATTTATTCTAAAGGTCGGCCAGATGTTAAGTGGGACATTAGATCTAATGAAACTTTGGGTCCCGATCCTGAACGTTACCGAGCTGATGGATGGTCAAAAAACTCCAATGAGGCTAATGATGATTGGTCTGATCTACATAGGTTCATGAGGGTAATAAACAATAATTCGGATGATGATTATTTAAAAACTGTAGAACAGGTTGTTGACGTTGACCAATGGGCACGATGGTTCGCTTTTATGACTATCGTTCTTAGTAGGGAAACAAATTTATCAAATGGTACTGATGATGATTACAAATTTTATAGTGGACTAGAAGATTCAAGATTTAAGATTATTCCCCATGACTTTGATACCATATTTGGTCTTGGAGATACTGATGCTGATCCGGATGATTCAATTTTTCCCGCGATCACTAATTTTGCAGGTCAGAGAATGCCTCAATTGGAAAATTTTTTTAATGATCCCACTATTTTAAGTCTCTATTATAAAAATCTCAGAGAACTTCTTGGGACTGTTTTTTCGAAAGAGAGATTTGATGCGATTGTTATAAATTCATTAGATTGGCTCCCTGAGGAATCAGATGTTATTGAGGATGTGATTTCTTTCATGGATGAAAGGAGAGATTTTATTAATAGCCAGATATCCAATGAATTTACTGTTCAAAGTAATCTTTCCAGAAGCAATGGTTTTGCCAGAACGAATGAGCCAGGTGTTACAGGTATAGAGGGAACTTTTGATCCGGTTGTGACTTCGGGGGTCAGAATTAATGGATTGTTAGTTCCAATAAATCAAAGAGATGGTACTTGGGATGGTGATCAGCCTGAATCAGAAGTTATTTTTTCTTTGGGTTCAGAATGGAAGTATCTAGATAATGGAACCGATCAAGGTATTGAATGGAGGAATCAAGAATTTGATGATTCTCAATGGGTAGAAGGTCCATCAGAATTTGGCTACGGTGACCGCGGAGAAGTAACCACAGTTTCCTATGGAGACGATCCTGATAATAAATTTATCACTACTTATTTCAGGAAAAGTTTCACCATTGATGACGCTAGTCAATATGCCAACCTCAGGCTTGGATTAGTTTATGACGATGGTGTTGCAGTTTATTTAAATGGAACTGAAGTGGTGAGAGAAAACCTTGAGAATGATGCTGGTTATTTAAGTTTAGCTACAGACACAATAAGAAATGCCAGCCTACAAAACTTTGATCTCAATTCAGGGAATCTCATAAATGGTGTTAATACTCTTGCTGTTGAGATACATCAAAGAAGTCCGAGTAGTAGAGATATTAGCTTCGATGCAGCGCTTCAGGGGCTAGGCGCTGTTCCTTTAATGAGTCCTGGAATTAATCAGGTTAATATCGAAGCAATTGGTTTTAAAGGAGAGATAATAAGCTCTGAGATTATTCCTATTTGGTACGATAATGATACAATTAATCCGGCCCCATCAATTGATGATAATTCAAGATGGACCTTGGATGGTGGGCCTTATTTAATTAATGGAGATTATGAAATTCCTGTAGGAAAACAACTGGTTATTGATCCTGGAGTGACAGTTTATTTTACTGAGGGATCTAGATTGACTGTAAAAGGTCATCTGATTGCTGAAGCCACCAAGCTAAATCCAATCACATTTACAAGTTCTCCAGATTCATCGGGCGGATGGGATGGAATTTATTTTGAAGATACACTTCAGAACAATAAACTAATTCACGTGATTCAGGATAACTCTGATGAGGGTGATCAATCCATTGATGTTTTAAAATCGAAACTTCATCTCGAAAAAGTAAGTTGGACCCGAACTTCCAAGACCATTCTAGAGCTTAGCAATCCTCAAGTTGATGTTTTCAAATGTGATTTTCCTTCCACTTCAGGTGAAGAAGTTATCCATGGCGAAAACCTTGATGGTGAGGACTATTTTAATCTTGTTGGGAATGTCTTTAGAACTTCCTCAGGCTATAATGATATTGTTGATTTTTCTGGAGGTAGAAGGCCGGGGCCAATTATTTATGTGATCGATAATACATTTTTGGGTAGTACCGATGATTGTTTAGACTTTGATGGTATTGATGCTCACATTGAAGGGAATAAATTTTTTAATGTTCATACAGATGATCCCGATCGCGAAAGTATTTCAAGTGCCATTGCCACTGATAGTGATGCGCATCTAACCATAGTTAGGAATCTTTTCTATGACGTTGACCATGCATTGCTTTTAAAAAATAACAGTGATGCAATTTTTGAAAACAATACAATTGTCGATGTATCAATTGCATCAATCTGTTTTGATGAGCCCTCTCGAAGTGGAGTTGTTCCAGGTCGAATGATATCTATGGATAGCAACATTTTTGATCTTGATGCCCCTCTTTTTGCTCATCAGTTCTCTTCTGAAGAAGATGAATTAGACCCTATAATCTTTGCCAACAACAACATTCTTCCTGAAGAACATTTAGAGCTTGGTGATAACAATATTAAGGACCCTCCATTATTCGAAGATGAATCGTTATTAGGTTTTTCACTTAGTCCTGGATCTCCAGCGGTTGCTAATGGTTTGTATGGTCAGGATATGGGTTGGAATGTTGATCCAGGTGCAATCATAACTGGAGAGCCTTCTGTTATCACGCGAAGTAATGAGGCTAGTTTAACTGTTCACGTTTCGGGTATTTCAGGAATTGAAGATGAAAATAATTTTATTTCAGAATATCAGTGGAGATTAAATGGTCAGGAATGGTCCGATGTTATTCCGATTGAAACCAAAATAGTGATTAAGGATCTTTCTGAGGGCACTCATTTTGTTGAGGTGATCGCTAAAGATTCCGCTGGGAGATGGCAAAAAGAACCTACAAGATCTCGAAGTTGGACCGTGGATTCTAGTGCTTCAAGATTAGTTATTAATGAGATACTTGCTGATAACAATATTGCTCATGAGCATGAGCGAACGTATCCGGATTATATAGAATTATGGAATGATAGTGATAGTCCTAGGGATATATCTGGCATGGTTATTTCCCAAGAAAATGATATTAGCACTGGCTGGCAATTTCCTGACCAAACAATTATTAAAGCTGATGGCTATGTAATTGTTTATGCTAATGATGCTGATGGAACTTCAGGTTTTCATTCAGGTTTTGGATTGGATAGAAATGGTGAGTCAGTTTATCTTTTTGAATCAATAAAGAGAGGTGGAGAGCTTCTTGATAATATTGATTTTGGTAACCAGTTGACTGACCGTTCAGTTGGCAGGGCAGGAAGAGAGGAAGTTTTTTCACTAATGCTACCGACTCCGGGCAACAAAAATGGTTTAAAATTACCCACCGCTTCAGAAAAAAATATCATAATAAATGAATGGTTATCAAGTCGTGGAATTATTTTTGACAATGACTTTCTAGAATTATACAACCCAAATCAGTATCCAGTTCACTTGGGGGGGATGTTGCTAAGTGATGATCCTAATAATTTACCCTCCAAATATACTATCACTAATCTCACCTATATTGATGCAAAGGGTTTTATAAAGTTCATTGCGGATGATGATTTCAATCAAGGTCCACCGCATCTAAATTTTTCACTATCCAAATTGCAGGATGAAATTGCATTGTTCGATCAAAATTTCAGCGAAGTGGATCGCATTGATTATGCAAATTCCATTGATAATGTTTCTCAAGGTAGAATTACTGATGGTAATTTTATATTGGGATCATTTTCATTACCCACTCCAGGATATTCTAATGAAGTTAATCTAGACGAAGAGTTGAATATTATTAACAGTCTTAGGATAACAGAGATGATGTATAATCCTTCAAATGGAGCAGAAGGTGAATTTATTAAGTTAGAGAATCTTGGAGAAGAAATCATTCAGTTATCTAATGTCCGTTTCGTTGAAGGTATTAATTTTGATTTTCCCGATTCTGTCCTTAATCCTGGCCAGTCTGCTTACGTCGTTCGTGATATTGATTCCTTTAAATCGCTTAATGGTTCAGGTCTAAATGTTTTAGGGGAATACAGAGGTAAACTTGATAATGGTGGAGAAAGAGTTCGTCTAGAATTAGCATCGATTTCTGCAGGAATTCTGGACTTTGAATATGATGATGATTGGTATCCAGAAACAGATGGTAATGGATCCTTATTAAAGATAGTTGATTCATCCACTTCCGTAATGAGTTGGTCAAACAAGGACAACTGGATTGCGTTTATTCCAAAAGAGGAGAATCCTTATTTACAATGGGTCATTGAATATTTTGGTGAGGAAATTATTGGAAAAACAGGGGTTGATGATGATCCTGATAAAGACGGTGTTTCAAATTTACTCGAATATGTGTTTGGACTTAATCCGCAACTAAAACAGCCCGAAGCATTTCTTCCACGGGTTGTGAGGAATGAAGTTGGGCTATCTTTAACCTATAATTCAATACAATCGCTAAGAAATTATGAGTTAAAAGTTCAAGTTTCAGATGACTTAAATAATTGGCGAGATATTCCAGATGAGGGGAACTATGAAGTTATATTTGAAGATGAAATTATAAAAACAGTGACGGTCAAATTAGATTTCGAAGAAGATCTAAATAATGCTTCAACGAGTTTTATGAGATTGGTTGTTGAAAGTAGATAGTTAAAAATTGTTTTATCACTTCATAATTTAATATTATGAAATCGTTATTTTTCATTCACTCTCTTTTTTTGACCTTTTCTATCGGTTCTATTTTTTCCGACGAGAATCAGGTCGATGCAAATAGATCCGCTGTCATATATAATTCAAGCTTCGAAGAGGGAGATGGTGAGGAGGCGCTAGGCTGGGAGTTTACGCATAGCCAGCCGGCAGTAAGGACTGACTCCGACTTTCATACAGGTTCATATAGTGCTTATGTGAATTTAATCAATGAGGGGGAAAAGCCGAGTGAGGCTCATATTGTTAAGAATATTGATGGAAAGCTTTTGGGTGGTCTTAATTATGAGCTTTCATTTTTTGTTAAACAGAAGAAGAAAGGTACTGGTGGGTATATTCAACAATATTTTATTGAATGGTTTAATGAGGATAAGCAAATAGTTGAAGGTACAGGGTTTAAACAATTTAATTCTACGGTCGGTTTGTGGGAGGAAATTATAGTTCCAGACATCAAGATTCCTGAAAGTGTTCGATCAGTAAAACTTCTCTTTCGATTTGTTACTGGCGCTACTTCTGAAGGAGGAGGTGAAGTATTTATTGATGATATAAATTTTAGGGCTGATGACAGCCCAGAGGCTCTATCAACTGCGATAAATCGCAAGGTCGATCAGGCTCAATTTAAAATTGCCTTGGAGTTAATTGATGATTTTCTTAATAAGTATCCAACGAATCCTCAAAACCTGAATATAAAATCTTTGAAAGCGAGGTTGATTAAATTTCAAGATCTCGAAGAATCAAATGATTAAAAATGAATTTGAATTAGAGATTTCTAATTAGCCAAATTTCTCAGTGAGAATTTTTTTCCTGTAATCAAATATATCGGTCAGTTTTTTCTTAACGTAAATAGAATGCGCTATGTCCCCAAAAATTCCAAACGGTAATGCATAATTGACCTTGTCCTTGATAATGGTTCCCTTGTCTGTTGATTCAAATTCGTGTAGGTGATGCCAGAATTTATAGGGACCGCTCCTTTGCTCATCAACAAACTGTGTTTCAGGAATCACTGCCTTGATTTCAGTTACCCATGTGTTCCAAATCATAGGAGCAACTCTTATCTTGTAAGTTACTATTTGACCGTCGTGCATCGATTCTGGTTTTCCTGAAGTGATCCTAAATTCCAGATCAGGGGGCGTAA
The DNA here is from genome assembly GCA_002684575.1 of Verrucomicrobiales bacterium. Lineage (GTDB taxonomy): Bacteria > Verrucomicrobiota > Verrucomicrobiia > Verrucomicrobiales > DEV007 > EC70. Next base: position 30,638 of record NYVP01000136.1, read on the forward strand.
TTTCATTTAAATTTTCAGGTTTTGAGAAAAATTTCCACGCATCTTCCAGTGAGATGGGAATTTCCTGATATTGTGTAAGAGTGTGTATTTTCAAGTCTGAAATATAGTTGGTATCGTTAAAGACCACAAATGAGTACATTAAATAACGAAACTGAGCCAAAAAAAGTTTTAGTAACTGGAGCTTCAAGTGGTATAGGAAAAGAAGTCGCTAAACGCTTAGTTGATCTCAATCATTCAGTTTTTGTTACTGGAAGGGATAGTGAAAGACTAAGTCAGATCGACGGGGTCAAAGGCTCATTAGCAGGAGATCTAACTTTGCCGGCCTTTGTTTCTGAATTAACACAAACCACTCATACGACGCTAGGAGGTCTAGATATTTTTATTCATTGTGCTGGAATTGGTCTTATCAGAAAAGTTAAAGACATGACGGATCTTGAGTTTGTAAAGGTCACCAATACCAATATGCGTGCAACCTTTTTGATAGCTAAGGAAGTGGGGGAAATGATGTCCTCTTCAGGTGGAGGGCGTTTTGTTTATGTTCCCGGTATTTTAGGTAAAGCTGCGATGAGTGGAGCAGCAGCCTACTGCGCAAGTAAATTTGGAGCCGTTGGATTTCTCAAATCAATGGAACTCGAATATCGATCAAAAGGTATCCAGTTTACCTATTTTTATTTTGGAGGCGTGGACTCTCCGTTTTGGGATGAGCTAGACATGAAAGTGATGCGCGACAAAATGATACCTGTTAGCTACGCCGCTTCTTCGATTGTTGATGCTGTGCAATGTCCAGAGCATCTGGTAACTGGTGACGTTGTGATCCAGCCTCAGACTCATCAACTTTAATTACTTAGTCTCTCAAGTAGTCCTCGGTAGCGTTCTCTTGTATCATTGTTTTTGACAGCCATTGCTGCAGCTTTTTTTTGACCTACGACCACGACAACTTTGCTTCCTCTCGTGATAGCTGTGTATAAAAGGTTTCTCTGAAGTAATAAAAAATGTTGTGTGCTCACGGGGATCACGACGCATGGAAATTCGCTTCCCTGAGATTTATGTACAGTGATTGCAAACGCCGGAGATATTTCATCCAGTTCCCCTGGTTCGTAAGAAGCCATCCTTTCTCCACTAAATTGAATTTCTATTTTACCAGGATCAGTTGAAATTCCAACCACTTTGCCAATATCACCGTTCAATATTTCCTTATCGTAATTATTTCTGGTCTGAATTACTTTATCACCAATTCGGTATCGAGCACCGAAGCGCTCAATCTCGAAGGTTGATTCATTTGCTGGGTTCAGTGAGTCTTGCAGCCTTCTATTAAGTGATTGAGTTCCCAGGCTTCCTCTGTGCATTGGGGTAATAACCTGAATGTCGTTAACAGGGTCTAATCCCAGTTTATCCGGTATTCTTTGACTGACCAGGTTGGCAATTTTTTCCGAGGTTTCCTCCGGTTCATCACAGCTCAGGAAAAAGAAATCTGAGTTAGGATTATTTTTCGCCGATTTTGCGAGTTCTGAGGGAATTACGCCCTGATTAATTTCGTGGGCTGCGCTAATTATTCTACTCTCTGAGGATTGTCTAAATATTTCATTAAGTCTGGCAACGGGAATTTTATCACATCTGATCATATCTGAAAGAACGCTACCAGGTCCTACCGAAGGTAATTGGTCAACATCACCCACAAGTATCAAATGAGCATTGTTTGGAAGTGCTCTAAGTAATGAGCACATAAGTTGTATGTCGATCATTGATGCCTCATCAACAATGAATAGATCACCTTTGAGGGGATTGCTTTCATCATGTGCAAACTTTCCAGATCTTCCTTGGAATTCTAGTAATCTATGTATCGTTGAGGCCTCTAAACTTGTGCTTTCGGACATTCTTTTAGCCGCTCTTCCTGTTGGTGCGCACAAGACAGTATTTATTTTTTTAGCCTTTAATATCATAAGGACACTGCGAAGAATGGTTGTCTTACCAACGCCCGGTCCGCCTGTAATGATTAATACTCTTTCCTGTAATGCTAATTCGACTGCATTTCTTTGACCCTCGGCTAACGGATAGCCGATTTTTTCTTGGCACCATGTTAAAGCTTTCTCAATTTCTATTTCTGGATAGTTCGCGCCTTTTGAAGCTAATGTTAATATCTTTTTAGAAACTAATTTTTCAGCTGATACCAAGTGATTAGGAAAAATCATGGAGACAGAATTAATATCCTCTTTAACGATATCATTATTTGTAATTATTCTTTCTAGGCATTTTTCAACACTAATTTGATCTACTCCCAAAAGATCAGTGGCTGATTCAATTAGTTCATTTTCAGGTAATGCGCAGTGACCATTTCCGGTCGCAGTTTGAATTGCGAATTGAATGCCCGCCTCGATTCTTGAACGGTCATCAAATTTAATGCCTAGCTTTGATGCAATATTATCTGCTGTTTTAAAACCTACTCCATGAAGATCATGAGAAAGTCGGTAGGGGTTTTCACGCAATCTTTTGATGCTATCATCACCATAAGTTTTATAAATTCTGACAGCCCTTGCTGTGCTAATACCGTGCTGGTGAAGAAATACCATAATTCGCCTGACGGATTTCTGTTTTTCCCACGACGCTTTTATTTCTTTTCTTCTTTTTGGTCCAATTCCATCTACTTCCTCCAAGCTTTTTGATCGGTCATCAATAATGTTGAAAACTTCTGGGCCAAATTTTTCTACAAGTTTTTTGGCATAAGTAGGTCCAATTCCGTCAATTAAGCCACTACCAAGATAACGTTCAATGCCTACAAGATTACCGGGTTCCGAGGTGCTAATTTCATCTGCCTTAAACTGAGTGCCATATTGATCATCTTCAATCCATTCCCCTCTAGCTGCTATATCCTCTCCTGCATTAGGGGCAGCACAATTACCAACAACAGTTAATACTTTAGTCGCGCCATTTTTACGCACTCGTAAGACACAATAGCCGTTTTCTTCATTATGAAAGGTTACCCTTTCTATAGTTCCACTAAGAGTTTTTTCCTGCACTTCAGGATTATTTTGCCTGAGCTCATCAATAAGTGGTAGTTTTTTTACATATTTAATTATATGTCTTGGTAATTATTATAAAAAAAGTGCTAAGATTCGAATCCTAATATACGTATTTCTATCATCATGAAGATAATGACTTTTGACCTAAAGACGATATACCTGATAATTTTTACAGTAATTTTGGCTTTTTCCAATGCTCAGGAAGATGATCCACTAGGTGTTTCATCTAGTAAAGCCCTTCAGAGAGTTCAATTGCAGTTTGGTGAATATTTTGCAGATAAGGTTGTAGAGATGCGTGGAATTCGAGGTCAGAGTCAACCTCGAGAATGGACTATTGTGGTCAATGATGAGCGAAGTCAGTTCAGATTGAGAACTGTTCGGGTGGATGCAGAAAAGTCAATTAATGAAGGTGAGAGCTCAAAGTTTTATCCTGAAAATTTACCTATCGGTTTCGCGTCCTCCAAAAAAATTAAGATTGATTCAACCAAGGCGTTTGAAATTCTTATCAAAGAAGCTCGTGCTGCAAGAATTGGTTTTGATTATGTGAATTACAAATTAAGAAGCCTTGAATTTGGCGACGAGCCTGTTTGGGTTTTATCAGCCATGAGCGCTAAAGGAGTACTTCTTGGGCAAGTAATTATGTCGGCGTATGATGCAAATATTTTCAGAACTATTTGGTATTATCGCGGATCGAGAGGATATGTTAAAATCGTTGACTCAGCTCTTGATGGTTTGAGAAAAAATGAAACTAGCGATGAAGATTTTCCGTCTCCTAAAATTAATGGCGAAACGAAAATCGATAACCCTGTAGAAAATCCTCCGCCTGCCAACCAGCCCACCCCTTCAGTTCCGAGTATTGAACCTGGCACCGAGGAGGCTGAGGTAAAGCCGATTGGATCAAATTAAATACACTTATTGGAAGTGATAAAAAATCTTATCAGTGGTATCAATTCAGTCGTCAATCGACTGGCTTTAGGCATTGTTCTAATACTTATTTTTGCGATATTTATTTACCCATTTTTTTCTGGTGGCAAGGAAGTCAAACGTGTTGAAAATCAAATGGAAATGATTGGTAAAGCATTGGAATCTTATTATGCAGAGAATGGTTCATGGCCATCAGCAGGACCGAGTTCTATTGCCGCTATCCTTAAGGGTTCAGTGAGTCAAAAGGATCCTTGGGATAAAGATTATAGATATTTTTTTTCCAATGATGGGTATGCTATTCAGTCGAGTGGTCCTGATCAGGTTTTTGCAGAAGGGCAAAAATATGGAAGAGATGATCATTGGTATTCAAAGTCTCTGAGGGAAAAGCGGTAGAAATTATTTTGAAAAAGGCACGCATTTAATTGTTTTCAATTAAATAATTAAACCAAAATCTATCAGTTTTTTTAATAAATTATCCAATTTGAAGTTCAATGTGATTTTCATTAAGTTGCTAAATTATAAAAATGAATATTTGTAAGTTTTTTATTTCCCTATTTTTTGTCATAGAATTAATCGTTGTTTGTATGGCTGAGGATTGGCCTCGGTTTAGGGGTGTTAACGGTCAAGGTATCAGTTCTCAAGCAGTGCCAACTCAATGGAGTGAAGATAAAAATATAAAGTGGCGTTGTAAACTTCCTGGCCCGGGAAGTTCGAGCCCTGTTATATATCGCAATAAAATATTTATAACGAGTTTTTCAGGAGTAACCACTGGTGATCAAGATTCTTCAAAATTAATAAGGCACATCGTTTGTGTTGATAAAGAAAAAGGAACTATAATCTGGAAAGACACAATTAAAGCGACTCAGCCTGAGGATCCTTACAGCGGCTTTTTGGTTGAGCATGGTTATGCATCCAACACCCCTCTAATTGATTCAGGAAGGCTTTTTGTTTATTTGGGTAAGAGCGGAATTCATTGTTATAGCCTTGATGGAAAAAAACTCTGGCAAAAGAGTTTGGGCACTGGTTCAACCCGTCGAAAATGGGGGTCAGCTGCGAGTCCTATAATATACAAAAATACTCTTATTGTCAGTGCAGCTGAAGAATCTCTTACGCTATATGGACTCAATCCAGAGGATGGTGATCAAAAATGGAAGTCGCAGGCTGATAGTCTGGAAATGGCTTACGCGACACCAGTTCTGATGAAATTATCTCCAGAAAGAGATGATTTAATCTTACCTGTACCTGGGGAGCTTTGGGGGATGAATCCCGAAACTGGTAAACTTAGGTGGTTTACCAAAACTAATATTACCGGCAATGTTTCTCCAAGCCCTGTGCTCGGAAATGGAACAGTTTATATTTTTGGTGGTTATCCGAGTCTTCGGCGTTCGGCTATTAAGGTCGATGGTAAAAAAGGGGAGCTTAGGGAAGAGGCAACGATTTGGGAGGACAATCAATCATCTTATGTTCCGACTCCAGTATTTGTGAATAATCGACTTTATTGGGCGAGTGATACAGGTTACGCATGTTGTGTAGATGCTAAATCAGGAGATATGTTATTCCGTGAGCGTTTAGATGCTAGAGGCAAGGGATCTAGAGGGAAGCCTTTTTACGCTGGAGCCATTTTAGCCGGTGATAAGATATATGCGGTTAGCAGATGGGGCGGAACTTTTGTATTCAATGCAGATAAAGAATTTAAGCTGATATCTCACAATAAAATTTCTAGTGATGACAGTCAATTTCATGGAACTCCCGCACTAAGTAATGATGAAATATTTCTACGATCCGATAAATATTTGTATTGTATTTCCGAATGAAAATTTTAACGGATAGTTTTGTTGTCACTACTCATGGCAAAGGTACCTATGAGATAACAGCTGATGTTGAATCGATTGTCTCCAAAAGTGACATTAAGGATGGCGTCGTTACTGTTTTTGTAAGACACACGAGTTGCTCTCTAATAGTTATGGAAAATGCAGATTCATCAGCTCGAACTGATTTACACGCATTTTTTGATGAATTGGTTCCTGAGGATACTCCTTATTTTGTTCACACTTATGAGGGAGGAGATGATATGCCCTCTCACATCAGAATGTGTCTCACTGATGTAGATAAGAATGTACCTATAATTGGAGGACAAATGGTTCTAGGAACATGGCAAGGTCTTTTTCTTTTTGAGCACCGGCGTGCACCGCACACAAGAAATATTGCGGTTTCTGTCTTTGGCGAATAATTCTGAGAAAATTGATTTTTCATAATCACCTAATTCTGGATATTTCTGTTTATTTTGCTTTAGTAGAATCATGGATTTAACTCATAATGCATTTGGTACATGGAGCGGCGGTCGTTTCATGCATTTCGGTGAATCACTCACTGAAGAACGTTTCATTTCGCTAATTAGGTTGGCTTATGATTCAGGAATTAGAACGTTCGTTACTTCAGATGTTTACGGGGTAGGCAGAGCGGATCAGATTCTTGGGCAAGCTCTCAACGACTTTGATCGTGAATCGTACTGTCTTGTCGGAATGCTCGGTCATGATATCTATGAGGGAAAAAGAGAGGGTTCCAAAGGGTATCCAAGATTTAGTAATCCCTCTTTGCGTTCCGCATCCGAGTATTCGTCCTTCTTAAAAATGGCTGCGGAAAAATCTTTAGAAAATTGTTCAGCCAATAAATTTGATCTTGTAATGCTTCATAACCCTGATGAAAAAGGGTATAACGATCCGGCGGTATGGGATGCGATGTCAGAGCTCAAGGTGGCAGGGTTTACTGATAGGTTAGGAATTGCTCCAGGCCCTGCTAATGGTTTTACTCTTGATCTAATTTATAGCTTTGAACAATTTGGTGAATTGATGGATTGGGCTATGATTATTCTAAACCCTTTGGAACCTTGGCCTGGTCGATTATGCTTAAAGGCTGCAGAAAATGCGGGCATCGATATATTAACAAGAGTTGTTGATTATGGAGGAATTTTTCATGGTACGATGAAACCGGATCACGAGTTTCGGGCTGGTGACCATCGAACCTATAGACCAAGTGGATGGGTTGAGGAGGGTTTGCGTAGGGTCGATAACATGAGGTCAATTATTGACAAATATGATTTGAGCGAACTTCACTTTTCATGTCTTTGGAATTTATCTCATACCCCCGTTCGTAGTGTGGTACCCACTTTTATTCAAGAAGCTGGTGATGACGCTAAACCTATTGAAGATTTGGTTAGAGAATATGGAACTTTGCCGATAGAGAGTCCTTTCAGTCAAGCTGAGGTGGACGAAATCGCTGCGATCGGTGATAACACTGGATGTATGATGTTGAAGGGTGCCAGTAATCGCCACGCAGAAAGTTTAAGACCTGACGAATGGCCTATGAGACCTGAACTTATGGAACTTGCTGACCGTCACGGCCTTGGAAGCGAATGGTAAATGCTATCATTTGTGCACTTATTTTTATGAATTGGGCAGAATCAGAAAATTTATCTGCACCAATAGCAAACAAGCAGGATCATGTTCATAATGATCACGGTATACCAAGAGAAGATCCTTATTTTTGGTTGAAGAATCGAGAAGATCCTCAAGTGACAAAATATCTTGAAGATGAAAATAAGTATACAAATCTAATCCTTGAAAAAACTAAAAAACTGCAGGCGGATTTATTTAAGGAAATTAAAGGAAGAATTAAACAGGATGATTCCTCCTACCCGATTCCATGGAAGGACTTTGTCTATTATACACGTTTCGAAATAGGATCGGATTATACGAAGTATTACAGACGCGGAAAAGATGAGGAGAGTGATAACGAAGAGCTTCTATTCGATGTTGCTGCAATGTCATCAAAACATGAGTATTACGATTTTGATCAGGGGGACGTTAGTCCCGATCAGAACCTAGTTATTTTTTCTACTGACGTCAGTGCTAGGGGTTTCAGAACCATTAGAGTTTATGATGTAAATAAACGTAAGGTACTTAAAGATACAATTAAATCTATTGACGGTGGTCATGCTTGGGCTGCTGATAGTAAAACTTTTTTTATACCAAACAAGATCCTGAGACTTTGAGAAGTTTTCAGGTTTGGAGGCACCAATTAGGAGATTCATCAGAAAAAGATGTCTTAGTTTATGAAGAAAAAGACGAAACTTTTTATTGTTATGTTTATACCTCGAAATCCGGTAAATATGTAATCATTGGATCCAGTCAAACATTGACCGATGAATATCGATTTATCGATTCCACGAAACCTCATGACGAGTTTCAACTATTTGATCAGAGAGTCAGAGGCCTTGAGTACGATATCGATCATATTGATGATCTGTTTTATATTCGTACTAACTTAGAAGCAGAGAATTTTAGGCTGATGTCTGCTACAGAAAAAAAGACATCAAGGTCGGAATGGAGGGAAGTTCTGCCTCAGAGAGACGGAATTCATTTGAATGATTTTGAGGTTTTTCAAGAATTTATTGTTCTCGAAGATCAAGAAAATGGTCTTATTAAATTGAGGATTATAAATCAACAAGAAGGGACAATTGATGAAATTGAGTTCGGAGAGCCAACTTACACGGCTTGGATAGATGTTAATTTGGAGTCAAATGTAGATTGGGTTCGCTTGGGTTTCAGTTCGCTCAAAACTCCTGAAACCTTGTTTGAATATAATTTAAGAACCAAGGAAAGACGTACTCTTAAGAGGCAAACTGTTCTCAATGATTATGATCCTTCGGATTATGTAACAGAACGACATATGGTTGTTGCCAGGGATGGTTTATCAGTACCATTGTCCATTGTATACAAAGAAAATGCTTTTTCTAAGGATGGAAATCATCCTCTGCTTCTATATGCCTATGGGGCTTATGGTTACAGTAGTGAACCCTCATTTAGAGGTAGTAGAATTAGTCTTCTCGATCGAGGTTTTGCTTTTGCTATTGCCCATGTTCGTGGGGGTCAGGAAATGGGTAGAGCTTGGTATGAGTCGGGTAAATTAATGAATAAAAAAAATACATTTAATGATTTCATTGATTGTGCAGAATATTTGATTACTAAGAATTATACTTCTAGAGGAAAATTATGTGCTAGCGGTGCCAGTGCCGGGGGATTGTTAATGGGCGCCATTGTTAACGAAAGGCCTGAGCTTTTTGCATCGGTCATAGCTGAAGTTCCTTGGGTGGATTGTGTGACTACAATGCTGGATCAGTCTATTCCCTTAACTACAGCAGAGTTTGACGAATGGGGCGACCCTTCGCAAAAAGCAGTTTTTGAGTATATGCTAAGTTATTCTCCTTATGATAATGTCAAAGCGACTGATTATCCAAATATGTTAGTGATTGCAGGATTCAATGATTCACAGGTACAGTATTGGGAGCCAGCAAAATGGGTTGCTAGATTAAGGTCTAAAAAAACTGATAATAATTTGCTGCTTCTGAAGACTAATTTCGATTCAGGACATGGAGGCGCCTCAGGTAGGTTTGATAAGTATCGTGAGTTGGCAATGGAATATGCATTTCTAATTCACACAGTTTCTAATAATTAAAATTACTGGTAAAATTTTATTAAAGAGTGTTTTCTGGGGTATGAAAAAATATCTTACCTCTTTATTTATTGGTCTATCAATTGGTCTGTTTTTAGAGGCCTCTAACGCTGAGGGAAAATTGAAAGTTTTTATCTTTGCGGGTCAGTCTAATATGGTTGGGTCGGATTCTAATGTAAAAGCAATAGACGATTTTTCTCCCTATGTGGGATACGGAAAAGAGCAACAAAACAATATGTTTTATTATTCTATTGGGCGTGAGAAAAAGTTTAAATCTGAGGGATGGGAATCACTCAAACCCGTGAATAATGTGGTCGGTCCTGAGATCAGTTTTGCGAGGAAGGTCGCTGGTACCATCAATGAGCCAGTTGCTATTATTAAATGCGCTGCAGGGGGTACTCATCTTGGCGGGGATTGGAACCCTGATAAACCCTCAGGATTCAAAATGTATCCTCTCGCTTTGACTTTAGTTAAAAACGCTCTTGATGAATTAAAGAAAAAAAATATCGATTATGAAATTGAGGGTTTCATGTGGCATCAAGGTGAGAATGACATGTTCAATGAAGATTATATGAAGAATTATGGAGACAATCTTCAAAATTTTCTCAAAAGATGGCGTCAGGACGTAGGAGTTCCTAATCTTAAATTTTATGTTGGTGAACTTTGTACTAAGACGATATGGGGGATGGATCTAAGGCCTAGAATGTATGCGATTAGTAAAGGTCAGAGACAAGTAACAGAATCTGACGATTTTGCAGAATATGTGCCAACAGCCCATATCGGCGTTGAGATAGGAGGTGGTGTTGGCCTTCATTATCATTACGGTACTCTTGGTCAGCTTCAGCATGGTATTAATTATGCCAACGCATATTTAAGTTCTTTGGGTAAAGTTGAAAGCGATTCAAGAAAACTTAATAAATGGCCTTATCCACGGGGCGGTATTGTGAAATTATTTATAATGGCAGGTCATCGAAATATGGAAGGGGAGAGAGCCTTTAAAGATGATCTTAAAAAGATAAAAGATAAAAAATTACTTTTAGATAATAATTTAGATGTTGCCTACAAGTATAGTTTAGGAGGTGATTACAAAGTCTCTCAAGAATGGGAGCCTTTGGGTTTGGTTGATTATTATAGTAGCTTTGGTCCTGAATTGAGTTTCGGATCTTTTTTGGATAAAAAAAATATTGGAGACTTTGCAATTGCAAAGTTTACTCATAGCGGATCTCAAATTATAGATTGGACCCCTGAAGGAAGTATGGCCGAATCTCGTAACTTATATGATAAATTCATTAGATTCATAAAGGAGTCAATTAGCGAGATTCGTGAAAAAGGAAACGAGGTAAAGTTGGAGGGTATTTTTTATCATATCGGGGAAAATGACATGTCTTTTGGACCTCACCGAACTAACGCACCTAGGTGGATTAGTGCAATAGTTGAACAGAGCCGTAAGGATCTGAGAAATGAAGAATTGGATTGGTACTTAAGTCAACAACCGCCTACAGATGACAAGAGTGTTAATAGGATAAATGTTGTTTCAGAAATAGAGAAAATGGTTAAGGATGATGATCATCTCTTTCACATTAAGGCGTTTGATCTTGTTCCTCAGGCAAAAAAATTAGTTATTTCAACTGAAGGCATTGTTCAGTTGGGAGAGATTTTAGGAGATTATTATTTAAACAATACTCAATGATTTTTTGATAACCCTTTAGATAGATTATCGAGGTGTTTTTATTGAGATTGAGCAATCAAGTTTAGTTTGATGATAACTTCATCACGAATGAGGTCATCGACTTTTCCTGCGTAGCTGATTCCAAAATCTTGTCTATTAATATCAAATTCTGCCTTCAATGATACGGAGTTTTCATCGTGAATTACTTGGGTCGGGAAAGTAATATTTTTAGTTACTCCGCGAAGCGTCAAATTGCCTGAAAGTTCGTATTTTCCCTCTAGACTTTTTGAGAAATTTGTCGCTACAAATTTACTCTCGGGATAATTTTCAACATCAAAAAAGTCTTCTGCCTTCAAGTGTTTTGTGAGTCGTTCATCGTCGGACCATGTTGAATTCATATCAATGGTAAATTGACCTGATTGAGGTTCATCATCTTTTAGATCAAAGCTACCTGTAAAATTTTTAAATCCTCCTTCTCGGCTACCTGTAACTTTCGAACCAATGAATCCAATCGTAGAATCTTTATTGAATATATAGGTCTTTCCGTCGATGGAGGTTGCTGCTTCCGCTACTTCTGCAATTTTTGCGTCGACTGTTGAGTCTGCCGGATTACTACAAGAAGCTAGAATTATAATTAAAGGAGTGATTAGTAATTTTATTGAAGACTTCATATTTTTAGAAAGGCTTTATTTAAGAAATAATATCTTTGATGACCAATGACACCAATAAAAGTGGTACACTCTATTATTACAGTGTTTGCTGATTGGTTCAAGTTTATTCACTTTCATTTTACTCTAACTGACAACACAAAGTGACAACAAGAGGTGTCTCTTTTGAGCCTCTAACTTGTAAGATCTATCTCCTCACTAGATCCATTGTGGAATCCCAATCTAGAGGTGATTGATTAGTCTCTTGTCTTTCGATCCTGTTCCTCATCGGGATATGTTTTCTCCAGTACCTGCTATGGAGAAGATATATTCCAACT
>NYVP01000137.1 GCA_002684575.1 Verrucomicrobiales bacterium
AAAAGGCCTTTATTTTTGCATAATTCGACATTGAGGATTTGTTCATCAGGAGGCAAATCAAGAATCAAAATTCCATCAACCCCAGCTGATGACGCGTCTTCGTGGAATTTTTCAAAGCCGTAATTATATATTGGATTAAGATACGTGAAAATCACAATTGGTGTATTTGAATTTTTTCTAAAATCACCAATCAATTCCAGTGTTTTTTTGACATCCATTCCTGCGTTTAATGCTCTTGCAGCAGCCAATTGATTTACAATTCCATCCGCTAATGGATCAGAAAATGGGATTCCTACTTCTATAATATCAGCCCCAGCATTAGCTAAGGCATGCATTGAATCCAAGGACTTATGATAGGATGGGTCACCGGCACATAAATATGCGACGAATGCGGATTTATCTAATTTACTTAGATCATCGAATGTTTCGTTAATCCTATTTTTCATTAGTGATATAAAATTTGGTAAGGTTTTAATGACTTAATGGAATGTAATAGATAGTAAATAGATTATTTTTATTTTCTCTATCCTTAAAATTGTGTGATTTGATGATTTTTTTTAATGCAGCCTGCTAATCAATATTCTATATATATATATATAAAATTTAAAATAAACCGTAGTTTAGCCAAATATTTCAGGTTTTTTTAAAATTTTCTATGAGCTGACGCTTAGTGATATACAAGGACTCATTCTATGAATTTGGAAGATTTATCTATAAAAATAGGATTAAGTTAAATTAATGCATTTTTTTAAATGAATAATTATTTAGAAAAGTGAATTAATTTTAAAAACTTCATCTAAAATCGCAAACCCTCAAGAAGATTTCATTTTGATAATCTTTTAATAAAAATGAATTTTTTAGCCATTTTTAGCATTTTTTACTGGTTGACCTTTTCAAGAATCGGTTAAGTTATNANATATTTAAGAACTCTTAAACGAGATCAAAACAACGAACAATTAGATTAAATTATTACCATGTCAGCAAAACCACCAAGTAAGACTCAAGTTTTAAACACTATTGCAGAACAAACTGGACTAAAAAAACAGGATGTAGTCAGTGTTCTTGACTCATTAGGAAGTCAAATCTCATCAGCTCTAAATTCTGAGGCAGGTGCATTTACAATACCAGGGCTATGCAAAATTGTAAGGCAGATAAAGGAAGCAACACCAGAAAGAGAGATGAAAAGTCCTTTCACAGGTGAAATGATTACTGTTNCTGCAAAGCCAGAAAGAAAAATTGTTAAGGTTCGTCCTCTTAAGGCACTTAAAGATATGGTGAGTTAATTAATTTATTAATTAAATATAATTAGTTTAAATCGCATCTTTTAGGAGATGCGATTTTTTTTGTCTATGTTTTAAGTGGTTCTTTCAGAGAATGNGGAAATATCNGAATATCTGATTAAGCAATTATCATTAGCAAATCACCAGTATCGACATTTTCTCCTGACTTTAGTTCGATTGATTCAATTGTTCCTGAATGTGGGGCAGAAACGGTTGTGTACATTTTCATGGCTTCAAGTGTTAATAAAGGGTCGCCTTCATTTACTTTTGTGCCCACACTGACATTGAGTTCGGCCACTAAGCCTGGCATAGGTGCACCTATTTGACTGGAGTCAGTCGGGTCTGCAGTTTTCCTTTTTACTGCTGTGGGAGTGAGCNTGTTGTCAGTTATTNAGGTATGCCTGGCTGACCCATTTAATTCAAAAATCACATTCCTATTAGCATTTTCATCTGGTTCACTAACATGGACTAATTCAACAAATAGGGTTTTTCCAGTTTCTATATCAATACTGATTTCCTCGCCTGTTTTGACACCATAAAAATATGCCGGTGTCGGTAATACGCTTAAATCACTAAAATTATCTAAACTTTCATTGAAGTCTAAAAAGACCTGAGGGTACATCAAATAACTCCAAACCTCATCATCAGTGGGAACTCTGTTAATTTTGTCAGCCAGTTCTTTTTTAATATCTTCAAAATCTATAGAGGCAGCGTGTTTTCCAGGTCTATCAGTGATAATTTCTTTATCTCCAAGAATTACTTTTTGAACTTCAGATGGCCAACCACCAATTGGTTGGCCTAATCCACCTCCAAGCATATCGACGACAGACTCAGGAAAGGCTGTTCCCTTTGGTAAATTTGGCACATCAGAGGGTTTTATATCTTGAGTGACCAAAAACATTGTCATGTCTCCAACAACTTTACTGGAAGGTGTAACTTTAACGATGTCTCCGAATAAATCATTTACCTCTGAATAACATTGGGCAATTTCTGGCCATCTAGCTCCTAATCCCATGGCTTCTGCCTGTTCTTTTAAATTAGTGAATTGGCCGCCAGGCATCTCGTGTAAATANACTTCGGCNGTACCGTGTGGAGGGGATGTATCAAATGGGAAATAATATTTTCTAACACCTTCCCAGTAATCNGATAACTCGTCCAGCTTACTTAATTTGAGTGAACTCTCTCGTTCNGTNTTTTCTAGAGCAGCNACAACAGAATTTAAGCATGGCTGGCTCGTGGATCCAGACATTGACGATAGAGCTACATCAACAATATCAACTCCTGCTTCTGATGCTTTTAAAATCGATGAGGCATTGATACCACTGGTGTCATGGGTATGAAAATGGATAGGTAGACCAACTTCTTCTTTTAATGTTTTGACAAGTTTTTCGGCAGCATAAGGACGACACAGGCCTGCCATATCTTTTATGCAAAGTATATGTGCACCCATGGACTTTAACTCATTTGCAAGATCCACATAATATTTAAGAGAATATTTATCCTTAGATTCATCAAGGATATCGCCTGTATAGCAAATTGCGGCTTCACATATTGAATTAGTCGTCTCTCTTACAGCCTCCATAGCTGCTTTCATGTTTGGAGCATAATTAAGTGAGTCAAAGATTCTAAAGATATCCATGCCACGTTCAGCAGCATGATGAACGAATCCTTTGACTACATTGTCAGGGTAATTAGAGTAACCAACAGCATTAGATCCTCTAAAAAGCATTTGGAAGAGTATATTAGGAATTTTTTCTCTCAGTAAGGTTAGTCTCTCCCATGGGTCTTCCTTGAGAAATCTCATGGATGAATCAAAGGTAGCTCCACCCCACATTTCTAATGAGAAAAGTGAAGAAGTGTTTTTTGCAATGGCGTCTGCCACATTCAGCATGTCATAGGTGCGGACTCGTGTTGCCAATAATGATTGATGCGCATCTCTTAGAGTTGTATCTGTAATGAGAAGTTGCTTTTGTTCAAGAATCCACTCTGAAAACTTCTCAGGGCCTAGTTCGTTCAGTTTATCTTTTGTGCCCTTGGGTGTTGAAGATTTCGAATCCCATTGTGGTAGGCGTGGGTGTTGAAATGTTTTCTCAGGTTTTTGTCCCTTCGCGTTTGAATTACCATTAACTATAACGTCACCTAAAAATTTAAGTAATTTTGTTGCTCTGTCTTTTCTTGGGTTAAATTCAAAAAGACTTGGTGTGGTGTCGATAAGCCTAGTTGTAGCATTCCCAGAACTAAATTTATCATTTTGTATAACATTTAATAGGAAAGGAATGTTTGTTTTAACTCCTCTAATTCTAAATTCCCTTAATGCTCGTCGTACCCTCTGTAAGGCGATATCAAAATTAGGAGCATGAGTTGTTAGTTTTACTAACATCGAATCGTAAAATGGAGTAACGGTTGCTCCAGTTGTTCCTAGTCCACCATCTAACCGGATTCCATGGCCTGAGGCAGATCGGTAAGTCAAAATTCTTCCAGTGTCTGGAGTAAAATTATTTTCAGGATCTTCAGTTGTTATTCTGCACTGAACGGCTACACCATTTCTTTCGATATTTTCTTGCTGAGGGAGTCCAACTTCCGGAGAATGCATGTCATGACCCTGAGCTATTAGAATTTGTGTTCTAACTATGTCAATGTTAGTGATTTCTTCCGTAACCGTATGCTCCACTTGAATTCTAGGGTTCATCTCAATGAAGAACCAGTCATTAGTATCCGAGTCTACAAGGAACTCAACCGTTCCTGCGTTGTCATAGCCAATAGATTTAGCAATATTCACTGCAGCATCACACAATGCCAATCTAGTGGTGTCAGGAAGATTGATTGATGGTGCGATTTCGATGACTTTCTGATGTCTTCTTTGCACTGAGCAATCTCTTTCATGTAAATGTATTACATTACCATGTTGGTCTCCAATAATTTGAACTTCTATATGCTTAGCTTGTTTTATAAAACGTTCCAAAAACACTGAATCATTACCGAATGCATTGAGCGCCTCGTTTTGTGCCTCTTCCAATAGGGAAGGAAGATCTTCCTCTTTTTCGACGACTCTCATCCCTCTTCCCCCACCTCCAAATGCAGCTTTAATTATAAGTGGAAATCCTATCTTTTTGGCAATTTTAATGGCTTCATCGGAATTACTAATGGGATCCTCGTTTCCTGCCAAGATTGGTACGTCGAGTTCTGCAGCTTTTTTTCTTGCTGCAATTTTGTCCCCCATGTTGGCTAGGACCTCAGGTCTCGGTCCAACAAAAACGATACCATTTTCCTTACAAGCATTAGCAAAGTCTGCATTTTCAGAAAGAAATCCATAACCAGGATGAATTGCATCAACGTTTCTTTCCTTAGCGATACTAATAATTCCATCTATATCAAGATAGGCACCTACCGGTCCTTTTTCTTTGCTTAATCTATAAGCTTCATCAGCCTTGAACCTGTGAACACAAAACCGATCTTCTTCTGCATATATGGCAACGGTTCTTAACCCTAATTCTGTTGCCCCACGAAATATTCGAGTTGCAATTTCACTACGATTAGCAGCAAGAAGTTTTTTTACAGTATTTTTGCTATCTGAACTATCAGGCATTTTTTATTTATTTTTAGAATTGTTTAGAACAACTTGCTCATTTGAACTCATTTTTCAAACAATGAAATATCAATTTTTTTAAATTAAAATAATAAATATCAAGCGACTATAAATCTTATAGCCGCTTAATATATTATTTAATGAGTTTATTTATTTAGATTATACGACGTCCGGTATTTGAAATCCTTCTCTGTAATCGCCTTTAACTAATTCGTTGGCATCATTTGATAAGTCGCCAGTAAATTCTTCTTTGTCAGGATCGAAACTGAGTAGAGGCCCTAGTGTAGCTTTAGCTTTACTTAGATCAATTCCATTATTTTCAAGATGTGATGCAAAGCGATTAAAGACTTCAAGCTTCAGTTTGTCTCCATTAATCGCATCCTTACAGTCTTCAGGGGAGGACTCTTCTCCAATAAAATGTGAGACATTTGCCATGTGTCCTAGAGCTGCAGAAATATGACCAGTGTGAGCTGATAGCTCATGTTCCACGGCTCCATTTTTTATGCCCTCTTTTATTGATGCTATCCAATTTTCAAAATGCCCGCGACCATTTGTAATGCCGAACTTTTTGAAGCTTTTACCTTTATCGTCATATGCCTTGGATTCGCTAACATAACCGCCTTCGAATTCAATTACATTGCCAACTCGTGCACCTTTGTAATTAGACATACCTTTACCCCAATCGAGTCCTTTTTCAGGCAATCCTCTCACTTCAAACATGAGAGGTACTGGTTTGTAGTCAAAGAATGCAATTTGTGTATTGGCGGTATCACCATCATCATCATAGCCAAATCTGCCTCCAATACTAAGGACATTAGGTGCACATTTTTCCTGACCAAGTGCCCACCTTGCAACATCCATTTGATGGGGTCCTTGATTGCCAATGTCGCCATTTCCATATGGGCTTTGCCAGTGCCAGTCATAGTGGAAACGCTCTCTTCTTATAGGTAGTATTTCTCTTGGTCCAGACCATAGATCATAATTAACTTCAGCAGGTGGTTGTTTTGGCGCACTAACTTTTCCAATACTTTTTCTTGGTTTATAACAAAAACCTCTAGATACAATCATTTCGCCTAATGGTTTGTCTTTAATCCACTCCATAACCTCTCTCCATCCAGTATCCGAACGACGCTGCATGCCATGCTGTATAATAACACCTTTTTTAGCGTATTTTTCCGCAGCCTCAACAAGTTTTCTTCCCTCCCAAATATTATGTGAAACAGGTTTCTCTACATATACGTGTTTTCCATTTTGAGCAGCGAGAATTGAAATTAGTGAATGAAGATGATTGGGAGTAGCAATCATTACAGCATCAATATCTTTGTCACTACAGAGCTCACGATAATCTTCATAAATTTTCGGTTTAGAACCTTGTTTAGACGCGACACGGTTTGCGTTTGATTCGTTTCTTTTATAATCAGCATCGCAGACTCCAGCGACTCTAACATTTTTATGACCCAATGAAGCATTAACATGGCCACCTCCTCGACCACCACAACCTATTACTGCTACACGAATATCTTCGTTAGCTCCTTTAACTTTAGCATTTGCAGGCAGACTACAAAATGTACTGGTTCCGGCAGCTCCATAGAGGGCGCCCTTCATGAATTTTCTACGGCTGGTATTTTTCATAAATTAAATCGCTATTTGATCTGTTATAATAACTATGTATAAAGGAAGTCTCAAGACATTGGATTAATCCAATTTTTAATATATCATGATATCAAAGATAAATTAAATATTAAAAAAAATCTTTATTTTAATATTGTTACAAACCAACTAGGTATCTTAAAGTTATA
>NYVP01000138.1 GCA_002684575.1 Verrucomicrobiales bacterium
ATTTTCTCCTAATTTTTCTAGGCTAGCGGCTAAATTTGAGTAAGATTGACCAAGATCAGAATTGTTGGATTTTTTTGATTCTGTCAAAATTTCTAGAGCTTGATCATGCATTTCTCGAGATTGATTTATTAGTTCAGCATCATAGAACAAAGTACCAAGATTATTGTATACTGCAGCTGCCTCCTTACTGGTTGCTCCTTTTTTATTCTCGAAAGCTTGTAGAGCAATCATGTAATTGTTTTCAGCAGCCTCGAACTCTCTCTTTTTCTTATGCAGCATACCAAGATTATTACGAATGTTTGCGATTTCAATTTCAGGTGAAGGTGTCAGCGAGGAAAATGTATCAATTGCCTGATTGTATAGAATTATGGCTTCATCATTTAAGTTGTTGTTATCGTAAATACAGGCAATGTTACTTTTTATTCTTGCTAGTTGTCCTATTTCAATTTTTTCAGATCCTTCATAACTCAAAGCTTCAACGTATACAGCTTCGCTCTCCATTTCTTTGCCGCAAATTCTCAGTAGGTTTCCCAACAGTTCTAGGCATGTGACAAGATTTATTATTTGATCAGGTCTATCTGCAATAAGTCTTCTAGCTGATTCAACTGCGGTTTCTGCT
The DNA here is from genome assembly GCA_002684575.1 of Verrucomicrobiales bacterium. GTDB lineage: Bacteria > Verrucomicrobiota > Verrucomicrobiia > Verrucomicrobiales > DEV007 > EC70. Next base: position 620 of record NYVP01000138.1, read on the forward strand.
GCTCTAATTGCATCCTCAAACTTTCCTGATTTTTTTAGATTCTGAATTCTCTCTATTAGTACATTAAGTACTGTTGGAGTGTTATAGTCTTGGTTTAGGCTCATCCGTAAATCGTTAGGATAGAATTATTTTATCGATTGCAGTATTTAAATCAATGTCACTATCAATTTGGCGTTAAAAAACGACATAGGTTACAGAAGTTTCATTATTTTTTTTCTTCGGGCTCTTTCTGTACTAATTTATGGATCTCTGACCTGATTTTTGGTATTTTGCAGATTTCAGATAATGAAGTAATGGGTTCTTTATCTGGATTTGAAATCCCAAGTATTTTGGTCATCTCCCTCTCGTAATGACGAATTGCTAATAATTTAGGTTCGTTTTCCTCCAGATAATTTAATCCCCTGTANAGAAGCTCATAGAGTGAGTTGATNGGGCTATCAGATTCTGANACCTTATCAATCATTTTNGCAAAATAGCTAGCNGATAAAGTTTTCAAATAACTTTNTCGGATACTAGCTCTAGTCATCANAATTTTCATTTCTCTNAAGTTATGTAAATCAGTTTTTTTACTTCTTATTATTTCAAACTCTGCCTCATAAAATAGGTCCAACTTACCAGAAAATTGACTTTTAGGTCTTCTCGCCCCTTTTGCTACTGTCTTTAGGAGCCCATGATCCTTAGTGCACCATGTTACAATCATACTCGATTCTGTGAGCGGAATTCTACGAATGATGGTACCTTGGCATTTGTTCATGTTGCGTGATGCTTATCAGTGTATAAAGTAACCCTTATGGACGAAATTTCCATTGACCTCCAAGCTTTTGATACTGACTCCTTAAAGTCACGCATTGGTGAGCTTCGGAGGTATCTTTGACCTAGAAACNCTTCAATCCCAGCAAGATGAGCTTGAAAAAATGATGTCAGCCCCAGGATTCTGGGATGATAACGAGAAGGCCGCCAAGATTTCTGAGGAACATGCATCAGCAGCAAAAAAAATAAACCTATTTGGTAGTCTTGAGTCTAGAGTTTCTGATATNGATGAATTAATAGCCTTTGCAGCAGAGGAGGGTGACGAGGGCTCAGTCTCTGAAGTTAAGAAAGAAATAGACGAATTGTCTTTAATGCTCGGTGATCTCGAGATGGAGTTATTGCTTTCTGGAAAACATGACAAAGATAATGCTTTTTTAACAATCCATGCTGGAACAGGTGGAACTGAAGCATGTGATTGGGCAGAGATGCTCTTGAGGCAATATCAGAGATGGTCAGAGAGAAAGGGATTGAATGTGGAGATCGTGGAATGCCAAGAACATGACGAAGCGGGAATTCGCTCAGTTACTCTAAAAATAANTGGTAATCATGCNTATGGATACTTACAAACAGAGAGAGGTGTNCATAGGTTAGTGAGAATATCACCATTTGATTCTCAATCTAGACGCCATACATCATTTGCAAGTATTGATGTAGTTCCTGAAATTGAAGATGATTCGGAAATAGAGCTTGATGAAAAAGAATATGAGATAACTACAACAAAGAGTGGGGGTAAAGGAGGTCAGAATGTCAATAAAGTTGAAACGGCAGTTATCTTAAAACATCACCCCTCAGGAATACTAATTAGGTGTAGTGCTGAGAGAAGTCAGCACAAAAACAGGGCCGTGGCNCTTAAGCTTCTTAAAGCTAAGTTATTTCAAATTGAGGAAGATAAGAAAAAAGCTGAAATGGAAAGACAATACGGAGAAAAAGGTGAAATTGCCTGGGGAAGTCAAATTCGATCCTATGTTTTTCAGCCATATCAAATGGTCAAAGATCATCGCACGGGTTATGAAACGAGTAATGTGTCTGACGTAATGGATGGGGCTATTAATGGTTTTATTGAAGCTAAGTTACGTGGACAAAAAGCATCCTCTGAATAAGATTTATAATATTNTCTAATGATCAATGCCTATGCCTCTTGAAATTGATGTTTTAACAATTTTTCCAGAATCAGTTAGGGTGCCTTTATCTGAGAGTATCATGGGTAGGGCTTCTGACAATGGATACATTCAAATTCGAGTTCATGATTTAAGGGATTGGACCACTGATAATTACAGAAAGGTTGATGATGAACCCTACGGAGGCGGACCTGGAATGGTAATGAAACCAGAGCCCTTCTTTTCTGCTGTAAACGATCTTAGAAATAATAACTCTATCGTTGTTTTGATGACACCTCAGGGNAAAAAGTATAATCAAAAAAGTGCCGAGTTGTTTGCGAATTCCTCTTCACATTTGATTGTTCTTTGTGGCCACTACGAGGGCGTTGATCATAGAGTGATAGAATCATTGGTAGATGAAGAGATTTCGATAGGAGATTATATCTTAACAAATGGNGCTATTGCCGCCGTGGTTTTTATTGACTCTATTACNCGNCTNATACCTGGAGTCTTGGGTGATGGTCGATCAANNATAGAAGAATCATTCTCNGTNTATNATGGTATTTTGGANGCACCTGCGTANACGAGGCCTGCCGAATACAATGATATGAANGTTCCTGAAGTCCTGCTTTCTGGNAATCATCAAAAGATTACAGATTGGAAATTTGAGAANGCNCTGCAGAGGACCAAAGANAATAGACCAGACCTGATGNCATANGATTTANTGGTCGGGCTAGCGGGATTTGAACCCACGACCTCTTCACCCCCAGTGAAGCGCGCTACCAAACTGCGCTATAGCCCGTTNTGCCTAATATAATTGTANAATTTATAAGGTAATTCAGACATTTGACCACAAGTTAAAATGAATCAAGAGAAATCACTAAAGGCTTTATTTTAACTGAATGAAAAACAAAGTTGCTTTGAGTGGTGCTGAAAGCGACGTTATTAATAATGTCGGACAACGAAACCATAAAAGTCGCGGTTTTAGGAGCCAGTGGTTATTCTGGCTCTGAACTCATTCGTATTTTAGTAAATCATCAAAAATCAGATTTAGTCTGCGTTACTTCTCGAGCAGAGGCTGGAAAAAAAATATCTGATGTATTTCCAAGACTCAGGGGAAACAGATTAGCCGATTCACTCTGTTTTGAGGACCCCACAGTAGAAAACATTGTTGCCAGTGGGGCAAAGTTTGTTTTTCTTGCCTTGCCTCATGGCGTTGCCGCCAATTTTGCTGTTCCATTACTAGAAGAAGGGATTCGGGTAATCGACCTTAGCGCTGATTTTAGAATTAAGGATCCAGTAACTTATGAGGAATTTTATGGAGACGCTCATCCTGCTCCTGAAAAACTTCAGGAAGCAGTATATGGGTTGCCTGAAATTAGGCCCCAGGAAATTGCAGCTGCATCTTTAGTGGCATCTCCAGGATGCTATCCAACGAGTATTTTACTGCCATTGTTACCAATCGTTAAAAGTAAGATCATAGATACATCAACTATCCATGTTGTTAGTATGAGTGGTACCAGTGGTGCAGGAAAAACTCCTAATCCACAACTTCTTTTTGCAGAATGTAACGAGAGTGTTCGTGCTTACTCTGTTCCAAAACATAGACACCTATCTGAGATTGAACAGGAGTTGTCTATTGCTGCATCTGAATCCGTTGTGATCTCGTTTACTCCTGTTTTGATGCCTATTACTGCAGGTATTGCTACAATAATACATGTTACCTGTAAAGAAGCCGTTGATTCTAATGACATTCATAAAATATTAAAAATGGCTTATGATAATTGTCCATTTGTTAGAGTTCTTGATGAAGGTGTTGCGCCGGATACGAAAAATGTCAAAGGTACAAACTACATAGATATTGGATGCGCTTATGATAAAAGAACAAATCGCATTATGCTGTTGAGCGCCGAGGATAATTTAATAAAAGGCGCATCAGGACAAGCAATACAGAGCTTTAATTTAATGTGTGGCTTTGATGTCCAAACTGGTCTTAATCTATAAATTAAAAATTGATTTTTAATCCGATCTTTTGTTAAACAACAATCTTAGGAACTAATAATTGGGAAACATGAAAAGGCACAAATCATTGATTATGCCCAAAGGCTTTAGAGCTTCAGGTGTTGCTTCTGGTATAAAAGGTGATAATAAGTTGGATTTAGGGTTAATAATTTCAGATTACAACACGACTTGTGCTGCTGCTTTTACTACTAATCAAATCAAAGCAGCTCCAGTTAGATTATCAAAAAAAAATCTTCGCCGATCCGATATAAGAGCAGCAATTGTAAATAGTGGAAACGCAAATGCATGCAACGGTAAAAAGGGTTACGAAGATGCAGTATTGATGACAGAGTCTATTGCTCAGGAATTAAATCTTAAACCATGGCAAGTATTTACATGTTCGACTGGTATTATTGGATACCCCTTACCAATAGATAACATTTGTTCTGCTGTTCCTGATTTGGTTGAAAAATTGAAAACTAATGGTTGGAATCGATTTTCCAAATCCATTATGACCAGTGATAGTATAAATAAGGTCGCCTCCACTCAGATTTCTATCGGCAAAAAGAAAGTTACTATAACTGGTGCGGCAAAAGGATCCGGAATGATTGCTCCCAATATGGCCACTATGCTTGCTTTTGTTGTTACTGACATAGCTATCAATGAAAGCGACCTTAAGGCTGTCACAAAAAGTGCTGTCGAAGATTCGTTTAATTCAATCAGTGTAGATGGAGACATGAGTACAAATGATACTGTTATGGTTATGGCTAACGGCGCGGCTGGAAACTCGCTACCAAAATCTAATTCAAATGATCTTAGAAAGTTTACTGAGGGATTGAGACTAGTGATGATAGATCTGGCAAAGAAATTGGTAAGGGACGGTGAGGGGGTTACTAAATTTGTAACTCTTGAAGTCAACGGAGCTGTATCCGTTAAAGATGCGCGTAAGATTTCTAAAGCCGTCTCAAATTCTTCGTTAGTTAAATGTTCATGGAATGGATCTGATCCTAATTGGGGAAGAATTATTGATGCTGTCGGTTATTCAGGAGCTAAAGNCGACGANCAAAAAGTTGATATATTTTTCGGAGAGTATGCAGGCGCCTTGGGAGGAGAAGCGGCCATTACTCCTATCGGTCAACTAAAAAAAGAAGTTTCAAAAAAAGCTTTCACTGTNCGTATTAATCTTAATTTAGGAACAAGTTCACACCGTATGTTCACTTCTGACCTATCAGAAGAATACGTGGCTTTTAATAGGCTTGAGTANGCTCTAAAAATTCAGGGACATTGATTCTCTGGATTTGTCGAGTAGATTGTCTCTTCCANGAAGCATCAGGGCTTTNGGTATTATTAATTTATGACAGTTCACAAAGAGTTCTTAAAAGAGCATATCAATAAGGCAGNTATTCTTGTTGAGGCTCTTCCATATATTCAAGACTTTAGAGGAAAATGTATTCTTGTGAAAGTTGGAGGATCAGCCATGGAGGATGCAGAGCTTTTAGACGCTCTATTGAGAGATGTTGTTTTGCTGGAGGCAGTCGGTATTAATCCAGTCATTGTTCATGGTGGAGGAAAAGCCATATCTAAAGCGATGGCAAATTCTGGAATTAAGCCACGATTTGTTTCTGGTCAGAGATACACTGATCCAGAAACAATGTCGATTGTAGAGGACACCCTCGTTAATGAGGTTAATCCGAATTTAGTCAGTCTAGTTCATTCCCATGGAGGCAAAGCAAAAGGAATTCACGGCGCAGAGGTTTTTGTTTCAAAGAGAATGAAGGCTAATTGTATCGATTCTGAGGATGATGACCTTGGATTAGTAGGGAAAGTTATTCGATGCCAAACGGCAGAAGTGAAACATTTAACTGATCAGGAAATTATACCAATCGTTTCTCCTGTATCAATGGAGGAAAATTCTGATTCAGTTTTAAATACGAATGCTGACATCGCGGCAAGTTCATTGGCTGCAGAGATGAACGTTGCTAAGTTAGTGTACATTAGTGATGTTTTAGGCGTCCTCAGAGACCCTGATGATGATTCGACGTTAATTAATACAATTAAATGTTCAGAGGTTAAAGGACTCTCAGATGAAGGTATAATATCTGGTGGGATGCTACCAAAATTGAATTCAGCAATTCAAGCGATTGAGTCAGGAGTCGGTAAGGTGCATATGATTGATGGCCGAATTCCTCATTCATTACTTCTAGAAATTTTTACGAACACGGGTATAGGTACGGAAATTGTGCCATCATGACTAATAGCGAAGAAATAACTCTTAATTTATATAATAAATATATAGTCCCTAATTATGGNAGGTTTCCGATTATGCCTGTTAAGGGGGACGGGTCTTTTTTATATGATGAGGATGGGACTAGGTATCTTGATTTTACGGGAGGAATAGCAGTTAATTCTTTAGGGCATTCTAATAAAATAATGCTCAAGGCTTTGGCTGAACAATCTTCCCANCTAATTCATTGTTCAAATTTGTATCAACCAAGGATACAGGGAGAATTAGCAAAGATNATAGTTGAAGAAATTGTTGGTTTCGATGGTAAATGTTTTTTTTGTAATAGTGGAGCGGAGGCCAATGAGGCACTTATAAAAGTTGCTAGAAGATTTGGTGAGATTAACCCAAGTTCTTCAGGAGTAGCGAGAAAAGAGATTATATCATTCAATGGATCTTTTCATGGAAGAACAACAGGAGGTATGGCTGCTACTGGGCAAAACAAAATACGCTCAGGATTTGGTCCCTTAATGGAGGGATTTAAGCATGTTGATTTTAATGATATTACTGGTTTAGAAAATGCAGTCAGTGATAATACAGTGGCAATTTTAGTTGAACCCATTCAGGGAGAGGGTGGTATTAATGTATCGAACAGTGATTTTTTATTAAGGTGCCAGTCAATATGTAATGAGAAGAATATACTTCTTCTATTTGACGAGGTACAATGTGGAATAGGTAGATGTGGTACTCTTAATGGGTGGCAATCAATTGATGGAGCTGATAAAATAGTCCCTGATGCTATCTCATGGGCGAAAGGTATGGGTGGGGGTTTTCCTATAGGAGCTATATGGCTTAAATCTAGAAATACTGGGGATGGAGAATTAAGTGATCTTCTCGGTCCAGGATCTCATGGTTCAACTTTTGGAGGTTCGCCGTTAGCATCTGCTGTCAGTTGTGCAGTTTTAAGAACCATCATTGATGATAATTTATCGGCATATGCTAAAGAATTATACAAATTCATCATAAATAATTTTAATGATAAAAAAATATCATTAATCAAAGAGATAAGAGGCAGAGGACTGATGATTGGATTTGTAATTGATCATGAAGAATTTAATTTAACTAAAAAAACNGATCAAAATCCCTCAATTTATATTGTAAATGAATTAGCGAAAAATGGACTGCTTACAGTTCCTGCTGGGCCAGACGTTATTAGATGGCTTCCTCCCTTGAATGTTCAAAAGAGTGAAGTAAAAGAGGCAATTCAGATTATGATATCAACTCTTGATAATGAGGNAAAATGAAAAATTTTCTATCAATTAAATCTTGCTCAAAGGAGTACATTGAATGTTTAATTTCTTCTGCTGAAGAACTAAAAGTTGCTAGAACTGAAGGTGATTTTGGAGAACAACCTTTAAAAAATCAGTGCTGGGGAATTATTTTCAGCAAAGCGTCAACACGGACTCGGTTGAGTTTTGAGGTTGGTATTAGGGAGCTTGGAGGTTCAGCATTATTTTTATCTCCAAAAGATCTTCAACTTGGTCGAGGTGAACCAATAAAAGATACCGCGAGAGTAATGGGTAGAATGTTGCATGGAGCCATTATAAGAAATGATTCCCAAGTGGAAGTCGAAAGCTTTGCAAATTATTCCAAACTTCCTACAATTAATGCGCTAACAGATGTCGAGCATCCTTGTCAAATTATCGCTGACCTATTAACTATAAAAGAAATTAATGGAACTTGGGAAGATAAGAAAATTGTTTTCCTAGGAGATGTTAATTGCAATGTTGCACACTCTTGGGTGTGGGCTGCTGAAAAACTTGGTTTTGAACTTATTTTGTCGGGTCCAAGTAGTATTTGTTCACCGTTGGAATACTTAAATGAAATTGAAGGTGTTAAAACGAGATATGTTGAAAATCCATTCGATGCTGTGGAGAANGCTGATGTGGTTTACACAGACGTATGGGTTAGTATGGGAATGGAGGATCTAGAGGGTGAGAGAAATGGGCATTTTAATGATTACCAAATCAATAAAAAGCTANTTTCAGCTGCGGCTTCTAAAGTAATGGTAATGCATTGCCTTCCCGCCTATAGAGGAAAAGAGATAACAGATGAAGTGTTTGAAAAAAATGCGGATACAATATTTTGTCAGGCCGAAAACAGACTGCANGCACAAAAATCCATTATGAANAGTNTAGTTAATCATCTAGACTAAGATAATTCATTTCTTCTAGATAGGTTAATACCTCATTACAACAATCATCAATTTTTCTNCCCTCCGTATTAATAACTATTTCGGCATCAGTGGGAATTTCATAAGGATCTGACACTCCGGTAAATTCTTTGATGGTCCCTTTTCTAGCTTTAGCATATAAACCTTTTCGGTCTCGCCTTTCACATTCCTCTAGTGAGGTGCTTATATGGACAAGAATGAAAATAGAGTTTTTTTCAATGCTATTACGAATTTCTCTTCTTATGCTTTCGTATGGTGCAATCGGTGCGCATATGACAATACCTCCGAGGTTGCAAATTTCTTTTGCTACATAAGAAATTCTTCTAAGATTCATCAATCGATCTTCTTTTGAAAAACCTAGCCCGTAACACAAATTTTTTCTAAGAATGTCACCATCAAGAAGAGTTACTCGTCTTTTATACTTATTGAGTAATGTAGATTGAACTCGTTTAGCAATAGTTGATTTTCCAGATCCTGACAGCCCTGTAAAAAAAAGAGTAATACCTTTTTCGAATTTTGGAGGATCTATATGATTCAATTCATTAATCACTTCTTCATAAGAGTCGTCTCTAGAGCCTGGGGGGATTTTTATTATGTNAACTCCGCTANCAAATTCAGGAATCTTTTGCACAAAATTAGTTAGAAGGGTNTTTATCCCCCAATTTTTTGCAATCAGTATTTGGTTTAATATGCCCCTAGAATCTGTTGAATGATTATCGGGGATTATTGATATTTGAAAGCTTTCTTTCGATAAGTTTGATAAAGCTGCAACAATACATCTTAATTTTGCATGGCATTCATAGGATCCATTGAAGATGACTTGAATTAAAATTTTCTTTTTAGTCTCTTCAAAATGATTTCTCAAGTGATTAATTTCGCTTTTATGTAACAGATTGTTACATAAAAACATTGTCTCGAATACTAATGAATCAGGATCCTGGTAAATTCGCATTACCTCTTTGCCTGAACGATGAGGAGGTTCAATTCCAATCACTTCACCTCCAAAATAATATCTGTCCTCATTGCAGAAAATACTACTGACGCAAATAAATGCGATTAATACTCCCTCNAGATCAAGAAGTGAAACCGTTTCACCTATTTCAATTTCTTCATAAAGTTTTTTATTAACTTGAAGAGAAAGTAATTTTGACCATGGAGAACCATCCTCTAAGCAAAAGTTTTCAAGAACNGACAGATAGTCTTTTTCACAAAGGTATCCGTTAAGAGGTTGATAGTTTCCNTATAATAATAACTCTAAATCATTTAATTGATCTTGATTAAGGTCATGTGACTTACATCCTTGATTGGCAGCTACAATTTTTTTTGCCGTTTGATCATCAGTAATGAGACTTGGAGGCATTTTTCAAAAGATATTTTTTGAGAAGCGATTAATTCAGGCTCTAAATTTGAATCAATCGATCTTTTCTTTTGGTTCATCTGCAGTTTTACTTGCTCNTGGGTTTTTGGGAGTTGCTAATTCGATTTTCCCATCTCCAAATGCTATCACAGCCCCTTCTCTAAGCAACCAATTCAGATCTTGTAAAACTTTTAGCTGGTTTTCATTTAGTTCTTCTGTTTCCGAATCACTTTTTGATGAATCTTTTTCGGTTCCTGAGTCGGTGTTTTCTTTTGATGGAGCTAGTTCATCAAGTAGTTCTTTGCTGGTCACCCTTTTGCGATTACGAATGAATGTAACAATGGCTTTGATTGGCTCAGACAGGGTGTCGTCATCTGAAAGAGGTTTAGGCCGTGAGATGCAGGCAAAAATCTTCTTACCTCTTTTAAAAAATTTCAATCCTTCATTGCCCAATATTGTGCATATAGGGTTAACTAAACTGGCTGGGTGTTTTTTTGCATGTATAGAAGTATTCTTAACCAATGCGAGTAAACCAGAGGAGAGCATTTTTCCTTCGATGTTACCTGGAACTNTGAATTTAATACCAGTTTCGACCAACTCCTCAGCGTAATTATTTAAGAAGTGATTTTCAGCTTCTTCTCGGCCCTTTAAAACTATTTCATCATCAGTTTTGTTTTTAACTGAATATTGATCTTGTACACTTTGGGATTTTTTCCATTCCTCTACTAATTCTTCACTGGATTCGATTTTTATCTTATTTTTGAAAGTTTCTAATTCAATATTTGGAAATTTATTTTTGTGAAGATTGATTATTTCCTTTTGATATGAGTGGTGATTNGGGGGNNCAANTAAGGTGCCGCTTATTCCGCAGATTCCAATTGAATGATAATTACCNTTGGGAGCCTCTATTTCGACACTTTCTTTATTGTAGTAATTAAGCAAAGTATTTTCATCCAAAAGGCTATTCAGAGCCTCGTTTTTACTTAACCATAATGAGTTGTTAGAGGTGCCAAAAAATAAATTATTCTCTTTTTCGCTCTCACACTTGAATGATATTTCATATCGTTCTCTTTGCGACAAAATCAGTTTTGCTATTTCAAATACTGAATATGATCTTGCTGTTTTTTTAATTTGATCAGCAATTTGTTTAAGGCTAGATGCGCAGGGAAGGATTTCTGCTTTAATTCCCTCTGGAGGGACAATTCTTTCTGTTCTTTCTTGATGATTCCTATTGCGGTTAAAGTTTTTATTTTTTCCCTTAGACCA
>NYVP01000139.1 GCA_002684575.1 Verrucomicrobiales bacterium
TGCATCATATGTCCAAGTAGCATGAATCCATCCATCGTCTTCATCTTTGATATAGTTGTTGAGGTTGGTTTCCCCATTTGTATCTGCACCCCAATGAGCCTGATGCAAAAAACCACCGTTTCTTATTCCGTTATGGATGCCCTGAACTGTTTGACCAAATAAGAATTTATCCCCTTGCATGTTTTTAGGGTTCAACCACGAAACCATGGTGTAACTGCCTTCCCCATTAATGATTTTATCCAGTGTCACCCCAGGCACATCGATATGACCATTATTAAACCGGACTGATGCTGAGGGACTAGAGCCTCGAGGAGCGCCTTCATCAACACCCATTTCGATTGCGCCACCCGTGATGACTAGACCGTTATTACCCCTTTCTCCTTTGTCTAAGACAAGATCATCTTGATCGCCTTCAAAATCAAAAAAGAAGATTGGTTCTTCAGCTGGTGGAGCGGGTGGTATACTGTTAGAATCAAGAGGATTACTTCCAACTTCTATTTCTTTTAGATCAGAGAATCTATCATTATCGGTATCAGCCTTGAGCGGATTCGTGCCAGCATCATTTTCCTCTTTATCATTAAGTCCATCATCATCAGAGTCGGATAATAATGGAGAGGATTTTAATTCCGCTTCAATGCCGTCATTTAAGCCATCATTGTCAGTGTCAGCCTTTTTGGGATTGGTCCTTAATTCATATTCCTGAAGATTGTTGAGTCCATCATTATCATTATCTGCTAAGGGATCATCGACCTCATATTTTTCTTCCCAGAAATCAGGTAACCCGTCTTCATCCTCATCACTAAGAGCTCTACCGATTGGGCTAGCGCCTTCGGCTAAACTAACAATAGTGCCTTCTTCAATGACCGAGTCCCAAACTGCGATTTCATCAACATAGCCAATATAACCATACTCGCCTCCGTTTCGTCCACCAATAATTAGATGCCCGCTTCCATTGGGAGCGCGTTTATCACCCTCCCAGTCAAGTTTACCATCAAGATAAATTTGTCCTTTATCAGTTTCGCCATCATAAGTCCAAACTGCGTGAATCCAGCCATCGGTGTCAGCATCAAGGTAACTATTTAGGTTGGTGGCTCCATTGGTATCCGCTCCCCAATGGGCCTGATGAAGAAAGGCATTATTTCTAATTCCGTTGTGAATGCCTTGAGAGGTTTGACCAAATAAAAATTTGTCTCCCGATAAATCAGTAGGCTTTAGCCACGCTGCAAAGCTGTAGCTTCCTGTACCCTCAATGATTTCACTAAGGTCGAGATCATTAACTTTGAGAAGGCCGTTATTAAGTTCCAATGCCGTTTGAGGAGTTGAACCCTCTGGGGCTCCTCCATCAATGCCCAATGTTGTATTGGCTCCGTTATCGATTGTGGCGTTGTATTCTCTGCCGCTTTTATCAAAGACGATATCGCCTTCATCTCCCTCAAAATCATAATACAGGATAGGAAGATCTACATCTGGGGTACTGTTTGAATCAGTAGGATCAGATCCAGCAAGAATCTCATTTCCATCGCTATATCCGTCGCCATCTGTATCAGCTAATAATGCATTTGTTCCTTTTTCCTTCTCTTCTCCATCGCTTAATCCGTCATTATCTGTATCGCTAATGATTGGTGAAGTTTCATCTGTTAATTCTGTGCCATCTTTTACCCCATCGTTATCTGAGTCAGGTTCTCCAGGATTGGTCAATGCCACAAACTCCTCAGAGTTCTTTAGCCCATCTCCATCTGGGTCTGCTGTAGGATCGTCAACATCATATTTTTCTTCCCACCAGTCTGGTAATCCATCTTCGTCCGCATCAAGTATTTTTGAGGATAATGGACTCGCTCCTGTTGAAAGAGCTTCAATGAATTCCGCATCCATCTCTTTGTCCCAGATCCCGATTTCATCGATGAGTCCAAAGTAGCCATTTCCTCCGCCGTTTCTTCCTCCAATAATAAGATTTCCGCTACCATTTGGAGAGCGCTTTTCGCCTTCCCACTCAAGTTCACCATCTAGATATATCTTACCAGTATCAGTTTCTCCATTGTAAGTCCAAGCCGCATGAATCCAGCCATCATCATCATTTCTGAGATAATCGATCAAATTAGTACTCCCGTTCGTGTCTGCACCCCAGTGAGCTTGATGAAGAAATCCATTATTTCTGATCCCGTTGTGAATGCCCTGAACGGTTTGTCCAAAGATGAACTTGTCCCCTGTTAAACTGGAAGGCTTAAGCCATGCGGAAAATGTATAGCTTCCTTCTCCGCTTATAATCTTATCGAGATTGATACCGGGCACANCCAGTAAACCGTCATTAAACTGTCCGGCAGTTGCTGGGCTCGGTCCGTTCGGTGCACCACTGTTTACCCCAAGTTTGGTTTGTTCTGGTCGTAGTACTATTGCATTGTTTTCCCACGAACCACTGTCAACCAGGGTATCTCCATCAAATTCCTCAAAAGTGTAGTAAGCCATAAGGCCAGCAGGAGTACTTGAGGGATCTTTTGGATCACTTCCTGACTTTACTTCAACCCCATCAATATAGGTGTCACCGTCGGTGTCAGGATTTGTGGGATCAGTTTGAGTTGTTATTTCATCTCCGTCAAGAAGTCCATCTCCATCTGAATCAGGATTAAGAGGATTGGTTCCGTCATCAATTTCGGTGAAATCATCTAAGCCATCATTATCAGAGTCACTTTTGGTAGGGTCACTGACCCCTAACAAATATTCTTCCCGATTTGTTAAACCATCTTTATCTAGATCGGACTCCTCATTGTTTCCATCTAAAATATTAAGATTGTCTACATAAAGTTTTTCCCATNCNTCAGCAAACCCATCATTGTCTTCATCAGCCAGAGACGAGATTGGACTTACTCCGCTGGATAATTCTTTAATTTCCTCNGCAGAAAGGGGTTTATCCCANATNGCGACATCGTCTACAAAGCCAATGTATTGACTTTCTCCATTATTACGTGCTCCAATGATAAGATGTCCTCCCCCGTTAGGAGCTCGCTGAGATAGGCTTCCATCAAGAGCTCCATCAAGATAAATGTGTGCTGTATCGCTGCTTCCATCATAAACCCACGCGGCATGAATCCAGCCGTCATCATCCTGCGGAAGATAATCATTTAAGTTTGTTGAAGCATTCCAATCAGCACCCCAGTGTGCGCTATGTAGATATCCACCGTTNCGAATGCCATGGTGAATGCCTTGAGTTGTCTGACCGAAAAGAAATTTTTCTCCACCAAGATCGGTNGGTTTAATCCAAGCTGACATGGTATAGCTACCATCCTCAGAATCTCTGATCATCGAATTCATGTCAATGCTTGGAATTCTTAAATGTCCGCCATTTAATTCAACCGCGGCACCCGGTGAGGCTCCACCAGGTGCTCCTTTATCAATATATGAGTAATTACCGGTTGCTAAGGCTGTATGATTATTGAAGGANCGATCGAGGCTAGAGGGTTGTCGACTTTCAAACGAATAATAGGCTAGTGGTCGAGGTAATTCACACGTTCCAGTTTGGATGTTTAAAATTAATGTTGAGACAAATAATAATATTTTACGGTTCATACCTAATTCACTGGTAACTAAATAANTATGACAGGTGTTGATCATTCAGGCGATATTTTTTATACTCTAATTTTTACAATTGAATAAAAAAACCCCTTTCGATAATCATCGAAAGGGGTCATCAATACTATTTTGGGAATTATTTATCTGTCTCGCTGAAAATTGTCGCGATCATTAACATTATTATCGTTACTTTGATCATCTTGCGCTTCCTCTTCTTCTGTTTCTTCCGTCTTCGGCGTAAAATTTTCGGGTTCTGATTGGCCAGAATTTTTACTGATGACTGTGGCGATACTGCCTTTCTCAAATTCAATTTTTGTATTGTTGTCCACTTTTACAGTAACACTTTGTTTTTTTATGTTAGTAATTAAACCATGTATTCCACCAGTTGTAATGACTTTGTCGCCAGGCCTCATGGCATCAACTTGAAGCTGAAGTTTTTTTTGTTTTTGTTTTTGAGGTCTTATTAGAAGGAAATAGAAAATAACAAAGATCAGTATAAATGGAATAAACTGACTAAATGGTGACGGTGCTGGTAGTGGTTCTGATTGTCCAATTAAGAGGAGAATTGCTTGATATGTATTCATAAATTTTTGGTGATTTGTATTTTATACGCTCTTGGAAATAAATATCTAGTAGGAACTAATCTTAAATGGCTTAAATATGCAATATTTAGTTCTTAAGCCTTTGAGTTCCCATAGTCTTGGTATTTTTTTCTAAGATCTTCAAAGCTGTTATTACGAATAGCCTCTCGAGCCTGTTTCATTAAATTAAGATAAAAGTGTAAATTACATAGCGTGGTTAAACGCACACCTAATATTTCTCCTGATTTTAATAAATGTCTGATGTATCCACGACTGAACCCCTTTTTACAGGTATAACATTCACAACCTTCCTCAATGGGCTGGTCATCATCTAAAAATTTGTTGTTTTTTAGGTTTAGTGTTCCGTTGGTCGTATAAACCGTTCCTGTTCTGGCCACTCTCGTTGGAAGAACACAGTCGAACATATCAATGCCTCTTGCGATCATTTCCAACATCTGTGATGGAGTCCCAAGCCCCATTGCATACCGTGGCTTGTCATTAGGAAGAAAAGGCACTGAGTTTTCAACAGCTCTAATCATTTCTGTTTCTGGCTCTCCAACACTAACGCCACCCACGGCATATCCATCGAAGCCGATATCAACAAGGCCTTTTGCTGATTCTTCTCTAAGTTCTGAATAGATTGATCCCTGAACAATTCCAAAATGGAGTTGCTTTTGAGAACTCCCTCCGGCTAAGGGTTCATTTTTGGTTATCCATTCTTTACATCTTTCTGCCCACCTCAAAGTCATCTGATTACTTTTTGATGCATACTCTTCATCACAGGGATAGGGAGGACATTCATCGAAAAGCATGGCAATATCCGAACCGAGTACAGACTGAATTTCCATTGATGTTTCTGGGCCAATGAATGTTTTTGCTCCATCCAAGTGGTTTTGAAATTCTACTCCTTCTTCTGTGATCTTTCTCATCTTTGCTAATGACCACACTTGGAACCCACCGCTATCGGTTAGAATGGGTTTTTGCCAGTTCATAAAAGAATGCAGTCCCCCGAGCTTTTTAATTGTTTCGGTTCCAGGTCTTACAAAGAGGTGGTAGGTGTTACCTAAAATAATCTGGGCGCCAAGATTGATGAGTTCATCAGGACTTACAGCTTTAACAGTTCCTTGGGTGCCGACAGGCATAAATATCGGAGTTTCGATAACGCCATGAGCTGTTTCAAGGCATCCAAGCCTTGCTTCGGAAGATAAGTCTTGATGAAGGATTTTAAACAATTTCCCCTAAGTTAGCGTTCTAATCACTTTCAGCAAGTGATCGATTTAATACTATTATAACTCCAGCATGAACATGAATGTTTACGCCATTTGATAGCTATAATGAAAAGTGTTAAGTTGACAAACCTCATTACTTGTCACCCTTCAAAATTTTAAAAGGCATGAACTTTCAAATCCAAAGCATTGTTTTTCTTCGCTTTGGGTTTTGTCTATTAGTCATGGGCTTTTTTTCGGAGTCATCGGCGCAATCTGTTGCCAGAAAGTGGAATGAACAAAATTTAGGAGCAATACGACTAGATATTCCACATCCACCTGTACATGCTAGAAATCTCTTTCATGTATCGGTGGCCATGTGGGATGCTTGGGCAGCTTATGATGATGTTGCTGTAGGTTATGTCCATAATGAAAATGCAACAATCGTTGATGCNGACAATAATAGTATCGATGAAGAAGATCTTCATAAGTTCAGAGAAGAGGCTATCAGTTNTGCCGCTTTCAGAGTTTTAAAATATCGCTATCAAAATTCAGTTGGTAATGAGATTACGTTAAAATCGTTATCTAACCAAATGGAGTTATTAGGATATGATGAGTCCGAGGATTCTCTTGATGGGCCTCATCCTTCTGCAGTTGGTAATCGAGTTGCCAATAGCATTCTTAGTTTTTTTTGGGATGATGGATCNAGAGAGTCAGATGGATATAAGGATGATACCTATTCACCAGAAAATGATGCTCTCCCGTTAGATGAACCAAGATTTACGTTGCTGACAACTTTTAATCCTAACCATTGGCAACCGCTTGCATTTGGTGATTTTGCATTAACCCAAAATGGAATCGAAACTGATTTAATACAAAAATACCAAGGANCTCAATGGCATCTTGTTAGACCGTTTTCTTTAAAAAGAAAAGGTTTAGGTTTGCTTTATGATGATCCGGGAGCCCCCCCCATGCTTGGCGCAATAGGAGATGAAAAGTTTAAGGATAATATTAATCAAGTGCTAAAATACAGCAGTTGGCTTGATCCATCTGACAATAAATTAATGAATATTTCTCCAGGTAATTATGGTAATAATTTATTGGGTAGAATGGATGGCACGGGGCATCAGATTAATCCTATAATTGGTGAANCCTATCCAGATAATATTGTTNTGCGTGCGGATTATGGAAGGGTCGTTGCAGAGTATTGGGCGGATGGTCCTGATTCTGAAACTCCTCCTGGGCATTGGAATGTTTTAGCTAACAAAGTATCCGATGATTCCAGATTGGTAAAAAAAGTTGAAGGTTCTGGGCCTGAGTTGAGTGAATTAGAATGGGACGTTAAATGTTATTTCGCTTTGAACGCGGCACAACATGATGCGGCAACTGCTGCTTGGACTTGTAAGCGGATATATGATTACGGTAGGCCTATTACTATGTGTCGTTACATGGGCTCAAAGGGGCAATCCTCGGAGAAAGGAATTCCAGGCTCATTCGAAGAAATAAGTTATGATCCTGAAGGATTGAAACTTGAAGATGGGCTCGTTGAAATTATTACTCCAGAGTCCTCATCTCCAGGTGAAAGGCATGAGCATCTCGCCTCTGATGTGGGGTCAATTGCAGTTTATACATGGCAAGGCGAACCAGTTGAACCAGAGAGTGAAGTAGGTGGTGTTGGTTGGGTATTGGCTATGGACTGGCTCCCTTATCAGCAGGATACATTTGTAACGCCTGCATTCGCCTCTTACGTTTCGGGGCACTCGTGCTTTTCAAGAGCAGGGGCTGAAGTTCTTACAAGAATAACCGGTAGCCCNTATTTTCCCGGAGGTCTTTTCCAACACGAAGCCCTTAAAGGATCTCTTGAATTTGAGTATGGACCGAGCAAGGATCTGACGCTGGAGTGGGCAACTTATTATGATGCTTCTGATGAAGCTGGCCTTTCAAGGTTATGGGGAGGTATTCATGTAACGGTTGATGATTTACCAGGAAGAGTGATGGGATCTAAAGCNGGAATTGCNGCATATCAGCTTGCCAAGAAATATTGGGATGGGAGCATTCTAAAAGAACCNGTACCGATTTTGGTAGATGTGAAGAAAGATCCATTAGCTTTATCAATCTCTTGGGAGCGCTCTATAGGATTGTTTTATAAGGTTCAGTCAACGATTGATTTCATTACATGGAGAGATGAAACTGAGTGGGTTCGTGCAAAAGATATTCGCGGTAGATTTGAAGACAATCAGCCGTCTGTTGAAAGATCTTTCTATCGCGTAATGCGCTCAATGAACTCTAATAGATAAGTCATTTTTCTAATAAAACTAACCAATCCCATGGATATGGTTTCTTCATCCAGCTTGGAGGATTAATAAATTCCGTGTGCCATGAGTATTTAATTTTTTGAATATTTTTAATCTTAAAATTGAAACGGTGAGCCGTAGATATTATCTCTTCTTTGAGGTAATGTTTGGTATTAATTCCACCGCATTTAATTATTCCGCCTCTTGCAATATTTTTTCCATTTCTGTCAGCGCAATCAAAGCCATCATGTAATATTTTTTTAGATGGTACTCCACTCCTTAAGTTCCACTCAACTAAACGATTCTTCGAATAGAGAGCAGATTCTAAAGAAGGCAATACCATAGTTAAATGACCTTTTTTTGAAATAATGCGATTTAAGTTAGCCCAAATTTTCTCACGTTTCTGAATCTTTGGCGTCAAAATGACATTCACACACAATCCAAAATCAAAAGGATAATTAGACGGTAAGTCTTTCTCAAGATTACAGGTCTCAAAGGTTAGGCGATTGAGTTTCTTATTATTCAATTTTGCGGTTTTGATCATTGCTTTTGAATAATCACACGCGAGGGTTTCGTTGAAGTTTTCAGTTAAAAGAGGTAAAAAATTCCCAGTCCCACACCCTAAGTCTATGGCTTTCTTTTTCGATCCTCCAAACTCAATAACTGATG
>NYVP01000140.1 GCA_002684575.1 Verrucomicrobiales bacterium
CGCTAGAAATTTTAGACACTCCGACCAATGTTGTCCCTATGTAAAACCTTGCCCTTTGCTGCTCTAAATTAATTCTTACTAGAGGCTTCCCTTTTGCATCACCTGGATCCCAATACGAGACAGTATCAATTGGGCCTTGGAGTTGGGATATTGGGATATTGCCTCCTACAGCTCCGAGATATGTAGTATTACCAGTGCCAAGTCCATATGGATTAAAGGAGCATCCACCAATAAAAAGAACCGAGCTTATGGCAAGAATGAATGAATTTATAGTTTTGTTCACTTAATTTACTTAATTGCTAACAGAATATAATTAAGTTTACTTAATAGCTTTGGTCAAGAAGTTGAAGAATTCTAATTAGCATTTTTATTAATCATAAATAACTTCATAATATTTCTATAAAGACTCAATAAATGCCGACCTACGATTACTATTGCGAAAAGTGCGAAAAAACATTCGAAATCTTTCAATCAATGAATGATAAAAAGTTAAAAAAATGTATCGATGAAGAATGCAATGGATCGGTTGAGAGATTGCTAGGTACAGGTGCGGGAATTATTTTTAAGGGGTCAGGATTTTATGAGACGGATTATAGGAGTGAGTCTTATAAGGCTGGAGAAAAGGCCGATAGTGATAATAAAAAAACCACCAGTAGTGATTCAAAAAAAGATAAAACGGAAAAAAAGAGCAAGAAAAAGAAAAAGAAAGAATAAGAAATTAATTTTTTAATTTAAAAAATATTGTGCCTCGATTAAGACCATTCGTTAAGGGCTGCTTAACAAATATATTTTGCTTAATTATTATAGGCGTTATTATCTGGATTCATTTTCTTATATTATCAGGAGAAGATTTGAGTGATGTTGATTTCGGAGAAGATATAAAATCTCCACCCCGAGATATTCTTTTTAGAGCAAATGAGGTTATTAATTCTGGTCGTCCATTTGAATGTAGCGAAAGNGCATTAAACCAGTATTTAGGGGCATCGATTCTTGGTAAGGAGATCAATTCTATTGCGAAATATATTAGATTTGAAAGANTTGCAGTACGACTGAGAGATGGAGAGTTTGATCTTATCTTGATCAGGAGAATAAATGAAAAAAGACTAACTTTTAGCGCACGATTTCAAATTGTATCTAATATGAAAGGGATTGAGATTTCTGTTAAATCAGGAAAGTTTGGAAATTTACATGTGCCTGGTGGTTTTGTGTCACTGTTGTATCCAAGTGTTTTGAGTGTTACAGAGCTGCTTGAGAAAGAAAAAGAAATGCTTACACGTCCAATTTCGGTTACAATTAAAAAAGATTGGTTGCGACTGGCTCAACGAAATAAATGAATATTTTCAATATTACAGAAATTAGAAAGTATTTTTGTACAATACTATTGATTGCTTCATCAAGCCATCACGCCCTTCCGCAAAATAAACCATTGATTCAATTAGAAGATAAAGGGGTCAGTAGAAGCTCATCACGACAGTTTATTGTGCATGGAGATGATAGTGCTGCCCGAGGGGTAATGTGTGTTTTTAGTGAAAGAACAAAAAGTGGTCTTTTGAATGTGCTTAACTTACCTGATAGATGGAATTATCCAATAGTTCTNCACATAAGGGGTGATATTAGAGATTTAAATACTGGTAGGTCTATTAGGCCGAGTGTTTATAAACTGCCAGGAGATAGATTTAGGTTTCAAATTGATGTTTTTCTTGGAGATAAATTTAAAGCCGAATCTTTAGAAGAAGAGCTAGTTCAAATTCTAATTACGGAATTAATTATTCGTAGCCAAAAAAGAAGAAATATNCCTAACAAAACTGCATTCATTCCTGATTGGATAAAAATAGGATTAACTCAGGTTCTTAATGGAGATAGCAAAAAGTTGAATAGCTCAACGATATCAAAATTTGTCAGAAGCCACAAAATACTGTCTTTGAGGGAAATTTTAAAATCGGATATTAAGAGTATGGATTCAATAACTGAGGAGGTTTACAGNGTTTCTTGTGGAGCTTTANTTTCTGTTTTGCTTAGTCAAAAGCAGGGGTCANTACGATTACAGAANTATTTGTTAGATGTTGATTCTAAACACAAAGAATCTATGGAAAAATTGAAAGCTGTCTTTCCAGAGGGCATCAATGAAATAGAGAATCTTGAAGAATGGTGGAATGNAGAGTGTGCAAAAATAGCAACTCCTAGTGCTATTGATATTCTTAATCCTTTGGAAACCGANGCATTACTAGTTGATTGCCTGAAAATTAAAATTGTTCAATCCCAAGATACTAATATTGATGAAGAAAAGAAAAAAAAATTTGGTNAAAAAATAAAATCTNTTTTTACAAGGCCCGATAAGAATAAAAATANTGGNAACCAGGATACTGCTAATCAAACTAAATATGATTACATGATATATAATTTGAAAGATTATAAAGAATTTTTAGGCCATGGTGGCGCAAATATTGGATTAAAGATTACCGAGACTAATCTTCTTAAATTGAGTTATCGAGCTTTTCCATTGTATAAACCAATTATACAGGAGTATCAAAAACTTATTATCAATATTGGTGCCGGCCGATTGAAGAATGTTGATAAGAAAATAGATGAATTAGAATCTATACGTTCCTCAATTGTTGAATCAGCAAACGATGCAAGGGATTATTTGAATTGGTTTGAGGCAACAAGAATAGATAAAAGAAGTAATAACTTCACTAAATATCAGCAAATATATAATGAATTAAAGCGTCCTCTACCATCTAGAAAAGACGAACTTTCTGAATATCTTGACGAACTGGATAAAGAGTTTAAAAAATAGACTTAATTATAAATCATTAGATGCAAAAAACTGATTTTCATGATGCTGTCGAAGAGGTTTTGAAATCAAACTCGGACTATTCGGCAGATTCTTATTATTTTCTTCAAGAAGTTCTCCTGCAAGCTGTTGAAAAACAGCGGAAAATGTCTGGAGGAGAGAATAAGCATGTTTCCGGACTTGAGCTTTTGGATGCTTTTCGTGAAAGAATGTTAAAACAATTTGGACCTATGAGTATGACCTTATTAGATGAATGGGGGATCTATAGAACTCAGGATGTCGGTAAAATGGTTTTCAACTTAATCGAGGTCGGTGCCTTTGGTAAGAGTAAACATGACCAGCAGGAAGATTTTGAGGAGGTGTATAATTTTCATGAGGCTTTTGTTTCTCCTTTTTTACCAAGAAGAAAAAGAGTCAGTAAAGAAGGTTAATGTTCTCTGGGTTTAAATAATGGATGATATTAATTTTCCTGATTACGTAACTGATCAATTTAAGCTAGATAATGGCCTGAATTTTATCATTAGGGAGGATAGATCAAATCCTGTAGTTAGTCTTCAAGCATGGTGTGAAACCGGATCAATACATGAGGGGCAATTTTTAGGTAGTGGTGTTTCTCACTTTGTAGAACACATGCTATTTAAAGGTACTGAAAATCGTGAATCACTTAGTATTGCTCAAGATATTAGTTCTATTGGGGGTAATATAAATGCATACACGTCATTTGATCGTACTGTTTATTACATCAACTGTCCTTCGAGCGGGCTAATTACTGCCAATGAAATACTCAAAGATATTGTTTTCAATGCAATAATTCCTAAAGCAGAGTTTGAAGCCGAGCAAGAGGTAATCAGAAGGGAAATCTCAATGGGGCGCGATGATGCTGATAAAGTTGCCAGTCAAGAAATGTTTAGTACTTGCTATTGTAGGCACCCATATGGACTTCCTGTAATTGGTTATTTAGAGAATTTTAATAACCTGAAGAGATCTGATGTCAAAAATTACTATCAGGAACGGTACGTCACAGATAATATCTTTATTGTCATCTCGGGTGATTTGGACCCGGAGAAAGTTAAGTCTCAAGTTAGTACTCTTTACGAAGATGTTATAAGAAGTTCATCCTCGCCAGTATTCATTCCGCCAGAACCAGTTCAGTTAGGTAGAAGAGACAGCTTTATTGAATATACTAATCCTATTACGCGATTATGGATGTCCTGGAAAATTCCAAGTATCACTGACCCTGATATGCCTGCCATAGATATAATGTCTGTGATACTTGGGCATGGGAAAAGTTCAAGATTGTTTCAATCGCTCAAGGAGAAGAAGGGGTTGGTTCATAATATTAATGCCTATTCTTACACTCCAAGCCATGCTGGTATTTTCGCAATTGGCGCGGGTGTTGATCCTTTAAATAAAGCAAGTGCAGAAGAAGAGATCTTTAATGTGTTAAAAGAGGTTAAGGAAAATGGCGTTAGCAATCATGAAGTTAATAAAGCCAAAAGAATTTCTTTGGTTTCCCAGTTGGATTCGTTGCAAACTGTACAGGGTCAAGCTGCTGACCTTGGATCAAATTGGGCAATAACAAGGAACGTTAATTTCACACAGGAATATATAAGAAAGTTATCTTTAGTTAGTGCTGATGATATTAGAGATGCAGCATCGAAGTACTTTAACAATGAATCTTTGTCCGTTATTGAGGTTGGGAAAAAAAATAAATCTAAAAAAAAGAAATTAGAAAATATAAATTCAGATAAAAAAATAGTTCAGCATACTTTAGCTAATGGTTTTTTGGTTTCAATTGAGGAAGATTTTCGTTTGCCAATGATTGCATTTAGCTGTGCTTTTAAAGCCGGACTACTTGCAGACCATCGTCACGGGCAGGGGATGACTCAATTGCTTTCAAGGGCCTTATTGAAGGGAACCAATAAAAATGAGGCTGATCAGATAGCAGTAAAGATTGAATCACTTGGGGGGAATATTTCGGTAATAGGGGGTAATAATTCTTTAACTTTAAATTCAGAATTTTTATCAAATGATTTTATTCTGGCAATTGATATTGTTTCTGACGTGATTATGGATCCGATATTTCCTCAATCTGCAGTTAACAGAGAGAAGGAAACTTTGTTGTTGGACATCGAAGAGGAGAGGGAAAGCCCTCTGAGCCTAGCTGCGATCGTTGCCAGAGAAAATATATTCGGCAATCATCCTCATAGATATTCAAGGCTAGGTACTGTTGATGTTATTAAAGAATCGGATTCTGAAAAACTTCTTAAATTTTACTCAGAATACGGAGTTTCGAACAATGGTGTTATTACCTTATGTGGCGCTATTGATAGCAACAAGGTTATCAATAAAATCGAGGATTGTTTATCCAATATAAAGACAGGCGAAGCAATGAATACAATTTTCGACGATCCTCAGTGGCCTTTGAAGGAAAAGGAAGTGGAAATTAAACATCACAAAGAACAGGCCGTTGTGATGATAGCTTTTCCTGGATTAGATATAAATAGTGATGAAAGAGCGACGATAAGCGTCATAGAAGAAATTGCTGGAGGTATGGATGGTCTTTTATTTACACGAATTAGAGAGGAATTAGGTCTCGCTTATTATGTTGGAATGAGTCAGATGGTTGGATACTCAAGTGGAAGTATTTTATTTTATGCAGGTACAAATTCTGAATCTGTTTTAAAGGTACAAAATGAACTTAACCTGATTATAGGATCATTGATTAAAGAAAAAATTGGAGAAGATGTTTTAACAAGGGCAAAGAATGCATTAATTGGAAAATATGCGTTATCAAAACAATCCTTGTCCGCTCGATCTCAATCTATGGCACTCAACCTTCTCTATGGCCTTGGTGAAAGGTATGACGATGAAAACATTGAAAAAATTAAAAGATTAACTCCTGAGGATCTGCAAAAATGTTGTCAAAAATATTTCGATATGGCCTCAAAAGTTACAGTGCAGGTCATTCCTAACAATAAATAAATCCTTTGGATAAAATTAAACAGTTTAAAGATCCAAAAATAGCGATAGTGGGCTGTGGTGCTGTTGGTTTGTTTTACGGTGCTAAGTTAGCATTGTCAGGGCAAAATGTTCATTTTTTAATGAGAAGTGATTACGAACACGTAAAAAGAAAGGGGATAAAGATTGAATCTATCAAGAATAAAAACGAATATTTGTCTAATCCATTAGTGTATAATTCACCTCATGAAATTGGGCCATGTGATTTGGTGATTATTGCAATCAAAGCAACAGATAATAATTCTCTGGAGAATTTAATTCCTCCGTTATTGAATAAAGAAACTGCAATATTGACTCTTCAAAATGGTCTTGGTAATGAACAATTTCTTGCAGAGAGGTTTGGTCAGAATCGTATAATGGGTGGGCTTTGTTTTGTTTGTTTAAATAGAACATCGAGTGGAGTTGTTAAGCACATAGCCCAGGGTGCAATTAGCTCCGGTGAGTATTCTGGGCTTCCATTACCTAGGACTCATGACATTGCTTTATTATTTAAGAACTCAGGAGTCCCTTTTTTAGTAGCTGAATCTTTAATTAAACAGAGATGGAAGAAATTAGTATGGAACATCCCTTTCAATGGAATTTCAATTACCGCCGGTTGTATTGATACAGAAAAGATTTTAGAGGATGAATCGCTTAGTTTTCTTGCTCAGGAATTAATGAAAGAGGTTATTGATGCGGCTAATTTCATGGGAATCACGTTATCTGATTCTCTAATAGAGCANAATATTCGGGAGACTAAAACGATGGGAGCCTATCGACCATCAAGTGTNATAGATTTTGTTGAGGGTAGGCCGGTTGAGATAGAAGCAATTTGGGGGGAGCCATTACGTNCCGCAATTANAGCGGGNGCGGATNTGNANAAATTAAATGACTTATATCATTCTATTAAAGCTTTAGATAACGATAGAACCAAAGTTCTAGATAGTTGAAAAGGGCTTAAATAAGCTTTATTGAGGAATTTCTCTTGAGCGAGGTTCCCTTTTGTCTGTTGTTGCTGAAGAAGGCGAGGTTACAAATGGACCTCCTTCTAAAGGAACTGGCTCTGAAAAAGCAACGTCTGGCATGTCACTAGTTTTGCCCGCTAAAGGAAAGTCTTTTCGAAGTGGATAGAAAGGGTAGCCCTCCCACATAAGAATTCTACGCATATCAGGATGACCAGAAAAGGTTAACCCAATCATGTCAAATGCTTCACGTTCATGCCAATTTGCTGTGGGCCATAAGCCTACAACACTAGATACTTCTCTTTCTGATTCATCCACTCCCGCTTTTATCCTAAGATGGCATGAATCAGAATAGGAATATAATTCATACACTACTTCGTATCTTGGATTGGTACCTAAATTATCAACTGCGGTTAAATCAACAAGATAATCGAAACCAAGATCTTTCTTACAAAAAGTCATAATTTCAATTAAACTGTCTTTAGTTACAGTCAGGGATAATTCATCTCTAAAAGAATTTTTTAAAAGTATATTNTTTTGAAACCTAGTTTCTATTTTTTCAACTGCTTCAGAGGAGTTCATAATTTTTTTAGTCAATTATGATAGCTCTTTAATTAGCTCTTTTTTCTGCTCGATTAAAGATTCTTCAGTTTCAATTTTTTGCTGTAATCTCATTAAACCTTCCAATAAGGCTTCTGGTCGGGGTGGACACCCGCTGATGTAAACGTCGACTGGCAAGAGATGATCTATTCCTTGAAGAACTGCATAGCTTCTATACATGCCNCCTGAAGATGCACATGCTCCCATGGCTACAACCCATTTGGGCTCCGCCATTTGATCGTAAATTCTTTTTACTGCTAGAGCCATTTTGTAGGTAACGGTGCCTGCTACAATCATGACGTCGCTTTGACGTGGGGAAAAACGCATTACTTCCATTCCAAATCGCGATATATCGAACCTTGAAGCNCCAGTAGCCATAAGTTCTATGCCACAACAGGCAAGCCCCATAGGCATTGGCCACAAAGAGTTGCTNCGCATCCAATTGATGGCTGTATCAAGTTTAGTAAATGTAACATTACCCTCGATTTTTGAATCGTATGCAGTTGGAGTAATTTTTTTGGACATGTATTAATACTTAATANATATAAACTAGGTCTGAAAAAAGAACGGGCAAGAACTTTGTGAAATTTTTCACAAAGTTTTGTGTTCTTCTGATTTGTCTANAATTTAACGAATTACAAAAAAAATCAGTTGTAAAATTATGTTGGATTTTTCACTATTTATTCTCTATCACTTATCTAAAGTCATGTTTTCACTGTAAACGGTTAAATTCCAATACAGGCACGGATAATGCTTGTAAAAATGGATAACAGAAGAGAAATTTTAATAAAATGAATGATGAATTAAATAAAGAGGGCTCTTCGGATTCCTTNGAAGATGAACCAGCTTCACTAAGCGTTGAAAATGAAGTCAATGATGATAATAAAGTAAACACCAGTTCTGAAGAAGAAGTTGTCTCTAAGAAGAAAAATAGGATGGCTATTAATTATGGTATCGTTTCTTCAATACTAATAATATCCTCAATTTTAACCTTTTTTGTAACAGAAGAATTTTTAATTACTCCGTTTGTTTTGGGTGTTTGTATTCTTGGGATGACTTGGTATTCAGTTAAGAGAAAACGTGATTGCAGCGATGATGGAATTATTTTTTACAGTCATAGTCAAATAATTTATTATTGGCCAATTTGGCTCGGGGCCTTTCTTGTGAGTGACTTGGCAATTTTTGGAATTGGAGAAGAAATAAAAGTTAATGATGTTGTGCATTCGTTCGCGCCATCCCAGTTNACAATGTTACATCTAATTGTTACAGGGCTCGTTATTTTCTTTACCACTGTTAATCTAAGAGGGGTTTGGGCTATAGTATTTGCAGTAACTGCATTAGCTGTTGGTTTAACTTTGGGGGTTTTAGATTTATGGGGTCCACTTCTTAAGAGACTCGGTAATATTGAATTGTACGTGAATTCGGATTTTTATAGAGCCCTGGGANCAGTGGTGTTTCTTCCTTGGTTGTTTGTTGTTTTTATATTTGACCTCAGGAGATATTTCCATTTCCAGCCATCACAAATTACAATGGTTAGAGAAATTGGTGAAGGAGAGAAAAATTTTGATTCATTTGGGGTAGTAATGGAGAAGCATCGTGACAACTTTGTTCAGCACATAGCCTTAGGCTTTGGGTCTGGAGACCTAAGTATTTCAACTCATGGAGGAGATAGTGACAAAATTACATTTAATAATGTGTGGCGGATCGGTAAAGTGTTAAAAGAGGTTGCAAGAATTCGTGAAATGCGAGGTTAGTCATATGCTAATATGATGATTCAGCAATTTATATTAACTCTTACATTNATACTATGTNTTCAGGGTAAAATTTTGGGGCAAGCTTTTAATGATTATGATCAATTACCTCATAATTATTGGAAAGCTAAACTCAAAGATCCCATGTCATTACTTCTCGAGAATGTCAATGATGGTAGAGTNAANTTGGTTNAATCAAATGATTATCANTTACTCGAAAATCTNTTAAATGAACTTGATATNGACAAGGAATCCCAAGTTCTCGTTTTTTCTAAGACNAGTTTGCAAAGGGCAGCAGTTTCTTCTAAAAATCCTCGAGCTATATATTTTAACGACGAGATATATTTGGGGTGGATGCCTAAAGGGCGAATTGAAATTGCTAGCGCTGACCCTGAAAGGGGATTTGTATTTTACTTTCAACGACCAATTGATGACAGAAAGTCTCAGTTGTTTGTGAGAGATAAAGTATGTCTTGAGTGTCATGCTGGCAGTGCCACTAATTTTTTACCAGGCCCTTTGGGACGTTCTGTCTTCCCAAACAATAATGGAAGAAGTCTAAAGTCAGTTGACACCTATGAATTGATAGGTCACCACGTGCCATTGTCTGAGAGATGGGGTGGGTGGTATGTTACTGGTGAGCATCAATCCCTCAAACACATGGGAAATGCTGTTGCTTACCGCACCAATAATAACGAATTAAAGCTTAAAAAATTCACTGAAGACTTAGGGTTAAAAAGAATACTCAAAGAGAGTAATTATCCGCACCCTGGTAGTGATATTGCTGCACTTTTAATATTTGATCATCAAGTTGGTATTCATTATGAGTTGGTTGAGGCCGCTTATAGGGCTAGACAATCTTTATTTAATAATAAAAGAGGTAGCGTTCAGAATAATGAAAGTATTAAAAAATCTATTTCCAGTATTGCCGATGATCTTGTCCCTCATATTTTAATGCGAGATGAAATTAAACTGGGTGAAAAGATACTTAACCCTAATGAAGAATCAGATTTTATCAGGGTATTTTCTGAAAGAGGTGTCAAGGATTCTAAGGGGCGATCATTGAGAGATCTTAAACTAAAGGGCACTATCTTTAAATATAGTTGTAGCTATATGATTTATTCGAAGAGTTTTGTGTCCTTACCTGATGTATTAAAAAGTGCCGTTTTCAAAAGGATTAAGGATATATTAAATAATCGAATCAAAACCAAGGAATATGATTACATGTCTTCTGAAACCAAAATGGAACTTTTGGACATATTAAACGAAACGGTTCCAGGATTTTTAAAGTTATCCTAGTGTTTTTTATCGTAATGTTCCTTCAATAGGTCTCTTCCAAAATCACCGTCAAAATCTCTCCATACCGCATGCACGTGATTAGCTCCTCCCTGAGTGTTGTCATATTCAAAAAGAAAATCCTTTCCTTGTATTCTGTAATAATGACCGGTCCCTTTTTTGGTTCCACCAGCCCATGCAAAGTGGACTTGAGGATTAGAATTGATTTTTTTTCTTCCATCGATTTCTTCTAGTATTTCATGTCGGTACTTTGAAGCGTATGAATTAATCAGATGGTTGAGTTTGGATTGTTGCTCTTTAGTTAATTCAGAAAAAGGAATTCCTTTAATGGGCAGAAATGTATTAGGGTCGGCTACCCGTTCCTGTTTGGTGATGATATCAGCTGGTGCTTTGCCCGGAAGTATTGCTAGTTTTTTTTGCTCATCAGTCAAGGAGTTCACAAGTTCAAAAGCAATATCTTGTTCCTCTTTTAATACACCTGAATTTTCTGCAGTTTTTGCAGGATTAGTTCCAAAGAATGATGGAGTGACAGAGTATAATTTTCCCTCTGATATTGCCACATTGATTGAGAGGTGGTGACCTTCAAACCTCCATCCCCAAGAACCTTTAAGTCCGGGTTTTCCAAAAATTGAAAGATAGTAAAGCTCAGGATCACGTATGGGATTTTTGTTTTCAATTTCGTGAAGAATTGCCTCAAGGGTCATGATGGTGGTTGCTTGTCGATACCCATCACTGCTCATTGCACTTGCGAGAAGAGCATGTGACAGAAGCCGTTGCCGTGGGCTCATGGTCTTTAGTAAAAGACCTTTCCTTTTTCCGTTGGGTTTAATGAATTTATCAGGGATAAAATACCAGCCTTCACGATGATCGTCTTTTAATTCAAAAATAGCTTTGTTCTTTTCTTCTTCATTTAATGATGCAATGAGGTTATTGGCTGCAATAACCATGTCTCGCGCAGGATCGTTATATTTTGATTCGTGTCCATGAACAACACTGCTGATTGCAAATAGGGTAATGAATAAGAGTGATTTAAGCATATCTTTTTTTAGCTTCTATTTACTACAATGTTAAGGATTAAATTTCACTGATACTAATTTGCGCTTATCTCTGGCGAAAAACCAACCATTCGAAAGGGCTGGCATTGCTCTGGTTTCTGCTCCAAGAATTTGACCTCTGGCAGAGGGTTTAAATTCGCTAACGCTTGCCGGAGCAAGAACTAGCTCACCTTTTTCAGACAGAATAATAAAAGTATCTTTTGATAAAGTAATCGATCCAGCTGGTAATCGATCTGATTTCCATTTTATCCTTCCAGTCTTGACTTCAACGCATCTTAATTCTGTGCCAGTTTCTTGTCTGCCATGATATCCTACAAGGTGTCCTTTATAGAGAATTGGTGTAGCATAATGGCAGTCAAGTTTGTCGTTCGAACGCCATAGTTCTTGGAGTTTTCTTTTATTGATATCAATTTTCCACAATGAGGCTCCAACACCATAACATGCTGACAGAAATACCTTATCATTTTCAATAACAGTTGGGCTTGCAGCGTTAACTGATGCATTCATTGCGGATCTGTTTTCCTTTTCAATTATTAAATTTCCTTTGTTCGGTTCAATACATAAAAAACCACTCCTAGTGAAGAATAGTGCAAATTCCTCATCATTTATTATTGTTTTGACTGGAGATGCATAGCCAGCCTCATGGTCAGTTATAGTCCACTTCAGTTTGCCGCTAACGGGGTCAAATCCTAAGATTCCGCAATCTTTTCCTCCTGCTTGGACTATTAAAGTTTTACCCGCAATCATTGGTGAACATGCCCTACCAAAAAAACCTTTCTCTGCTCCATAGTCATTACGAAGATTTTTTTTCCAAATTATATCTCCTGTTTTAGCTTCTAAGGCATGAAGCATGCCCTCTGCTCCATAAATGTATATCTTATCATCATGTATTAATGGGACTGCTCTAGGGCCTTTATCGAAGCCAAAATCGTCAATATAGTCAGTTGGGTAATTAAATGACCAAATTTTTTTTCCATTATCCTGAGATATTGCATCAAGAATTGCATTGTTACCTTCGCGATGAAAAATATAAACACTTCCATTAGAAGTTACGGGACCAGCAAAGCCAAAACCTAATTTATGAGTCCAGCCAATCTCAGGTTCTCCATTCTTGAATATGAGTGGGATGTTTTCATTAACATTAGCCCCATTTCTATTAGGACCTAGGAATTGAGGCCAGTCACCATATACAGTGCAGAAGAAGAAGCTAAAAGATATTGTGAAAAAAAGGAGAAAATTCATTTTATCCGGGATACCAAATTTTACGGGGATCATCATTTGATCTTTCATAATTCCAAGAAAGGTTGATTAGTTCTTTTAGGCCAATTTTAGGTTTCCATTCTAATAAAAACTTGGCTTTTGAGTTGTCTAACCAAGTCGAATGATATTGAGTTTTTATAGGAATACTTTCAATGCCTCGAGAATCTTTTAGGTATTTAGAAACTTCACCGTAATCGACAGGAGTATCCATACTTATGTTAAAGGTATTCCCATTGGCTTTATCAGGAAGTAATATCGCTTGCATGATGGCTTGTACCAAATCATCAACATGAATAAAATTCCTTTTAATGGGCTCTCCATTGTCATTAAGCATCAATGGTATATTGCCAGCTTTTTCATATTTTTTGGCAAGTTCTTGAGAAACCAAATCTTTCCATACTGGACCGCCGAAGACATCATCACCAAACGATAAACTATATTTAAAATCATCTTTCTCCATAATCCATGGTGCTCTTAGGCAAGTGCTTGGCAGAGAGTATTGAATTTGGTATTGCTCGAGCATGACCTCTTCAAGAACTTTAGAAAGAGCATAACAACCTGGATATGCAGAATGCTTTTGCGTTTCAGTAACTGGAATAGGATGAGGATAGAAAAAATGGCCCATTCCAGCATCGCCTCCTATTAGCAAAAATTGCTCGAAGTCACTTTTTTCTCTACATGCTTCTAAAAGCCAAAAGAGTCCTTTTACGGTAACGTCCATAACGTCGCTAGGCGTTTCTTTGCATGTAGCTAAGTGAACAACATGCGTAATTCCATTCATTGCTGCATCAACGGTGTCTTTGTCAGCTATTGATCCCTTAACGACACTAATCTTCTCAGTTGGATCAATTAGCCGGTTATGACATAAAGCAACTGCAGACGCATTCTTCATCAATTCCGAACAAGATATTTGCTCAAGAAATTTTTGACCAACTTTTCCCGTTGCACCTGTTACTAGAATCTTCATTTATTTAGAAAACACTCCAAATTAAATTAGGGCAAGTCAGATAAATGAATTAGTTGATTTTATTCTAAGTTAAAAAACTTATTTTATAATCTTTTGTGAGAGTAATATGTCAGCTAGTTCAGTTATATTTGTGTTTGTATGGTCAGAAGATAATGTAATTCTGATTCGGGCTGAACCTCTAGCTACAGTAGGATATCTTATGGCGGGGGCGTAAATTCCTGATTCAAATAACTTATTTGAGATTTCTATGCTAGCTGATTCTTCACCGACCATTATTGGGAGTATGGCGCCTTCAGGTCTTTTAAGATTAAGTTTAGTGCATAATAAATTAATGTTACTGTCGAGTTTTTCGCGCCTTAGATTACCCTCATCCTCTTGAATTATTTTCAATCCTTCGCTGGCTGCTGCGGCTTGAGATGGCATTGGTGCGGTGGAGTAAATAAAACTCCTAGCCTTATTAATAATTAGATCACGCCATATTTTCGAGGTTGCTGTAACTGCTCCAGCAGCGCCAGCAGATTTTCCAAACGTTGCCATTATAAAATCGGCATGCTCGCTTAAATTATATTCGCTTAATTTTCCTTTTCCTATTTCACCACAAATTCCAAAGGAATGGGCTTCATCGACTAAAAGAAGAGCGTTATATTTTTTCTTTAGATTCACTATTTTATATAGGTCAGGGGAATCACCATCCATACTAAAAATCCCCTCCGTAACTATTAGAATGCGGTTATCTTTATTATTAGCTTTGCATGTGGCATCGAGGATTTTTTCTAATTTATCTAAATTATTATGTGGAAAAGAGCGTAGGATTGCTCCGCTTAGTTTGGCTCCATCAATCAACGATGCATGACACAATCTATCAATAATTACTATATCATCAGGTTGTAAAATTGCCCCCAGTGTACCCAATGCTGCGGAGTACCCGTTCGAGAAGAAAATCGCTGATTCTTTTTCAAAAAAAACAGCTGATTCATGCTGTATCTCATGGTGAGGTAAGGAACTGCCGGAAACTAGTCGAGAAGCTCCAGAGCCCACACCATAGGAATCAACAGCTTTTTTTGCTGCAGTTTTTATACGCTCATGAGAGCAAAGGCCAAGATAATTATTAGAGCAAAAGTTAATTAATTTGTGATCATTGAA
>NYVP01000141.1 GCA_002684575.1 Verrucomicrobiales bacterium
TGAGGGTAGTCTAAGTAATGGAGGTGAGGTAATTACTCTTACTGATAGTGAGGGTTTAGTTGTTTTTTCTTTTGATTATAATGATTCTGCTCCATGGCCGGTATCACCAGATCAGGATGGGACGTCATTGATA
The DNA here is from genome assembly GCA_002684575.1 of Verrucomicrobiales bacterium. Classification (GTDB taxonomy): domain Bacteria; phylum Verrucomicrobiota; class Verrucomicrobiia; order Verrucomicrobiales; family DEV007; genus EC70. The sequence continues at coordinate 134 of NYVP01000141.1, forward strand.
TTGCTTGATCCCACTTCTGGAGGCCTTTCAAATCCATTAAATTGGACTGCTAGTCTCTCTGTTGGAGGATCGCCTGGAAGAATAGAAACAACTTCACCTTTCCTTAGTTGGATGAAGAATAGAGAACAGATTAATCCGCTTGCTGTGAAAGAGGGCGAAGTTATTAATAATCTTCTAACCTATGCATTTGGATTGGATTTAATAGACTTTAATTCTGTAGAAGCTGTGCCTTCACATAGTTCAGTTATTATAGAAGGAGAGGAGTACTTAAGTCTTAGGTTTCTTCAGCGTATTACAGATAATGCACTTAAATATACTATAGAATTATCTACTGACGGGAAAAATTGGATTGATGCTAACAATCAAATGGTGATGGTTTCAGAAACTTTTATTGAGGATGTTGTTAAAGTGTTAACTTTTAGAATGAAAGAACCAGTTGGCTCTACAAATAAGACATTCCTTAGAGTTTCGGTGGAATATAATTAATATCTAATTATTGAACTTTATAGAGTAGTGAAAGTTCCTCTGAAAGATACTTGAAAGCATTATCTGAGAATTCTTGTAAATCCACTTTACTTCCAGTTTCTTTTTCAATGTTCGTTACTTCTGCATCCTTGATTCCACATGGAGTGATCTCATTAAATGGAGATAGATCGCCATTTACATTAATGGCAAAACCATGCATTGAAACCCATTGCCGAACTCCAACTCCAATTGATGCTATTTTTCGACTATTACACCATACTCCTGTTAGCCCATCCATGGTGTTTGCTTTGATACCGTAGTGAAGGCAAGTGTTTACCAAAGAATTTTCTATAGACCTTAAATAAATGTGAAGATCTTGCTTATAGTTTTTGAGATCGAGAATTGGATAACCAATTAATTGACCTGGTCCATGATAGGTAGCCTTTCCTCCTCGATTTGTGATAAAGAGGGGATGAGGGAGGCTAGCTGGTTCTTCAGGAAGGCTGCTATGATCTTTGGTTCTTCCAATGGTATATACTGGTTCGTGCTCTAAAAGAAGGACTTGATCATTTATCTCTCCTTCAATTCTTAATTGAACTTTATTATTTTGAATTTCTAACCCCTCACTATAAGAAACCCTACCTAACCAATATTTTTCAATTTTATTTTCCTTCACTTCAAAAAAAATAGCAGAGTTAAATATTTCCTTCATTAGTATTATTTTGAAGGCTTTTCTTCGAGGAGTAAAGATGAGCTAAGCCGACTGCTAATGCATCAGCAGCATCGCTTTGAGGGGTTTCCTCAAGAGAAAGTAGTGCTCTTATCATGAAGGCTACTTGTTCTTTTTTGGCAGCACCTTTTCCAACCACTGCTTGCTTCACTCTTTTAGGAGCATATTCGAAGATTGGTATACCTTTTGAAGCAGCAGCTATTATTGCAGCTCCTCTTGCGGCTCCTAAAGTTATTGCGGTTTTATAGCTTTGAACATAAATCACTGCCTCAACAGCACAGACATCTGGTTTGTGAATTTTAATAATACCATTCAACTCGTCGTTAATATTCACCAAGCATGATGATTGGTTAAGTTTTGCAGGAGATTTGATTACTCCAAAAGTTAACGCCTTGATAGAATCTCGATTTTCTTTTTTTTCTAGTACAGCAAACCCTGTGTTTCTCAAACCAGGGTCTATTGATAGGATTTTCATTTTATCGTCTTCTTCTCCTGCTCCCACCTCTTTTTTTTGACCTGAAAATTTTTGCTAATTTTTCAGGAGTAGGTGCATCTTCATCTAGAAGAGTTGTGTACTGATAATTGAAATTATCTAGTTTTCGTTTTTCAATTTTTTGATCGATATAGGTCTCAACTGCCTTAGCGTGATCTAATTCATCAGCAGATAACAGAGTAAATGCGTCGCCTTCGCGGTTTGCTCTTCCTGTTCTGCCGATTCGATGGACATAATCTTCTGCATTTTCAGGTACCTGATAATTAATAACATGAGAAACATTACTAATATCAATACCTCTGGCAGCTAGGTCCGTGGCAATAATAACATCGAATTTTCCATCTTTAAAACCATCTAAAGCTTTTTCTCTATCCTTTTGCCTAATATCTGAGTGCATAACAGTAATAGAATAGTCAGGTTCTTGTTCTTTTATGTTAGAGGCCAAGCTATCAGCATCTTTCTTTGTGCGAGTGAAAATCATTACACTTTTGAAGTGTGTTTGCTTGAGAAGTTCCATGAGAAGCTCCTCTCTCTGACCTATGGCAACTGGATAAAAAGCGTGGCTAATAGTCTCAGCTACACTCTGACGTTTTCCAATTTCTACTTCTTTTGGATTTGCTAATGCCCACTGGGCAAGACTTTCTATCGCTGAGGGCATTGTAGCCGAAAAGAACAAAGTTTGTCTTTTTCTTGGGGTACGTTTTACAATTTTCCTCACATCCGGAAGGAACCCCATATCGAGCATTCGATCCACCTCATCCAGTACTAATATTTCTATTTTATCAATTCTGACAATGCCCTTATCCATTAAATCGATCAGTCTCCCGGGTGTAGCGATCAAAACATCAACACCTGATTTTATACCATCGATTTGCTTGCCGTAACCAACACCGCCATGAACTAATAAATATTTCAAATTAGTTTCTTTACCCAGAATATTGAAATTATCTAAAACCTGAGATGCCAACTCTCTAACGGGCTCAAGTATGAGGCATCGAAGTTCTCCATGATTTTCTAGCTTGTGTAATATAGGTAAAGCGAAAGCGGCTGTTTTACCCGTTCCTGTTTGGGAAGCACCTATTACATCATTTCCCTCAATCACTAGTGGAATAGATTTCTCTTGAATAGGGGTAGGTTTCTCGTATCCGGCTTTGTTAATACCTTTCAGTACCTTTTTACGTAGGCCTAATTTATCAAATCCCATAATCTCCTAACAACAGAAAGGAGGGTTAAGCAATGATCAAGATTTTTGTTGTTTAGTTTTACGTAGAGGCTTCTCCCCTAGCCATTACGACTTTACCCGTACGAACCGTCTCAATTATTTCAAATTTGGATAACAATCTGATCGCGGCATTTACTTTATCAGAATCACCGTGAATCATTGCAATAATTGATTTTTCTGTCAGATCAACAGTCTTACTATTAAAATGCTTAATGATTTGAAGTATCTCACCTCGCTGATCAGGAGAACATAGGATTTTAACCAAAGCCAGTTCTCTTGTTACAGAATTCTTTTCCTGATGTTCATAGCAATGGATGACATCGATTAGCTTATTACATTGCTTAATAATTTGTTCCAGACCCGAGGGGTCACCGCTTATTCCAAGCGTAAGCCTTGAAAATTGAGGGTCTCTTCCGTGTGATACAACAACAGAATCAAGGTTATAAGCTCTTCTCGCAAAAACCTGACATATGCGCATGAGAACTCCTGGCTGGTTGTTAACGAGCATGCTTAAAGTATGTCCACCTATAATGTCTGGTGTAGGTGGGAGTTTTGAATCAGTAGTGACAATTTTTTGAGTCATGGTGAAACTTTGATTTAATCAATTTTGTTTTAAGTTGAGCCAACCGGTTTAGCCATTTTTTGTTTTGGAGGCTCTGTTAACATGTCCTCAAGTGCCGCACCGGCAGGGATCATTGGAAATACATTTTCAGTCTTTATACACTCAGCATTAATGACACACGGGCCTTCATTATANGTAAGAGCTTTTTCNAGTATCTTACCCACATCTGCTGGCCTTTTAATGTTGAAACCTTTAATGCCATAGGCTTCCGCAAGTTTAACGAAATCAGGATTACCCTCAAGGTCGACTCCTGATTCACGATTGTCGAAAAATAGTTCCTGCCACTGCCTTACCATTCCNAGATAATGATTATTTAGAACTAAGATTTTGACCGGCAGTTTTTGAAGAGCAGCAGTAGCAAGTTCACATAAAGTCATTTGGTATCCACCATCGCCAACGACGGCAATAACAATATCATTAGGCCTTGCTAATTGGGCTCCTATTGCTGCAGGGAATCCAAANCCCATAGTTCCTGCACCGCCTGAACTTAACCAGTTGTATGATGCATCATTTTTATAAAATTGCGCAGCCCACATTTGATGTTGCCCAACATCTGTTGTGACGATTGCTTTGCCCTCAGTCATTTGGTAAATTTCATCCAAAACCTGCTGCATTCTCAATCCACCCTGTTTTTTGTATGAAAGAGGATATTTCTTTTTGTATCCATCGAGAGTTTTCAACCACTCTAAGTTTTCTAGTGGAGAGATTTCATTGTTGAGCTCATCTAATGCTGCTCTCGCATCTCCAATTATTTCAACATCTGGACTTATCATTTTATTCATCTCAGATGGGTCAATATCAATATGAATAATTTTTGCAGATGCTCCAAATTTATCAGCCTGACCTATTATTCTATCATCGAACCTTGACCCTACGTTGATGATTAGATCACATTCAACCATAGCTTTATTTGCATATGNAGTTCCATGCATTCCTAACATGCCTAGAGATAAAGGATGAGTTTCTGGAAAGACACCTTTTCCTAAAAGTGTAGAAGTTACCGGGCAATTCAAAGTCGTCGCTAGTTCCATTAATTCCTTATCTGCGCGGGCAATCATTGTTCCGTGTCCTGCTAAAATAACTGGTTTTTTTGAATGGCTGATTATTTCAGCGGCAGTCTTGACAGCTTCTTTATCTATATTAAAAGCCCCGTTTGGATCGTAACCAGGAAGATCTATTTCAGGGTCAAGATCTCCAGTGAATTCACTTTGACTGACATCTTTGGGTATATCTATAAGAACTGGTCCAGGCCTTCCAGTTGTCGCTATATGATATGCTTCCTTTGCAGCGCGTGGTAATTCATTAGTCTCTCTGACTAAATAATTATGTTTAACAATGGGCATGGTTAACCCGAANGTATCCGCTTCCTGAAAGGCATCTTTACCGAGCATCCAAGTCACTTGTTGCCCACTAATGACNATCATAGGAANGGAATCCATATGAGCTGTCATTATTCCGGTTATAGTGTTACCTGCACCAGGGCCGCTAGTAACAAGAACAACCGCAGGTTTTCCAGTGGCTCTTGCATAGCCGTCAGCCATATGACATGCACCTTGCTCATGCCGAGAAAGAACAAATTTTATGTCTGATTCTACTGTTTCAAGAGCATCGAAAATAGGTAAAGCTGCTCCTCCAGAGTAGCCAAAGACATATTCGATACCTAGTTCACTGAGAGTTTTTATAAGTGCTTGTGCGCCGTCCATTTTTTAACTTTCTTTGAAAATTGTGAAATTAAGAGAAAACAATCGTCTATAAATAAATAAATTCAACGAAAATTGACAAATTTAGGACAAACAAAGGTTTTGGTTGCCTTTTTTTATTTAAAAATTGATAAAATTTATAAAAGAATAAGTTTTTGGCATAAGATCGTGACTGAAAGTTATTTGACTTACATTTTCAGATTAGTGATTTCTGATAATAAACCTTTTAATACGATCAGTTAAGTTTTGGCAGAATAATTAAATAGTTATTTCGGCAAAACTTTCGATTCAAAGAATTCAATCATCTTTGTGATTTTTTCTTTTTTTGGTTTTCATCCAAAGGATTAGTGCGAAAAAGAGTAAGAGAAATAGAATTTCCCAAACACCAATAGGACTTTTGCCGTTTTCACCTCCCTTAGAGCTAGACTCAGGAGTAGGCTCAGGAGTAGGCTCAGGAGTAGGCTCAGGAGTAGGCTCAGGAGTAGGCTCAGGAGTAGGCTCAGGAGTAGGCTCAGGA
>NYVP01000142.1 GCA_002684575.1 Verrucomicrobiales bacterium
AATACCTGTTGATAAAAAATGTATACCCTTATCATTTAGTGATAAGTTTAAAGATAATATCAATGCACTGGTTTGGTTGTGGAAGGATCATACCTCATATGAAGAAGCCGAAGAGATAACACGATTAGCGAATGAAAAACGTCCGCAGTACCTTCAGAGATGCGGGGGAACTTATTCTTCTGAATGGTGGTGGTCTAAAATTCTTCATCTGAAGAAAATAGCGCCTGAAGTCTATAACGCTGCTTACAGCTTTATTGAGCATTGTGATTATATTCCTGCACTGTTGTCAGGAATTAGTGATCCATTAGCAATAAAAAGAAGCGTGTGTGCGGCAGGACATAAAGCAATGTTCTCCAAATCTTGGGGAGGTCTACCGGATAAGGAATTTCTTAGCTTATTAGATCCTGACCTCCCTGAACTTAGGGACAGATTGTATGAAACAGCTCATCCTTCAGATCATGTTGCTGGATATTTATCATCAGAGTGGTCAGATTCGACTGGATTGCCTAAAGGTATTCCGATTGCAGTAGGTGCATTTGACTGTCATATGGGAGCGGTCGCCTGCGGTGTTAAAGAGGGAGTATTTACAAAAATACTTGGTACGAGTACCTGTGATATAACAGTTGTTCCTGAATCAGAGAACCTAGATCATATACCAGGGGTTTGCGGTGTCGTTAATGGCTCAGTCTTACCTGATCACTACGGAATTGAGGCAGGACAGAGTGCCGTCGGAGATATTTTTCTATGGTTAGTCAATAACCTTGTCCCAGATAGTTATGGGAGTAGTGCTGATGAGAAATTTCAAGCAATGGAGAAAATGATGGCAAAAGATTCTCCAGGTTCATCGGGGCTACTTGCTCTGGACTGGAATAATGGAAATAGAACTATACTTGTCGATGTAAGGCTATCAGGTCTTCTATTAGGTCAAACTCTGCATACCAAAGCACATGAAATTTATCGGGCCTATATTGAAGCTACTGCATTTGGTGCGTTAACGATAATAAATAGAATCGAAGAGAGTGGAGTGAGGATTAATGAAGTTGTTACTACTGGTGGTCTTGCCGTTAAAAATAAATATCTAATGCAGATTTATGCAGATATTCTTCAGAGGCCATTGAAAGTAGCTATGAGTGATCAAACCTGTGCAGTGGGTGCCGCATTATTTGGAGCAAGTGTAAATGAAGGATATAATATCTTTGATCTAAGAGATAAATGTTCGAAATTTAGGGATACCATTTATTTGCCTAATGATGATGTCGTAGAGGTCTACAAGAGGTTGTTTTCTTTATACAAGGCACTCCATGATGCGTTTGGAACAAGCGAGTGGAATGGTAACCTCTCCAGAGTAATGAAGGAATTGATCGATATTAGAGAAGATCAACGATGAATTGAGCTTTCATTTATTAAATATGAAATTCTCTTATTTTTATCAGATTTATCACTTAGTTTTTTTAAAATAAGTTTAGAGACAACATCTTCAAGGGGCATCCCTTTTTCATCAGCAATCCTCTTAAAGCTAAGGTATTGTGTTTCTGTAAGACTGACTTTTAATGGCTTATTGTTTTCGTTAAGCAAAAAATCCATAAATATTGTTTATATTTAATCATATGTATTTTTCATGTCAGCAATAAAGTTATTGAATGTTTTTTTTAAAGAAAACCATCACAAATTAAATCGATAATCAGTTGATTATAAGTCAATTGCAAGCGTGACGATTTAATGGATTGTTTGCGAATAATTGATGTTAAAAAACCGATGCGTTTTTGTGACCGAACAATAAGCGCTGATTTAAATTTGAATACACAAATAATACTTGGTGAAATACACCCATCAGGAATCGAACCTGAACCCGCGGCTCCGGAAACCGCTGTACTATCCATTATACTATGGGTGCTAATCATTTTAAGAATACCAATTATAACAACCAAATCAAGACTCAGAAATATCACCAAAACATTAACTTTACAGCTTATCAATCACGAGATTTAGTTTTGATCCCCTGTAGATGTCAAAATCACAAGAAATTATAGTTATTAAATTTGGCTCTGGTATTCTTACTCACCCAGATGGAATTTCTTTGGATGATAGCCAATTTGATGGCCTTGTGAATGCCGTCTCTAATATTCACAAAATTGGGATGAGACCTGTTATAGTCTCAAGTGGAGCTGCTGCTGCTGGAATGATGGCCTTTGGTATCAAAGAGCGTCCAGCGGATTTATCTGCTCTCCAGGCCTGTTGTGCAGTTGGTCAAACCCGTTTAATGCATTTCTACGAAACGTTATTTAGACAATATGATTTAAACGTTGCTCAATTATTGCTAACTAATGAAGATTTTTCTACACCTTGTAGAACATTAAACGTGACTAACACATTTGATGAGTTACTAAAGCATGAAAATGTCATTCCAATAATTAATGAAAATGATTCAGTTGCTACTGAAGAATTAAAATTTGGTGATAATGATTCATTATCCGCATCTCTCTCAATTCTAATCAATGCTTCCTTGCTAATTATTTTAACAGAGGTTGACGGCTTGATGGATGCACATGGTAATTTAATTCCTCAAATAGATGATATTAATGATGCCATGAATCACGTCAGATTAGAAAAAGGCAAATACTCAGTTGGTGGTATGGCTACTAAATTGGAGGCTGCAAGCATGGCTTCAAGATCTGGTATAACAACATTAATTGCTAATGGCCGGAGAACTAATCAACTTGAAGATTTGATAAAAGGTGAAGGTGTATACACAAAGATAAGTATTGGAAATGAGTAAAGAAATTAAAGATAAAATCACAAAAATGGGTTCTGATGCTCTAATGGCGTCTAGGGCTTTAGCAANTCTTACTACTGATCAGAAGAATAAAGTACTGTTAGCAATGGCTGATGGCATTTTATCTGACGCGGATCAAATTATTTCTGCTAACACAATTGATCTTGATAATGCCGTTAATAATAATTTAACAAATTCAATGATAGACAGGCTACGTCTTGATCAAAAACGAATTGAGGCCATTGCTGACGGTATTCGTCAAGTTGCAACATTACCTGATCCAGTAGGAAAAATCATGGACGAATGGGAGCGTCCGAATGGAATCAAGATCAAACAAATTAGAGTCCCAATCGGAATAATAGGAATAATTTATGAGTCTAGGCCTAATGTGACAAGTGATGCTGCAGTGTTATGTTTAAAAACCGGAAATGCCACAATTTTAAGAGGTGGCAAAGAATCAATAAATTCAAACATAGCGATTAGCGATTCCCTTCAAAATGCTGGTGAGAAGGCTGGCTTACCTGAAAATAGTATTCAATTAATTCCATTTACAGATAGGGAAAGTGTCAAATATCTCGCTGAGATGGATGAATATCTCGACTTAATTATACCCAGAGGAGGAGCGGGACTTATTGAGGCGGTTGTTTCAATGGCTAGAATNCCTGTTATCAAGCATTACGATGGGATATGCCATACATATGTGGATAGTGAATGTGATTTAGAAATGGCATTAAATATTGTAATGGATGCCAAAACCCAAAAACCTAGTGTTTGTAATGCACTCGAAACGTTGTTGGTTTCAGAAANGATTGCAGACACATTCCTACCAGCCATCGGTAAATTATTATCTGAACAACAAGTTGAAATAAGGGCTGATGANCTTTCTCGAAACCTATTGGGAGTGGATTCTGTAGAAGTTAAACCCGATGATTGGAAAACTGAATATTTAGACCTAATTGTTTCAATAAAAGTCGTCAGTGATGTCAATGAAGCAATTGATCATATCAATAATTATGGATCACATCATAGCGACTGTATAATTACTGAATCAGAGACTAATGCTAACAAATTTATGANTAATGTTGATTCAGCAACTGTATTTTGGAATGTATCGACTCGATTTAGTGACGGTGANGAGTTTGGGTTCGGCGCTGAAATTGGTATAAGTACTGATAAACTTCATGCACGCGGACCAATGGCATTGAGAGAACTTACCTCATACAAATATTTGATATCAGGAAAAGGTCAAACTAAGGCATGATTTTACCTGTTTAATAAATTAAGTAAAATTCTTTGCCAGTTTTATGAATTCTGATTTACATACTTTCTCGACTTGATAGGTTTTTTCGGTTTTCTGTGTATAAGTTTTTTTTCTCGAGTTAGAATAAGCCCTGTCATAGTGATTCTCTAAGATTGATAAGACAAAGTCTTTATATTTCTCATCAGCTATCAAGTTCAACCATTGATCATACAGTTTTTGGGAGATTAAATGTTTTACTTTGCTCAATTTTAAAATTAGAAGTTTTTGATCGTGTATAAAATGCTTATACTCTTTTATTAGAAAATTTGCTCTCTCAATAATTGGAACATCAATTTCGATAACCGGTGAATCTTTCATTAGTGTCCATAAGGCAGCTGGGATTTGTAACGATCCAATTCTGGAACTCTCAGATTCAATGTAAGTTATTTTTGATGGGTTAAATTCCTTTAGCTTTTCAAGGATCTTTCTTTCAAACCTTTTTTGGCTGGGTTGTTTAGAGGTCATATCATCACCTAGTGCAGATCCTTTGTGTGAAGCTAATCCCTCAAGGTCTAGAGTTTGAGATCCATTAGCCTCTAAATACTTTAGCAATTTAGTTTTTCCCGATCCGGTGAAGCCTGATATTATTTTGAAATTATAATTATTTGATAATTTCTGTTTTAATTCACCAACGATATGTTTTCTGTAGGCCTGATATCCACCTTCGAGTAAAGTTGTTTTCCAACCAATACTGTTCAAAAATGTTGCCATGGATTTTGATCTTTCCCCTCCCCTCCAACAATAAATCAAAGGAGAATATGTTTTTTCTTTATTAAAAAAATGATTTTTTAAGTGTTTAGAAATATTATGAGCTATGATTGAGGCTCCTTTTCTACGTGCAACAAAAGGACTTTGTTGTTTGTATGCAGTTCCAATTAATTTTCGCTCTTCATCATCAAGAACAGGCATGTTTAGTGCATTAGGGAGGTTATCCTCCTCATATTCTGAGGGCGATCTTACATCAATTATTTCGTCAAAATCCGATAAATTAACTTTGTCCGCTTCAATTGACTCTAATTCTCTCATCTGAATTAAATCTACTATCATGGTTTGCGAAGTTAAATGCAATAGACGATTATCAAATTGCATCAAGAATGGATATAATCATCACAGGAATAGGATCTTTAAGCGCAGGCAGTCAGAACGCTGACGCCCTTTTTGAATCTTCAATCAATTCTTCTGTAGAGACTCAATTTATTGATATACAATCGCATGAAGGAATAATTTCTATTCCGGTAAATTTAATTGAAGACAATCTTATTAATGTCAAAGGATTGGAGCAATTTAATAAATTAGACAGAACTTCTAAACTTGCAATTAATGCTGTTGATCAAGCCTGGCAAAATTCAGGTATTAATAGTCAACAAATTGAACCTAATAGAATTGGTGTATTTATAGGAACCTCAAGAGGACCAGTTGGAAAATGGGAGGATACATTCAAAAGACATATGTCCGGGAAAAGACAGCTGCCCTCATTCTCTGCATC
>NYVP01000143.1 GCA_002684575.1 Verrucomicrobiales bacterium
TCCAAAGGATATAAGTTAAAAAATAGTAGCAAAAAGGGATTTGTTCTTTCTAATAAACTTGTACTTCCATCTCCAAAAATGAAAATAAGTTATCATGCGCCTAATGGAAAACTATTTGTAGAATTGCTAGATGAAGCAGATAACCGGCTCAGTGATACTCATGCTCTAACCGGGGCATACCAGATAGATAAGGATATTAAATGGCAAGATACGTCTATTGATAAGGTCGTCGGTAAGGAGATTTTTGTGAGGTTTGTTCTAGAAGGTGATGCTCAAATATTTGATATCAGTTTTGATGGGGTCAGCTCTCTATCTGAAAATACTGCAAGTATTGGTTCTTCAGATAACAGGTTCGTATTGCCACCCAGAAATAATTATTATATGAGTCAGGTTCCCGCTTTTGTTAAATCTTATAAAAATTTGAAACTTTTTCCGAATGAAGATCCCAAGCTAAAAGATATTCAGTCGGGCTATCAGTTAAAGCACCAAGATAAGAGTGCCAATTTAAGCACTAGGAAAATAAGCTTGCCCGGAGAAGATATGAAAATCACATGTGATCCTGGAGCGGGGACCTTAAAGGTTTCACTCTATGACGAGAAAAATGACTTAATCGCATCAAGTCGGATTATTTCAGGAAATTTAAAAGTTAGAGAATCTATTAAATGGAAAGATGATTTGAAGTTAACCAAGTTTGTTTCAAGACCGGTCAGCTTAACAATTGATCTAAGTGATGACGCTAAAGTATATGCAATAAGGTTTGATGATCTTTTTTGGGACTAGACCATAATTTTATCGAAAATTCGGCAGTTGCGATCTTGAGTTCTAATTTTGAGGTTTGATTTTATTTTACCAATTATTGAATTAAACATCTAGGGCTCAAGCCCTGACNTCAATGATCTGCTTGGTCTTACATTTGTCTCTGGTTTCTCAATGTCTGTGACTAAACGGGTCTGCTGAGAGGGATGATGAAATAAGAAATGAAACGGCTCGCAAGTTCATATGGAAGGTTATTAAAATGTTATCAGGGTTTGATGCCCATTAGCGACTTGTAATTAATTTTTATTCGTTCTTTTGTCCCTGCGCTCATTATTTTATCAAAGAGTTTTTTAGAAGTTTCAGGCGAAATTAACGGGTCGCCTGAAGCTTTTTGCCAATCTACTAGTAGTTGTTTTAATTTGTTCAATTTTTCAGAATATTTTGAATCANGTGCCAAGTTTTTAAATTCATAAGGGTCACTCTCAAGATCATACAATTCATAGAGCGGTGGTCTTTTGGATATTTTATAGGCTTGGCGAACTTGTTCGCTCGCCGAGTTCATTAATTCTGATTCTGAGGCAGACAAGAACTTCTTACTCATTGTAAAGTCATAACCGGGATTTATCTGGCCTGATAAAGGATTNAATATGAGTTTGAATCGTTCATCTCGAATTGCTCTCTGAGGCCATGGATTATGATTAGAGTGTNCGTGATACTCAGTGGCCATGACTTTTCTCCATGATGGGTTTTCACCGTGAATTATTTTTTTTAGTGATTTACCCACCAATGAATTAGGTTTTTTTAGTTCAGCGATTTCACAAATTGTAGGAAATAGATCAAGTGTACTNACAAGTTCCTTTCTTCTTTGGTTTTCTTTTGCTCCAGGCCAACTAATNATCATAGGAATGCGAACTCCACCCTCNTAGCATGTTCGTTTGCCTCGAGGAACATCGGCTCCGTGATCACCTATGTAAATGATGACTGTATTTTTAAAATTATCGGATTCTTTTAAAGCATCGATTAGTTCCCCGATGTAGTGGTCGAGGCGCATTATGCAGTTATAATAGTCAGTGGTTTGTTGACGAATTTCAGGGTGATCAATTCCAATAAAAGGCAAAGCTTTAACGTTATCAGCCATTAAAGGTTTTTTGGGTATCCCATTAACTTGNGAAATAAAAGGACGATGAGCGTCAGGATAGTTCACCTGAAGATAAAAAGGCCTTTGGCTTGTTTTAAAAAATTTCGCAGCTTTTTTTCGATAAAGTTCAGGCTTATTGCGTTGAAAGTTACTATTAGGAATTTCTTTANAATCAAATCTAAATGCTGACTTCGGTTTGATGTGTAGCTTTCCTATTATCCCCGTCCGGTATCCACCTTCTTTTAAAGTGTTGACGAGATTAGGAATCTTTTCTGAATACATTTCGTAGTTCCAAGTTGCTAAGCCAATTTGTCCATTCTGGTGAGGATAAAGGCCTGTTAAAAAAGCGGCCCGAGATTGTGAGCATCCAGCCTGAGGAACGTAAGCATTTTCAAAAAGTGTTCCAGAGGCGGCGAGCTTATCCAAATGGGGGGTTTCGATTGGAGTGCCATAGCAACCAATTTCTGGGCCGTTGTCCTCGGATACGATTAAAAGAACATTTGGAGGCCGTGCCTCTGCTAAAGCATTTAAGGCAATAATTGTTATTACAATAAGTGAGCGGTTCATAATTAATGTTAATCCATGTTTTGNTTATGGAATTGACAGGTAAAATTCAATATCTTGATTGTAATTAGGCTTTGCTGCAAGATCTCTATTATATGTCATTTNCATTCCTAAATTTTCTACGGTTTCTATTTTNTTTGATATTTGTCGGTTTTTCAGTTTTATCAGGTGCTTCCAAAAAACCGAATATACTGCTCATTGTCACTGATGATCAGTCCCCACTGACACTATCTTCTTATGGGAATACCGTATGTGATACACCGCATCTGGATAAATTAGCAGCCTCAGGTATAGTATTAGATCAAGCCTATCACATGGGATCTATGAGAGGTGCTGTTTGCTCACCCTCAAGGACAATGATCATGAGCGGTAGAACTCTTTGGCATCTTCCTCCGCGCGGTAAGAAACATCGAAAAATCGAAGAAGGCATTACTGGTGGAAAAAATATTCTCAACAATACTATTCCGGCGGTTTTTAATCGTTCTGGATACGATACCTTCAGGACATGTAAAAAAGGAAACAGCTATGATTTGGCTAACAATTTATTTACCACTGTTATGGACAAAACGAGCCGCGGCGCTTCTGAAAAAAATGGTAGTCAGTGGCATGGTCAAAGAGTCATTGATTTTTTNAGTTCGAGGAAAGGTGCAAAATCAAATAAACCATTTCTTATCTACTTNGGCCTGTCTCATCCCCATGATGATCGCGTAGGACGAGATGATTTGTTAAAAAAATACGGGGCCGTGAATCTTAAGAAGCCACCCACAAAAGTAAATCCTAAGTCACCTCAACTTCCAAAAACTTGGTTGCCAGAGCACCCTTTTCATCACGGTCATCCAAACCTTAGAGATGAGTGCCACGTTCCAGGAGTTTTAACNTCTCGAACCGAGGCAACTATAAGAAATGAGCTAGGAAGAGAATACGCCTGTATCGAAAATATTGACGAACAAATTGGGCGAGTCATAGCGCACCTTAAAAGTTCCGGGGAACTAGAGAATACGTACATCATTTTTACCGCAGATCATGGTATTGCAGTTGGTCGTCATGGTTTGGTGGGTAAACAAAACCTTTACGAGCATACCTGGAGAGTTCCGTTTATTGTTTCTGGACCAGGCATAGCCGCAGGAACTAGGGCAAAAGGAAATGGTTATCTTTTAGATATTTTGCCCACGATTTGTGATCTCGCTGATATTGAAATTCCTGATACAGTCCAGGGGAAAAGTTTGGAACCTGTACTCATGGGGAATAAACAGGTGGTTCGTAATACTCTTTACGGTGCCTATTGTGGAGGAACTAAGCCAGGGATGAGGTGCGTTAGAAGAGGGGACTGGAAGCTTATAAAGTATGATGTTTTAGACGGTCAAGTAAGGGAGACACAACTTTTTAATCTGGCTAAAAATCCTAATGAATTTCTTCAAGAGCATCATGATGATTCAGTTGTTAAGTTTAACGGTCATAAACCNGATGAAATACAAAAGGATCTCGCTGAGTTGCCTGAGTACGCTGAGAAACTTGCTGAGATGGAGGCTCTCTTACTAAGTGAGATGAAAAGACTCAAAGACCCTCACCGTTTTTGGGATCAAGTTAAAGACTAAAACTAAATCTGAATTACATTCATTATTATAATCTATGCCGTACCGACCTGATATTGATGGTCTTCGTGCACTAGCTGTTATCGGAGTCATTCTATTTCATGCGGACCTTGGTCTGAGTGGTGGTTTCGTTGGGGTGGATGTTTTTTTTGTTATATCCGGGTTTCTTATCACCAGTCTTATTTTAAAAGATATTAAATCGAATCAATTTTCACTTTCAGGATTTTGGGAAAGGCGAGCGAGAAGAATTTTTCCTGCCTTATACGTGGTTACTATCACAACCATTGTTTTGAGTTATCTTTTTTTATTACCTAAGGATTTTGAGATTTTGGGTGGTTCTGTGATCGGGTTGTCATTTTTTTCTTCCAATATCTTTTTTTGGAAAAATACGAATAGCTATTTTTCGGGCTCGGCAGAAGAAATGCCCTTGTTACATACTTGGTCGCTTTCTTTGGAGGAACAATTTTATATTATTGTTCCAATCGTTTNTCTGTTATTTTTTAAATGGCGTCAGTTTGACAAACTTTTTTGGGTGATAAGTGTTGTTACACTTTTGAGTCTTTTAATTTCGATAGTGGGCACCACTCATTATGAATCTGCATCTTTTTATCTTTTGCCAACCAGGGCTTGGGAACTTGGTGCGGGTTCAATCATTGCGACTTCGAGACCGATTAAATCTTATCGTTTAAGAACAATTTTTAGTGTTTTAGGTATCCTAAGCATTTTGTTCTCATTTATCTTTTATGATCGTAGTTCTTCTTTCCCCGGCCTTTCTGCAGTGCCTCCTGTTTTAGGTGCAGCCCTTATTATTTGGTCAGGTGTTGGGTTTGGGGAAATAAGTCGACTGCCTGTTGTTCTTAAGGTTCTTTCAATAAGACCGCTCGTCTTCATAGGCCTTTTATCATATTCACTTTATTTATGGCATTGGCCGTTACTCGCTCTTAACGAGTATATGGTTATTGGGAGAGATTCAAATTTGGTTAAACTCACCATTGTTCTCGTATCATTTTTGTTATCAATAATTTCATGGAAGTATATTGAGCAACCCATTAGAAAAAAGAAAATAGCCTGTTCTCGATTCTCAATTTTTTCTCTTTCTACAGTTGGTCTCATTTCTTTAGTTGGATGTTCCTCATTCATACTAATGAACGGAGGTTTTGCTTCTAGAGTCTCCAAGGAAATCAGTGATACCGNCAACAGGGGGCTAAGTGAGGATACTTTTTTTGATTATGATTTGGCGGCCAAAGAATTTCCTGAAAATAAAATTGTGTTAGGACATAANGGCCATGAGCCATCATTTTTTCTTTGGGGTGACAGTCATGCCATGGCAATATCTAGGGCTCTTGATCTAGCCGGTAAGGAGTTTTCAATTGGGGGGCTTTCTGTGGTTAAGACCTCTACCTTGCCGATCCTTGATTGGCAAACATCGGAGTCATCTCAGATCTTATATAATGAACAAATATTAAAATATCTTACTGCTGAAGAACAACGTAAGACAATAAAGCATGTTGTTTTGGCAGGTAGG
This sequence comes from Verrucomicrobiales bacterium, assembly GCA_002684575.1. Classification (GTDB taxonomy): domain Bacteria; phylum Verrucomicrobiota; class Verrucomicrobiia; order Verrucomicrobiales; family DEV007; genus EC70. The sequence continues at coordinate 5,576 of NYVP01000143.1, forward strand.
TGGTGGTTGGCGTTTAATCAGTCCCTAAAAAATAAAACCAATGTAGAAGAATCTTTAATTCGAACGATTACCAAAATTNAATCTCTGGGTTATTCAGTGAGCATTTTTCTCCAAGTTCCTCAATGGACCGATCATTGGCATACGCCTAGTAGTTTCCCGTTTCATTATAATTGGAAAAATCTTTCTTGGGGTTATTCTGATATAAAGATATCTGATCAGTTGCTTAAAAAGCGCTTTAGCGCTCAGAATGAAATGTTTGAAAGAATTCGTGAAAAGATTCCAAATTTAAAGATAATCGATCCATTGCCAGTTCTTATTAATGCAGATGGTTATTATTATTTTAAAGATAATAACAAATGGATTTATTACGATGATGATCACATAAGTGCTAATGGAGCAAGGAAGCTAAAACCGTTGTTTCATTTCCTAAATTCTGAAACCTAAATTAATTTTTCGTTGAGATTGTNGAGGTTTCACTGATACAATTTATCCAATTTCAATATTCAATNAATCATGAGTACATACACTAAACGCAGAAAATTTCTTTCACTCACTGCTGGAGCTATGGGTTTTCAGATTGTTCCCAGGCATGTTCTTGGTGGTTCAAAACATACTGCTCCGAGCGAAAAGCTTAATATCGCAGGTATTGGTATAGGAGGAATGGGATCTCATAATCTTGCCCAGTGTGCTAAATCTGAGCAGATCACGGCTCTGTGTGATGTTGATCACAAGTATGCAGCTAATGTGATGAAGCGATACCCCAATGCCAAACGTTTTCATGATTATCGTGAGTTATTATCGAGTAATGTGGATTTTGATGCCGTCATAGTAGCAACTCCTGACCACACACATGCCGTCATTTCCGCAGCTGCGATGCATGCAGGTAAGCACGTTTATTGTCAGAAGCCATTGACTCATGATGCTTATGAGTCGCGTGCTCTGGCAAGAATTGCTAGACAGACAGGCGTTTCTACTCAGCTTGGAATTCAAGGGCATTCAGGAGAGGGCAGAATGCTTATTAGTGAATGGATTTGGGATGGCGCAATCGGTGAAGTGAAGGAAGTTGAAGCTTGGTGTAGTTTATCCTATGCTCCTCATGGACATGCATCTTGGAGTTCTCCTTGTAGTGATCGTCCGTCTAAGATTCAGCCGATACCAGAAGGTATGGATTGGGAAAACTGGATAGGTCCTGCACCGATGAGGCCTTACCATTCCTGTTATCACCCCAAGGTATGGCGTTGTTTTTGGGATTTCGGATCAGGAATGATGGGTGATAGGGGAGTTCACACTATTGATGCTATTGTTTCTTCTCTAAAGCTTGGTCATCCTGAAAGTATTGAATGCCACCAAGTCAAAGGTGGTACTAAAGATGTCCACCCCGAAAGTGCTATCATTGAATTTCGATTTCCTCAAAGAGAGGGATTCCCTCCACTTAAACTTACCTGGCGTGAAGGCTCAGAGCCCCCTAGACCAAAAGAACTAGAGGAAGGAAGAAATTTTCCAAAAGAAGGTGGAGTTATATACAAAGGTAGTAGAGGTATGCTCATGAACGATGTCTATGGTGGTAGCCCCAGACTTATTCCGGAAACGGCTATGAAGGCATTTAAGAGGCCCAAGAAAATTTTGCCACGAGTCAAAGACGGGCATGAGCAGGACTGGATTAGAGCGTGTAAAGCCGGCAAGTATGACGGTGCTGGAGCTCACTTTGGTTATGGAGGGCATCTGACCGAGATCACTCTACTTGGTAATGTTGCCAAGAAATTTCCTGGAAAGAAACTTAATTGGGATGGTGAATTGATGCGGGTTACTAACCATGATGAGGCTAATGCTTGGGTTAGACGCCCTTATCGAGATGGGTGGTCGCTTGATAAATTAGCCTAAGGATTAGCAACTTTTTCTATTTTTAGCCTTAGATATTGTGAACCGCTGAGAGGAGTTGATGAGCGCATCACAATATCAACGAGCCCTTCGTCGTTGAGAGATTCTGATTGAGTGATAAAAATTTCATTAGAATTTTGCCAGACCACTAGGTCAGAAGACATTTCAAGCCTAATAGACCTACCAGTGAGGTCAGCTTGCTTTGAATATCGAATAATTAGGTGTCGATCAGAATCGAAATTGATTGTAAAAGGTGAGTTTGGAATTTGATCACTACTTCCCAGTGCATTTTCAGCAAAGTAATTTAGACCATCTCTATCACTATCCTTATTGTCTTGGATGAATAACTCATTAAGGTCTTCGTTTCCTGGGCTTCCTTCAATGCTAGAGCTCTTGATCCAGTTATTAAAGTTGGAGTGATCTGGATTATTTTGTGGTTGGATTAATACGAGACTGAATCCTTCACCGTCAGCTTTTTCAGGCCATGGTAACTTATCATCGTAAGAAAATTCTTTAATATTATTATTGGCTAGGTCTACTAAGTGAAGACTTTCTCCACCATTAGAAAGGCTAGTACCATTATTAAACTCACCACTCGCCAAATGTTTTGACTGGTCCGGGTAGCGTGTCAGAAAAGCTGACCTATCTTTGGCGATTACAACGCGCTCTCCAGGGTCTAATATTTTCGATGATTGAAACTCGTAATCAATACCATTAATAAATCGCATCCCTGAGAGATTGGTTTTTTTCTGTCCAATGTTCATGATTTCGATAAATTCAAACTGATCCTTGTCGATGAAATCTAACTCTAATTCCTGATTACTTAAGGTTGCAGGGTTATACATAATTTCCGAAATTACGATATTGTCTTTCGATGCTTGTTCTGAGTTTGAAGTGCTTACTATTGTGACATTGTCACTGCCAACAACTTCGCCAGAGTAGTCTAACGCCTCTAAGATAAATGAATTCCGGCCAGGGGATAGTGGTAACGAAGTCGTCCAGGTATTTGAATCTGTCCATTTGATCGGGAGACTAACAGCCGATTCTTTGATTCTGATTTCTCTTACATTAATCCATCCTTTACCCTCTATTTCAGCAGTGTTGTTAACTGTTTGAGTGTTCGGTGATTGAATTGAGAAGTTTACTTCTGGAATTGATCTTAGCTGGGACAAGACATTCCTCGAACGGTTGTTAATATAATTTAGGTGATTGGACCAGTTTTGCCTAGGGTCAAAAGTTCTTAGGTGGTTAACCCACTTTGACATGTAATTATTGTTGTATGTGGTACTAATAATGTCATGGAGGTGACCGTAGTAGATTCTTTTTCTGGACTCGTTTTGCGTTAGCCGACGGCACTCTGGATTAGCCGTTATGGATCGGTTTGCATCAAATGCAAAATCCATGTCATGTGGTAGGAACATTACTCTATCGTCAGGAAATGCATAATACATTCCATTGTGTTGACTCCCTGCTCCCGCATTGTCTCCGGCGCCTGATAGTACGGCATATGACATTCCACGTAACCAATGGTCAACGTGTACAACGTTTTCAACCTCAGCCTCAAAGTCCGAGTTTGATTTACTGAATAACTTTGCGTAATTCATGATTGGTTCAAAGTTATTGGCCTCACGATTATTTTTTTTCAGATAAAACCAGCGATATTTTTCGGGATCATCACCAAGGTTCTGAACAGAAGTTCCGGTTACTCCATCAGGTTGAGGTCTTTTTAATTCAGACGCATTAGTTGTTGTAGGATAATATATCAGCTCATATTCGAAGAGATTACCATCACCATCGTCCCCGAACTGAGATTGTAGAAAGACTTCATCATACCTTGCCATTTGTAGAGTTGCTCCCCTCGTGTGCTTGTCTAGTGGAGCCATGACCTTAATAAAATCATAATAGCGACTCACAACGCCTCCACTGTTGGCAATCATAATATCAAACAATAATTCAATCTGTCCCGAACCTACTCCTTCAGACCTATCGATAGCCAATGATTTATGTATTCCCCTGTAGAGCTGATCTCTCCCAAAGTTGAAATTATAGCCTACTCGAGGATCTTGACTCCTTGCCCTCTCACTACCTTTAAGTCTCATTTGGACGTCATAGTATATTTCTTCCTCTCTATCAATGACGGTAACGCCTACCCTTCCGTTGCTCATCACTTCTGTTTCTTGATGAATGAAATCACGTTCTTCATTAGTGATGACAATCCTAAAATTATGCCAACCATTTGTTGCAGCTAGACCATCATCAACCTTGTAAAGTGCTCTTGAGTTGGGGCCGCCTTTCGGAAAGTATGAGGAGTTACCCGTGCTGTCTTTACCCTGAACGTAGAACTGGACGACTGACTTTCGGGATTGTGCGGGAATTACTGCCTCATATTTGGTTCCACGCCTTCCCATGGTAATACTCTTAAAAGATCTTCCGTTAACTGAATAGTAAAGTCGCATCGAGCCGATACCGTCTGGGTCATTCGCTTCCACGCTGACATTAACTATTTCATTTTCTGAAGGCACCGCAGGTGAATGAATAAGTCCTTCATAGGTTGGTCCAATATTTTCTAGGCGTTTTGAGTTTGGTTTTGAGGGTGTTCCAATGTTTGCTGGTCTATCAATAGATGTTGTTTTGGGTAGTCTATTAAAATATAGCCTAGAGTGTATCAGGTTAGTTCCTGAGACCCACCTTGCTCTAAAAGATATTTCGTATTCAGTCCCATTCCTTACCTGACTCAATAAAGTTGTTTCTATTTGGTTATGCATGTGTCCGGTTGCGGATGATGCTCGTATCCTGAGTACCTTATTGTTAGGATTATCTGGATCATTAATAATCTCACTTTTTCGGTGGGTGCCTCTCAGTCTCCAATGATCAGTGCCTTGAGAGAAGTTAGTGTTTCTGAGGATTTGCCGGGCTCGTCCGTCAGGGTCTTCAATGACTTTAATGTCATCAATGAGTATTTCACCGGCATCTAAAAGACCAATATTAAACTCTCTCCATTGTGAATCTGGACCTCTGCTAGAAGATGCGGTGCCTCTGTAGCTGTAGGTTTTCCATGAGGTTTTAGTGGCTTCCTCACTTTTGCTCCAAGCTTCACCTGATTGGTTGTCGGCATATAGATCTAGTAGTTCGAGTGATGCTCCACCTCCATCGGCATCTGATGGCCATCTCCCGCTGTCAAAATAGCTTACCATATCTACCGGGTTGTTGTCTTGATCTCTAAGAATAATTCTTTCGCCTGATCTTGATAGTGATCCATCAAACTCACCAATTATTCTCGCATTAGGATATGCGTTCCCGAATAGTTCTTTATCATTTACAATGCATGCATGTTCGCCAGGGTCGAGAAACGTTCCGGGCTGGAATTTGAACTCAATTCCATCATTAAAGTCCCATCCTTCAAGGTTAACTTTCTGAGTTGAACGATTTGCAATTTCTATCCACTGATTCCTCGAGTTTCTATAAGGAGTCCCTATGCTTCCCTCGCTGGTCCTGATTCTTGTTTCAAGGGACGCGCCAAACACCATATCGCTACTTGAAGCAGATCCTTGATGAGTCTCTACTGATAAAAGATTTTGACCTGCTTGTAGTAATTCAAATGGTATTGATATTGTCTTGATTGTTGCATTGCTAACGGTTGGGCTTGCGAATTGATTTGGATTTACTGTCCCTTCCGGCATATTAAAGCGACCTACAACCGTTCCGTTAAGATAAAAAATCGCACCGTCATCGATTAGATGGTTTAAAATTAATTCATCTGTCTGTCTTATAAGATCAATGCCTACGTTGAAATTAGTTTCGAAATAATAAGTCGTGGTTCCTGATGAATATTCATCTCTAGACCAGGCGGTTCCTAATGGTACAGGAAGGTTTCCTGTTTCTCTCCCTATTGGGCCAATGCCTTGCTCCCATGCGTTACCCAAAGAATGATTTAACTGATGCCAGCCTTGAGGTTGACCGTTTCCAGAGCGGTCGAATCTCCACACTGAATTAAAAGGAACAATATTAACGGTTTCGAATGTTGGTGGAATTTCTTTTATGGCCGCTAATCCAGGAGGGTTGTAGCAAATTTCACTAATTACTACTTGGTCATTAAAACTGAATTGGTTTTTTGATAGTGGAGTAGGCCCTTGAGGAAAAAGCCATTCACCATCTTTTTCGCTGGCCCTTCCTCGTAGTCGATTAGTTTGTTCGCGAGAGTCAAGAACTGAACTTATGGACTTATTGTATAAAAATATTTTTTCACCATTCTTTGGTCTGAATCCCAGAGTGTCTTCATCAATGACAACAATCTCTTCAGTATTTAGTGATTGTTCAGGTAATAGATATTCCCTGTTGGGATCTGCCCCAACTGATATGACTATGCCTTCTAGATTAGCTGATGTCGTTCCTCCGTTTATAAGTTCAATCCAGAATTTTTCTTCGTTAGCTGATGGCAGCTCATTTATAAATATTTTCTCGGATGTCGAATTTATGGGTTCTATGATTTCGGCATCAAGTTCGATTCCAAATACAATGTCACTATTACCGATTCTGCTTTGATGAACCTCGACCGAGATCCGGTTTTGACCTTTTATAAGACTCGATGAATCAAGAAATATGTTTTCTGACAATTCATCAACTTCTATATTTTCAGAGGCAAGTGAGGAGGAAGAAATATTTCCGTCCGGCATGTTTACCCTCAATACTTCTTTTCCATTAATGTGAACTAAAGCTCCATCATCAATTGCGTGTCTGATAATTAGTGATTTAAGATTGTCTAATTCATTTTGTTTTAGGTTAAATTCTTTTTCAAAATAATAGGTCACAACATAAGGGTCATTCCGACCAGGAAAATTTAATCGAGTCGAAATAGGAATGGTGACTCCGCTTTCGAAACCAATTCCGCCTTTTCCAGTTAACCATCCTTCTTGATTGGAATGAGATGAGGTTGACCATTCTGGGCCTAGGTCTTCACCGCTTTCATTATATAGCCATTCGTCTTCAAGTTGAATTAAAGAGATATTTTTTGATGGTATTTCAGATTCGTCCTTGGGAAAATTAACTGATCCTGGAGTGCCTCCTATTTGATTGGAAAAGGTCCAGTTTTCAGGAGGCGTGTTGGAATCGTAGGGATTAATTTTAGATAGTGTTACTCCTGAGCCGTCTGCCTCTTCTGGCCATCTTCCTCCATCATTAAAGTCTAATTCATCCATTAAACGATTGCCTTGGTTCAATAGTCTGAGTACTTCACCTGCGTTATTAATGTTTCCTGTAAATGGACCCAGTTGATTAGGGCCTGGTTCTTTAGCAATCACCAAATATTCACCAGGGTTTATGAAGGTGCCCTCAGGTATCGTGAATCCAATACCATCGATTCTCCAGCCAGAGACATCAGTCATAATGCCCATTTGATTAAAGAGTTCAATCCATTCTCCAGTTTCCTCATTACCAACTGGGTTGTAATGAACTTCATTGAAGACAACGACAGCGTCAGGGGATGATTCAGCTCTAATCAGTGAAATAAAAGCGCAGAATATGACAGCTATTTTATGTCTTAATGGAGCCATTATTTTGGGGGAATATTAATTACTAACTTATCAGACTACTGAAGAGCTTCAATAGCTATTGAGCCTTTGGGTGCGTTATGATAAAAATCATTTAAACCTTTAACCTTTTGAGAAACATGAAATGCCTCCCTTTAGTTTTAATTTTATTTGTCTTTTTGAAAGAAATAAGGGCTGAATCGCAGTTTGTGATGGATGATGGCCTTGAGTTAACGCTCAGTGCTTCAGAACCAGAAATACTTAGTCTTAGTAATATAGATGTAGATCACAAGGGTAGGGTATGGGCCTGTGAAGTTATTAACTATGGTCCCAATAAAGGGAAGAGAAAAGAGGGTGATAGAATCCTGATTATGGAAGATAAAGACGGTGATGGTAAGATGGACGAAGTTAAGACTTTTTATGAGGGAAATGATGTCAATGCAGCTATGGGACTGTGTGTTTTAAGTGACAGAGTGATTGTTTCTGTAACACCCAACGTCTGGGTGTTTTTCGATGATGATGGTGACGACCGAGCCGATCGAAAAGAATTATTATTTACCGGAGATGGGGCCGAGTGCCATGACCACTCCTATCATTCACTAGTGTTTGGTCCTGATGGGAAAATGTATTGGAATTTTGGTAATACTGGAAAAAATCTCAAAAACAAAAGTGGTGATATTTTAAAGGATTTGCACGGAAGAAATGTTGAAGATAAAGGTAAACCTTTCTGGGGAGGAATGGTTTTTAGATCTGATTTAGACGGTGGTGGTATTGAAATTCTTGGTCATAATTTTAGAAATAATTATGAAGTGACCGTAGATTCATTCGGCTCTCTGTGGCAGTCAGACAATGACGACGATGGAAATAGAGCGACCCGCATTAATTTTATTTTAGAAGGGGGTAACTATGGTTATTTGGATGAATTGACCGGTGAAGGCTGGCGAAAGGAAAGGGTAGGTATGCATCGGGATGTATCACTAAAGCATTGGCATTTAAATGATCCTGGAGTTGTTCCAAACGTCTTACAGACCGGGGCTGGAGCTCCGACTGGCATAACAGTTTATGAGGGTAAACTATTGCCCAAAAGATACTGGAATCAGCTAATTCATTGTGAA
>NYVP01000144.1 GCA_002684575.1 Verrucomicrobiales bacterium
TGGTACCGACACTGAAGAAATCAACTTCCTTAGCCAGCTGACTGGATAAAAGTGCGGCGCTAGGTACCTCAATCATAGCGCCAACCTCCCTTGGTTTTCCATAAGGAATACCTTCATTATCTAAATCACATTCAACTTCCTCAAGTAACTGTTTTGCAAACCTCAATTCTTGAATGGTTGAAATCATCGGAAACATTATACCTATACTGGACGAATAAGCGGATCTCAAAATCGCCCGAAGTTGGGTTTTAAACATTTCCGGTCTATCCAAACTAATTCTAATACCTCGCCAACCAAGGAATGGGTTCAGCTCTATTTCATTATCTTCGGAGGGTATTTTATCTCCACCAATATCAACCGTTCTTATTATTAAAGTGTCTGGAGCTAAATTATCTGAAACTTTGGAATAAATTTGCTCTTGAGTATCTTCATCTGGCAAACCTTTACTATTAAGATAAAAGAATTCTGTCCTGAATAAACCTACGCCCTGCGCACCGTTTTCTTTTGCATGCAGAGCTTCATAAGCAAATTCTATATTCGCAGAAAGTGTGATTGGCCGTCCGTCTTTCGTTACTGGATCTTCAAATCGCGCTTCTTGAAGTTTTTGTACTACCTTATTTTTTTCCTTTTTTAAATGCTTATAGTTTGAAAGAGTTTCAGCACTAGGATCTAAAATTACTAGCCCTTCATAACCATCAATTAAAATTGTGTTACCTGTGTGTAATTGATGACTCAAACCACGGATACCAACAACGGCGGGCAACCCAAGCGATCTTGCTATAATCGCAGCATGAGAAGTATAACTGCCGACCTCGGTCGCAAAACCTTTAACCAATGAATGATCAATTTGAGCAGTATCTGACGGGGTTAACTCTTTGATAACGAGAATATGATCATGAGTTGCGCTTTGTTCCGCCTTTTCTACACTCGAAAGATTGACCAGTACTCTTTTCATAACATCCTCAATGTCCACCACTCTCTCTCTGAGGTACCGATCGTTAATTTTTTTGAGCTCCCGAATATATCGACCCATTATATCGTAAAAAGCGTACTCCACGTTAAGCCCATCATTAAGAATAATATTCTTAACCTTATCTAACACCTCATGATCTTCTAAAACTAAAAGGTGAGCATCAAATATAGCNTCTTCTTTATTTGCCCCTGAGGCTNNCCGAACTTGTTCTTTTAGATTGTGAATTTGCTTTTTAGTCTCATCTAATGCATTCTTAAGCCTTTGGATCTCCTCATTCTTTTGAGATGAATCTATTGAGTATTTATCTGGTTCGATAAAAACGTCTCCTCGAACATAGGCATNTGCTANAGCTATTCCCTGAGAAACACCCACCCCCTGGAATCTTCTCTCGGAATTTGAGCNATTATATATGATTTCTTTTTCCATTAGATTCAAATTTGTTTAAGGCTGTCTTTCAGCACAAAAACTATGAATTCTGATTATTCCTCAAATCCCCCTTCGATCAACTCACCTAGAGCATCAACGGCTTTATTGCAATCTTGACCTTCTGCAGAAACCTCCAATTCACTTCCTGCTGGCGCTGCAAGCATCATCAANCCCATAATACTCTTACCATTGACTTCATCATCANCCAANTTAACCCATATTTCGGATGTAAAGGTATTTGCTAATTTAACAAACATCGCCGCAGGTCTTGCATGCAAACCAAGTTTATTTCCTATAATAAACCTTTTACTGCATTTCTGTACATCACCATCCATGACCATNAGAANTATAACAAGATAAATACTCTATGCTAGTTTATTCCTTTTTCTGAAATAGTTTTCAATAATTTTGCCTCAAATTCAATAGCGCTGTCGTGACCAAAACTCTTAAGTTTTTGATCAAGTGCAGCGACTTCAACCAAACTAGCCATATCTCGGCCTGCAGCAACGGGAAGCTCTACATGAGGAACTTTGATCCCTAAAATNTCATATTTTTTCTTACGAATACCCACTCTTTCGATGTTAACGATTTTATCAGAGGCTTTTAGACTTACTACTAAATCCAAGCGCTTCTCAACTCTCATTGAAGCAACTCCAAAAATGGCTGGTACATTTATGATACCTATTCCTCTAACCTCCATATGAAACCTACCGGTCACTGGAGATGTCCCTATTAATTCTCTACCCTCAATTGCGCGATATTTTATAATATCATCAGCAACAAGACTGGCTCCTCTTTCTATTAAACCTAAAACACATTCACTTTTTCCTGAACCACTATCACCCCTAACCATAACTCCAATTCCTTGCACATCNACCATACAACCATGTTCACTAGTGACAGGTGCAAATTCCCACTCAAGGCGAATAGTAGCTGCATTAATAAACTTCATTGAAATCATATCAGTTTTNAAAACAGATATTTCATGCTTTTCAGCAATTTGTAATAGATCAGCTGGAAGTTCATGACCTCTAGAAATNACTATACAGGGNATTTTCCTACTACATAAGTTAGTAAANTGCTTAATCCTCTGATCTTTAGGTAGGTTTTTTAAATAAGAATTCTCGGAATTACCTATTACTTGGATCCGTCTAAATGCAAAGTAGGTAAAAAAACCTGCAAGAACTAGACCTGGTCTATTTATAGTCGGTTCTTTAATTAAACGATTAAAACCAATATCTGAACCTTGCAAAGATAATCCTAACTCATCACAATTATTATTGTAAAACTCACCTACTGATAAATTATTCTTTTGTTTGCCTGATCTTTTTTTGGAAGCCATATCGGTTATCTAAAATTTTACTCGAAGAATATTTTCACTACATTCGAAAGTGATCTCCTAGGTAAAATTTACGAGCCTCTGGATTATTTACGAGTTCATCTCTTGTCCCTTGAGTAAGAACTTTTCCCTCATAAATCATATACGCTCTATCAACAATTCCTAAAGTCTCACGAACATTATGATCCGTAATTAAAATTGATAACCCCTCCTCTTTTAACTGACTAACAATTTCTTGAATTTCACCCACAGCAATTGGATCAACCCCTGAAAATGGCTCATCTAACATTAATAACTTGGGATTTGAGACCAAAGATCGAGCTATTGTAAGGCGCCGTTTTTCTCCTCCAGATAGAGTAATTGCTCTATTATTTGCTAATTTATCAATACCAAAACGCTTCATCAATGCGTGACACCTATCACTCATTTCAGATCTTCCGAAATTCATGGTTTCAAGTACTGCCATAATATTTTCATATACGGTAAGTTTTCTAAAAATCGACTCTTCTTGAGGCAAATAACCGATACCTAATCGCGCCCTTAAGTGCATTGGCATTAACGTAACGTTTCTTGGTCCGAATAGGACTTCGCCAGCATCGGGACGAACCAAACCAACTATCATATAGAAAGAAGTTGTTTTCCCCGCACCATTGGGCCCAAGCAATCCAACAATTTCTTTTTCTTTAACTTCAACATCAATACCATCAACAACTCTTCGCTCTTCATAGATTTTGACTAATCCTTCTGTAGAAAGTAATAAATCAGAGTCTCTTTTTGTTTTCCTAAGACNGCGTGTATTAAAAGTATTCTTGTCACTATTTCCGGCAATTCTGTGCTCCTCTTCTAGAAGATCTTGTATAGTCTTACAGTTGCTATCCTTGGACACCTCACTTGCTGAAAGGAGTCGATAGTCACCATGTTCAGAATCTGTTCTTTTTTTGTTCAAGGCTGATAAATCTTATAATTATTGCCAGTATTNTATTGATCCTCTTTNTCTTTTTCTCTGAAAATCTTTGTGTCAACTCCTCTAGAACTAACGCTACCATCTCTTTTGAGTATAATTTGAGCATCCTGTCGATTTGCAATACTCGAGTGCTCATCCCTTCGAATCTCCGGCCATTCATCCAAGATTATATCGCCTGAAGAACCTAAAAAGGTTATTGATCCAGCTTTCCCTAAGTGCATTTGACCGTCTTCCGAAAGGTGTTTAATCTGTGCAGGATACTGATCATTACCTTCTGCGATCGCTTTATCAATTAAGCCAGTTTTCGAAAAAGGGTGAACGTAAGCGGTTAATTTATTTGATAATAAATTAAAATCAGAATCGGAAACGGATACATTACCTTCGAATATTAACTGTCGTTTGTTACTTTCATTACTTGGCTTATTAAAAACGGCACCATTCTCTGCATCAATTATGGTCTCTCTTTGTGAACTTTCCTGGAATTTAGGCNGATTTTCTCCTCCTTCATTTTCAACATCCGATAACCCAACACCAACAATTTGCGTTCTTACTGGACCTTCAACTATCATTTCTTCACCAACTAAAATAATACGCGTTTCGAGGGATTTAGCGATGACCTTACTCTGCCCCTTTTGAACACTTGGAAAAACTTCAAGTATGATTTTATCATTTTGATTAGCATCATTTAAATTCGCAGCTTTAAATATAACCTTACCAGCTTTAGCAACTTGAACTTGGTCATCTGAAATTCTTCTTGTCACTACAACCTCTCTCCCTGTAGCTTCTGCGATCTCCAACCTACCAGCCCCTAACTGATCTGGATTAATTTCGGCATTGCCTTTTTGAAATTGATTTTCTCGAGAAACTTTTTTAAATCGGGCTTCAAGTTTATCGCTTTTCATCACAAAACTTGGATGTGTGACAACTACGTTATCTTCAAAAACGACAACCTGATAATCTGGGCCCAGACTACTACTGCCATCAAATATCAATCTTCCATCAGCATCAATAATTGTATCATTTTCGCCCTCTTCAGATTGCCTGACTCTTTCAGGNAATGGCTTAGCAATTGATGTTTTCGAAGCATTGCTATTTGTTCCAACTTTATTCANTTCTGGAGGTGANGGTAATTCATCTGGTTCAAATCCATCATCTTTTTTGGATAGATTAATNAGATCCTCTATTTTTTCAGGATTATCCTCTAATATTTTTTTTGCAAAAGATTCAGCCTCNTCAATCTTCGATTTAATCTTTTCTACTGCATCATCATCCAGGCGTTTAACAGCATCACTGACAGAATCTCGAAGATTCTTGTGCAATCTGCTTGCGGCAATCTTTTTATCAATACGTAAAATTTCAGTTTTAATATCTTCTTTCCTGACTTTTTCAATAGCCTTCATAGCTTCAGCGAAATCATCACTTTTGGAAGCACTACTTTCCTTANCTTTTCTCTNTTTTTCATCATCAGAGAACGCATCAAACTGGCAAAGCAAAAAAACACTTGCGAAAACCGTTAATAGTAAAAAATATTTTTTTATGTGGCTCAATTTATCTATTTTCCTAAATAGCTTCCAACAATGAATTAATTATCCTAATAAAAAAGAAAGTATTTTTACTAGGATTTGTATCACTATTAAAACTTTGTTTCTTGTTCTTGTTTACTAATGGTAAATTTTTTAAAACCATTCTTACTTTACCAACCATTCTGCCTTGTTTTTGTTCAACATCAAATTCTAATGAATCTCCAGTGAGTGTAAAATAATGAGGTCTAATAACCTGTGTTTTGTTATTACTATTGATCTTATTTTTTAAGAAATTATATTTTGCCTTTTGAAATAGGACTTGCATTTCTTTGTCACCACTTTCAAAAAAATCTATTTCCATATTTTCGATTTCAACATTTTCATCATCAACCCTGGTCATCTCATCAGCTTTAATAACACAATCAATCTCACCATTTTTAAATTGTGGAATCTTTACTCTAAGATTCGGTTTATTTAATGGCATAAATCTCGACGCTTTGAGTCCTTGGCTTTCTAATGAATCGTTCAACTCTTCATTAGCAGATATATAAGAATATGAAATAATCAAAGTACAGATGCATACAACTTTGTTATTGGATTTAAGTCTCTCTTTAAATAATTCTAGCACTATATGAACATTAATTATCGACTCTGGAAATGGTGTGAATAGCCATCAATTTTTTAATCAATGACTCTATTTTATCTAATGGAATCTGGTTAGGGCCATCAGATTTTGCATCTTTAGGGTCTGGATGAGTTTCAATAAAAATTCCATCACAACCTGTTGCAATAGCAGCTCTAGCAAGCACCGGAGCCAAATAACCATCACCAGAAGATTTATCACCAAATCCACCAGGACGTTGTACAGAATGAGTTGCATCAAAAACAACTCGATAACCTTGATCGCGAATCCAAAAAAGTGAACGCATATCAGCTACTAAATTATTGTATCCAAATGTTGAACCTCGCTCCGTAAATAGATAGTCTTTGCAACCCGTTGATTCAAGTTTACGAGCAATAGGAACTATATCAGTTGGTGATAAAAATTGCCCTTTTTTAACATTTACTGGCCTTCCACTATGACCAGCTGAAATGATTAAATCTGTTTGGCGACATAGAAACGCTGGTATCTGAATAAAATCAATGAATTTTGAAGCGATTTTAATTTCTTCAACCGTGTGAACATCTGTTGTAACTGGCACACCTAATTCATTTCCAATTTGCCGCAAAATCTTACACCCATCTTTTACGCCTGGCCCCCTAAAGGAATCAATTGATGTTCTATTGGCTTTGTCATAAGAAGCTTTGAAGATTAGAGGAAAGTGAAGTTTATCAGACAACTCAACTAACTTTTTTGCAATCTTCCATATAAAATTTTCATCCTCAATAACACATGGCCCAATTATGAAGGCCGGTATCTCACCATCTATCATAACAGAACGATCTCCAGTTCCTATTTCAATTGATGGCAATTCTTTTGATTCACTTTTTTGCACAATACAATTTAAAACACCTCCCGATTACAGCAATCACTAAAACCCTTTATAAATCACACCATAAAAAAATCTAAATTTGAGGGCTTTTTTAAATAAATGTATGTATTTATTTAAAATAATTGTCATTTAATAAAATATAGAATCAATTCCTACATATGAATCGAACGTCGAAACTTTCTTAAATCAACAGCTGTTGCGAGCGCTCCCTTCTTCTGTATGGGGGGCAAAAGTCAAGCCCAATGATCGAGTTGTCATGGGGTTCATTGGAATGGGTAAACAGAATAATGGACTATTAAATAATTTCATAGGCCAAGGAATTCAGGCTGTTGCTGTCTGTGACGTTGATACCAATCGTAGAAAAAATGCAGAAAAAATT
>NYVP01000145.1 GCA_002684575.1 Verrucomicrobiales bacterium
TATTTAGTTAACATATTTAGTAATTTAAGCAAAGATAAAAAATTAATTAATTAAATTTTTTTTAAATTTATTTTTTTCTTCAGAAGCATTCCAATTTCTAGAATATTTAGGAGGATTTGAATTATTAACCTTTAATAGTAAAAAAACAGGTCCACAAGATTTGTTATCAATGATATATTTACCTTCCAATAATTCATCCTCAGTTATTATGGTTTTAGTAATAGGAAATCCACATCCATTTGCAATCATATCTAAATTGACGCCCAAACCTGTGTGAGATGTTTGTCCACCTGTTTCCAAATATGTTGAATTATCAACACAAATAATAATAAGGTTTTTGGGTTTAATAGTTGCTATTGTTGCTAAACAACCCATCGACATTAGAATATCTCCATCACCTGAAACACAAAGAACTTTATCATTGGGCCTAGACAGGGCTAAACCAAGAGAGGTTGGTAAAGCACCTCCCATAGCACCACCAAATAGAAAAGTATTAGGACTTTCTTTAGTTAAAAAACCAATATCTTTTGCTGTCCCTGCTAAACCTGAAATAATAAGAAATCTATTATAATCGCCAATCAAAGTTGGAATTGCTTTTTTTCTATCTAATAAATCCATTTCTAATATTTCAACTAAAAGACTTTAGCTCCAATTAATTTTTGTGAAAGCAAAACTGCCACAGATCTTTCTGACTTAAATACCATTGTCAAAGCTGCTTTTATTGAACTTTCAACATCTTCTTCTTTTTCAATTTTGATACAACTTACCCCCATTGAATTTAATGTTGGTATTACTGCTTCACCCATGGCGAATTGCCACGGATTTCCCTCACCAAATTCACCTCTCATTGTTATAATAGTAAAAAAAGGGAATTGTCCGTGTTTAATTAATGATAATTGATTAATACAATTTCCAACACCACTACTCTGCATTAACAATACAGCTTTAGATCCTCCTAGATGAGATCCAGCTGCAATACCTATACCCTCTTCTTCTGATGTTAAAGGGATTGCGATGACTGAATTATCTTTTATTGCATTATCTATTAATATTTTATGTCCAGCGTCAGGTACATAGCTAAATAGATTAATTCCATCACTTTTTAATGTTTGATAAAGTCTATTTTGCCAATTTTTCATTTTAATTTTTTTAACATATTTAAAAGTTATTATATATTATATGTATCGGTTGTTAACACTTAATAACCTATATTTACCACCTTTATTTCTTATATTTTCTTTTTTAAGAACCTCTAGTAAGGTAATGCTTAAATGAGAAATCTCTATTCCTATTGCTTTGTTAGGATCTAAGTCTAACATTCGAGATAAAAAAGCTCTAATTGTTCCAGAGTGAGAAATGAAAATTAATGACGTATGATCATGAAAATTAAGATTATCTACAAATTTAGAAACGCGTTCACATTGATCTAGAAAACTTTCACCTTTTGGAGGGCAATTTTCAGGACAAAGAAATGAAAAGTTATGTTGAGTTTTTAATTTTTTTATTTCTTCCCAAACTAATGATATTTTTTTTCCTTGCCATTCTCCAAAGTTTTGCTCTCTTAATTTTTTTTCAATTACTATTTCCTTAAAATTTCTATATTTAGACAATTCTTGAGCAGTTTGAACAGCTCTCTTTAAAGGACTAACATAACATAAACTATTATCTGGAATATATGTGGCAAGTTTTTTTAAATGATCAGAATTTATNATNGCTTTNGGNTTNTTTTCTGGNACATANCCNTCTTTTTTTTTAACNGGAGCGTGACGTATAAGNTATAATCTACAAGTNTTCATCAATNTAANTGCCTTAAATAAATTATTATCCCAAGCAAAAAAACTAATTCAGTTGTAAAAGCAATTGCTCCGAGTACATCTCCAGTAATACCACCTATTTTTTTTTGAGACATTTTACCTATAAAAAGAATTACTCCTGAAATCAGAAAAACTGCTAATAAAATACCCCAAAAAGGAAAAAAATAAACTACTGGTATTAGCCATATAAAAGAAGCTATTACTAACATTTTAATAGAAACAATCTCAATAATACTTCCTGTTTTTGAAAAAGTTGACACAGTAAAAAAATTTCTTGTGTAAATTATNGATAATTTTCCTAAAGCAAAACTAGAAGATAAAATCAATATTAATGAATATCCTAATTCTACCATATTTATTGTAAGACCTAGTCGTATTAATAATCCCAGAGTTAATGCTGTTGTTCCATAAGTTCCAAGACGGCTATCATGTATTATTTTATTAATTTTTTCTGGTGANCCTCCTGCCCCAAAACCATCAGCCATATCAGCCAAACCATCTTCGTGGAAAGCTCCAGTAATAATAACACTAAATGCAATTGCTATGGTACAAGATAAAAATATTGATAAATTGATATTAATACATAAGTCCCCAATAAAACCTGATATAATACCTATAAGAAAACCTATTAAAGGAAAANTCCATGCTGCACTTGTAAGATTTGGTGGTTTGTTTGAAAAGAATTTCCAATTAACCGGTATTCTTGTAAAAAACATTAGACTAGCAAAAAAATCTAATAGAACTCTATTTTTCAATAAAGTTTTCATGAAATTATTTTTTTAGAAACTTTAGCATTGTCAAAAGTAGACATTCCATTATGCGTCGCTAAAGCTGCTTTTAATATAAGTGATGCTATCGCTGCNCCACTCCCCTCTCCAAGCCTTAAATTCAAATCTAAAATTGGTTCTTTTTTAAGATAATTTAATACTCTAGCATGACCTGGTTCTGCAGATAAATGAGAAACTAAACAGTGATCTAAAATATTTTTTTCAAAACTTATTAAAGTAGATGCAGCAGCTGTAGTTATAAAACCATCCAAAAGTACTGGTATAGATTTCATTCTTGCGGAAATTACAGATCCAGCAATAGCTGCAATTTCTTTACCTCCATAACATGACAATATACTAACTGGGTCTTTAAATTTTTTTCCATGCAACTGAAGAGCTTGATTNATTATTTTTATTTTGTTTGATAATTGGACTTTATTTATACCTGTTCCTAAACCTGTCATTATATCGACAGGTTCATTAAATAGGGCGCAAGAAATTGAAGTTGCAGATGTAGTATTTGAAATTCCCATTTCTCCTAAAACAAGTAAATCACAGTTGGAAGGTATTGAGTCAAAACCTAATTGCATGAAGGAAAAAACTTCTTCCTTGCTCATAGCTTTGCCCTTAGAAAAGTCCATTGTAGGTTTGTCTAAATCTATTGGAATTACTGATAATTTAATATTTGCTAATTTGCAAAGTTGATTTATCGCAGCTCCACCATTTTTAAAGTTTTCCACCATTTGAAAAGTTACTTCTGAAGGATATGCAGAAACACCCCTATTCGATATTCCGTGATTACCTGCGAAGATTATACAATGTGGATTTTTTATAGTTGGCTTAAAAGTTTTTTGCCACCCAGCCATCCAAATAGCTATTTCTTCTAATTTTCCAAGACTACCAACAGGCTTTGTAAGTTGTTTTTGTAAATCTTTAGCTTTGNAAGCAGTAGAATGATCAAATTGAGGTATTGATGCTTTTCNATNAAAAATTCTCTCAATTTCAGTCACTTTACTCATCATAAAAGTTTATTTTATTACTAAAAATCTTCAATATATTTTTAGATAAATATATTGAATTTATAAATATGAAAATTCCTGAACTGTATATTATGAAAAAATTAAATTATAATTATAATTAAACATAATGAGCATGTTATAATNTNTAAAAAAGGATGAAATTATGATAAAAAATGTTTAACTTTAATCTAAAACAATTATTAGTATCTTTTATTTTCTCAGCCTTNACTATTGGCATTTTGTCTTTTCTTACTTATAAACTAAATTTTGGTATNTTTCTATTAGCTTCATTTGGGGCAACAATGGTTTTACTTTATGGTTATCCCGAAAGCCCATTTTCAAAGCCTAAAAATATATTTTTTGGACATTTGATAACCTCGTTAATTGGTATTTTATTTTTAAAATTCATTTCTTTTCCTNTTTATATAATAATACCCTTGGCTGTTGGTTTGGGGATTTCTATNATGATATTCTTAAACATTACCCATCCTCCAGCTGGTGGTAATCCAATTATCATGATTTCAGGTGGTGCTANTTTTGAGTATTTATTCTCACCTGTGATGAGTGGGTCAATGATTTTGATTTTTCTTGGAATTCTTCTTAACAGATATATAATAAAAAATAATTATCCTAACTAGACTTTGATAATTTACTTGATTAGCGAGATGCAAACTGATTAGATTATTTTAATTAATAACTTACGAGCAAAATATGAAAGTTTTATGCATACTATATGACGATCCAAAAGATGGAATGCCCAAGAGTTATCCTTTAAAGGAACTACCAAAATTAGAAGAATATCCAGATGGAATGTCATTNCCATCTCCTAAAGGAAGGGATTTTATACCTGGTCAATTATTAGGTTGTATATCAGGTGAATTAGGATTAAGAAAATTTTTAGAAAATAATGGTCATGAATTTATTGTTACCAATAGTAAAGATGGAGATGGATGTGAGGCAGACAAACATATTGTTGATGCTGATATTGTAATTTCTCAGCCTTTTTTTCCATACTATTTAACAAAAGAGAGAATTGAAAAAGCAAAAAATTTAAAAATGGCTATTACAGCTGGCATTGGATCTGACCATGTGGATTTACAAGCTGCAATAGAGAATAATGTTGATGTTGTTGAGGTTACTTTCTGTAATTCACGTTCTGTTGCAGAACATATCGTAATGATGATTTTATCAATGGTTCGAGATTATCATAATCAACATAATATTGTTAATCAAGGAGGTTGGAATATTGCAGATGCTGTTAAAAGAAGTTATGACNTAGAAGGNTTGAATATAGGTACAGTTGCTGCAGGAAGAATTGGATTAGACGCACTTAGAAAATTAAAAGCATTTGATGTTCATCTTCATTATTTTGATAGGCATAGACTTCCCTCTGATGTAGAGAAAGAATTAAATTTAAAATTTCATGAAACAATTGAAAGTCTTGTAGGAGTATGTGACGTAGTAACTATTAATTGTCCTTTACATCCAGAAACAGAAAATCTTTTTGATAAAGAGTTAATATCAAAAATGAAAAAAGGGGCTTATATAATAAACACTGCACGAGGNAAAATTTGCAATCGAGAAGCTATTGTAGAGGCATTANAGAGTGGACATCTAAGTGGTTATGCTGGTGACGTNTGGTTTCCTCAACCTGCACCCAATGATCATGTCTGGAGNNCAATGCCTAACCANGGAATGACCCCTCANACGTCAGGCACTTCTTTATCNGCACAGGCTAGNTATGCAGATGGAGTAAGAGAAATATTAGANTGTTTTTTTGACAAAACTCCAATTAGAGATCAATACTTGATAGTGAAGGATGGAAAGTTAGCTGGTATGGGTGCACATTCATACACTAAAGGATCATCAACTAGTGGTTTTGAAGAGGCAAAAAATTATAAAAAGTTGAACTAAAATTTGTTTTTTGCATTATCATAAGCTTTCACTATTTTCTCTGCCTTCGACTTTACTTCTTCAATCAGCATTCCAGGTTTATAGAGGCTTGATCCTAAGCCAAAACCATTAATATTTACTTGTAACCAACTTGGAAATGCATTTTCATCAATGCTGCCTACAGCAATTGAAATAGTATTTTCTGGTAAAACCGCATGTATAGCTTGAAAATTCTTTTCCTTTAATAACGAGACAGGGAAAAATTTAAGTGCGTCAGCACCACTATCCAAAGCATCAAAACATTCAGTTGTAGTAAAAACTCCTGGCATACTATACAGATTTAATTCTTTTGTTTTTTTAATGACAAGGGTATTCAAATTTGGAGAAACTATTATTTTTCCTCCAACTTCTTGAACTCTATAAACATCATTCTCTCTTAAAACTGTTCCAGCTCCAAAAATACCATTTTCGTTGTGGAACTTTACCATTCTTTCTATTGTTTCAAAAGGTTGTGGTGAATTAAGAGGCACCTCTATTATACTAATACCTGCCTCAATAAGGACATCTGAAACACTTTCTGCCTCTAAGGGGGTTATACCTCTTAATATCGCTATAAGTGGTCTTCTAGATTCAAATATATTATTTATTTTCATTTTATAAACTTATTGAAATTTTTTTTAAAATTTTTCAGCCCCTTTAATACCATATCACTTGATAAGAATTTTTTGATAGACTTGACCTTTTTATTTAATACGTATTTATAAATTTCTGTCAAATCTGGATTACCTATCAAAACTATGTCATTGTTTTTCCAAAACTCCATACTGCCTAGCAATTCAATAGCTAACAAATATCCAGATAATCTAGATTTATAAATTGTAGGACCTTTGGAGTTAATTAGATCATCCGCTCTAAGCTGAAATAATGCATTACTAAATAATTCTGGATTTTGAAAAATTTTATCAACCGACTTGAGCAGCTCCATCTTATCAATTTTTCCTGCTTCAACACTATGTATTAATACAGAATTTTTAGAAATTATTTCAAATAATTCACCAGTCATAAAAGTTTTAAATTTTATAATATTATTATTTCTTATTTCAACCCATTTACTATGTGTTCCTGGTAAACAAATAGAGCCATGGAAATTTGGAGTTTCATTCAAAAATCCAGCAATTTGAGTCTCTTCACCACGCATAACATCTGGTTGATAGATTTGAGATACACCTGAAAAAATCTTAAGTGAGATTCTATTATCTTTTAATGTTGGTGTTATGTAGTTTAATTTTTTGAGATTACATGGGGTTTGTTGATATGGAGCTTCTTCCCAACCTTGTTTGGACCCTACCATACCACTAGATAAAATTTCTGTGATTTTATCATCATCCAACCATCGATCAATTAAACTTAGTAAAGTCTGTTCAAAAAGATGGCTTTTAACAAATTTCATTCCATCCTTAGTTTCTATAGTGTCAGAAACTTTATTATCTTGGACTAGATATGCACGAAAAGTACTTGTCCCCCAGTCAACAGCAATCCATTTTTCCAAAATATTATCCTTTATAATTTAAAATATTTTAAATTATAAATTTCTTCATATAAACATATTTTATTTAAAAAATTTCTTATTAATTAATCTGTCTAAAATACAAATAAAACTAAATACTTAACTAGAAAATTGATAATAGTAATTTCTATTACAAAATGATTTTAGAAAACTAAGCTGCTGGATTTGTAATCTTAATTTCTGAAGAAGTAGCTTCAGCTTCATAGTTATAAACAAAAACACCCGCAAATTGATTTTCTTTGAAAACAAATGTTTGCTTTAATTCTTTTATAAATGCATCAGACTCTGTTTCATATTTTTTTAGTCTGTCAATTGTATCAAATTTAATAAATATTGATAAATCNCCCTCTTTTCCAATCATTACATTTAAAGATTGAAATTTATATTTACTTATTTTTTTNCCTAAATTATCTGCACAAAAAGAAGCAGCAACTTTTGCTTCTGCTACTGTTCCAAATTTATATTGATAAACCTTTGCAAACATTATAGCTCACCTAACTTATCTAGGGCACTGTCTATTAGTGTATTAGCTTCATTACCTTCAACCTTTATCTGATTATGGACTTTTGTAAATATATTCATTTTTTCTTGTAATTCACTACCTTTAGAAGACAGAATAACGGTTTCGTTTTTAAGTTCACATAATCCATTTTTAATTAGATTACTTGTGTTTTCTTTAGGTAAGGTAAGTCCACTACAAATATCAATAAAACTTTTATAATCAGAAATTTGGAATTCAGAATTACTCTCAAGAAAAACATCAATTGATTTTGAGATTTTTTGAGATGTCAATTCTTTTTGTTCGGTTTGTGTATCTATCTGAAGGGCTAATCTAGAAACTAATTTTTCAATCAAACTAAGCTTTTCAGATGATAACTCCTTNATACCACCAAAATGGAAAATACAAAAAGTTCCCATAGCATAGCCATCTTTATTTCTAACTGGAAATCCGCAATANCTATGAACCATACCAGATTCGACAGCTGGGTGATATTTAAAGATATCATGTTTTTTTAAGTCAAATACAATTAATGGATTTTTTTCNAGCAAAACATANGAGCAAATACTAGCAGCCTTATCAGCTTTACGATGTATTTCTCTTGGTTCNGGCTTTCCAANTTCAGAAATCATACATTGGTTTTTAGAATCATATAAACTAAAACTNCCTGCATCATAGCCACTAATATCNTTTGCAATTTCAACGTAAATATCAAATAAATAAATTTGATCTGTTCCAATTATACCAGTTTTTTCAACAGCTTGAGCTCTTCTATTTTCATTTATTGGTGTTGGTGCAGGTACCCATTCCATAATATAATTACCTATAAAATTATAAATTATTTATATGTTAAGTTAGTTTTAATTATTTTGAAATAAAAACTTTATATTACAAAAAAAAGCAGTCTATCANAGACTGCTTAAATTTTTTACATTTTGATTTATTTATAAACCAGTTTGCGAGACTAATTTTGTAGTCATGTAGGCATCTAAGCCTTCTGGTCCACCTTCTGATCCATATCCAGAATCTTTAACACCACCAAATGGAGTGTCTACTAAACCTAAACCATGGTGATTGATNGAAACTTGGCCACTTTCAATTTTTTGACCAAGATCTTGNGCAGTTTTCGCAGAATTGGTATAAGCATAAGCAGCTAAACCGTAATTTAAACGGTTAGATTCTTCTACAACTTCATCAATTGAACTAAATGAGTTTATAGGGGCCAATGGACCAAATGGTTCTTCGTTCATAATTCTAGCCTCTTTGCTTACATTTGTCATAACTGTTGGTTCAAAAAAGTAACCTTTATTACCTTTTCTTTTGCCACCAGTTAATATTTTTGCTCCATTTTCAACAGCGTCTGCTA
The DNA here is from genome assembly GCA_002684575.1 of Verrucomicrobiales bacterium. Taxonomy (GTDB): domain Bacteria; phylum Verrucomicrobiota; class Verrucomicrobiia; order Verrucomicrobiales; family DEV007; genus EC70. The sequence goes on from NYVP01000145.1 coordinate 8,926, forward strand.
CAAAACCCTCTATTGCAGTTAGTCTTCTATCATGTGCTAAAGGTCCCATTTTAACACCNTCTTCAAGACCATTGCCAACATTAANGGATTCAGCTTGTTTTACAAAACCATCAACAAATTCGTCATAAACTGAGTCATGCACCAAGAATCTAGTTGGAGAAATACAAACCTGCCCAGCATTNCTAAACTTATTTGCACTCAATATCTTTACAGCTGTTTTCACATCTGCGTCTTCACAAACAATAGCTGGTGAATGTCCACCAAGCTCCATAGTAACTCTTTTCATATGTGTNCCTGCTTGGGATGCTAACAATTTACCAACTGCTGTAGAGCCAGTAAAAGTAACTTTTCTTACTACAGGGTGAGCGATTAAATATTCAGAAATTTCTGCAGGTATCCCATAAACTAAATTTATTGAACCTTTGGGCATTCCAGCTTCATCAAAAGCTTTAATCAATTCAGCCACACTCGCAGGTGTTTCTTCAGGTCCTTTCACAATCGCGGTNCAACCAGCAGCAAAGGCTGCAGCNACTTTTTTAACAACTTGATTTAAAGGAAAATTCCAAGGAGTAAAAGCTGCAACTACACCAACAGGTTCTTTAAAAACAAATTGGTATACACCCTCTGGAGCTCTTGAAGGAATTATCCTTCCATATGCTCTTCTTCCCTCTTCTGCATACCAATCAATTGAGTCTGCTGCACCCATTGTTTCCATCTTTGCTTCAATAACAGGTTTACCTTGCTCCATAGTCATGAGTGTTGCGATGTGATCTGCCTTACTTCGGACTATATCAGCAGCCTTTCTTAATATTTTTGATCTTTCATAAGCAGAAACATTTTTCCAACTATCAAAAGCTTTTTCAGCAGCATTTAGAGCGATATCTAAATCTTCTTTTCTAGCATGTGATACTTTACCAATAACTTCTTCTGTTGCTGGATTTATTATTTCAAGACTCTCTTTTGCTGAGGCTTCTCTCCATTCACCATTAAGAAAAAGATGGGTATCTGGATAATTAGTTGTCATAAAAAACTCCCTAGTTTATTTAAATTAATTTTTACAGTTTAACATTTGAGATATATTATTTTAACTAGCTTTCTTTTAATGCTATTGGAAAATATTTTTCAAATAAATCAATATCTTTGTCTAATCCTACTGTCACTCTTATACACCTATTTTGAGGATATGAATATGGCATTCTTACAAAAACACC
>NYVP01000146.1 GCA_002684575.1 Verrucomicrobiales bacterium
AACTGTTTTTCCGATGAAGAAGAATAAAATACTCAGTCTTTATAATGAACTGGATTTTTCCTATTCCACTAGGCTTGCCTTATTTCAGAGTTGCCAAATAACTCACCACATCACGAATTTCCTCAGGCTTCATTATTCCACTCATGGGAGGCATGATGGATGTTAATTGAGATTTTTCGATTTCCTTAGGATTGATTTTGATGGTTTTGCCATCGGCTTGAGTGACTAGCCACTCGTCTGGCTTTTGACTTGATAAAACGCCCGTAATTTCGTCACCATTTTTCATGTTGGCTATGATGTTTCCATATCCGTCGGTGATTTCCCTTAGTGGGTCAAGCATAGAGACGACGAGATGAGCTCGATTTCTTAGCTTTCCAATTTTTGTTAAATCAGGGCCGAGAGCACTCCCAGAATTATTAATCTTGTGGCAACGAATGCATTGCGCTGCGGCATGCGTCATGACAAGTTTTTCACCTTTTTTAGGATCACCCCCGACCTCAAGAAGATCATAGCCGCCCTTGACGTTGATGCCTTGAGATTTTGCTGCTTCCCACATTTCGAGTTTCCAATGAGAGGGGATCTTTCCAGATTTATAATCAGCAACGAACTCCATAAATTTATTTTTAGCCTCTGGGCTTTTTAATTCAGCTAACTGTTTGATGGCTTCCCCTTGTCCAGAAGGTTTGGAATCACTCAAGGTAGAAATAAGGAGCTGAAGATTTGGCACACCTGCCTTGCCGGCCAATGATCGAGCCTTTTGTCTTACTTCTGATGAACTGGAATCTAGGCCTTGAATGACAAATGCCTTGAGGTCAGGCGACTTAGTTTTATCGAGTGCAGCCAGTAACCTGATCTGCATGTTGGATGGCCATTTGGTAAAATACTCTTTAGTGCCATCTAACCAAGAGGGCTCTTCTCTAATTTCTACTCCTCTGAGAAGCACTTCGGAGAGTTCATTATCAGCCAGAATATTCTCGCGAATCGATTCAACTACTTTATTGACCATATCCTTTTCCCTTGGCTCGTATTTCCTATATCTACCCTCGACTGGATCTAGAACCGGTGGATTTGACCACCATAGAATAGATGCCAAGGCCGTCCTTTTCATTTTGGAAGATCCTTCGGCAACCCTGATGTATTTAGCGAGAAGTTCGAGATCTGATCCAGAGCCCGTCCTGAGTGCTGCGTTTAGCGCTCTTCTAATGAGAGCTTCATTTTTAATTCCTTTGCGATCAAGTAGTGCAGCTAGATCGGGCAAGGCTTCGGGAATTGATTGGTCGTCGTGAATGGCTCTGGCGGCTTCGAGTAATATTAATTCATCAGCATCTTTTAAAAAGGCGCGAATTTCTGGAGCGGCAATTCTTCGCATGGCGACAATCGCTGCAAGTTTGACCGATTTGTTGGGGTGATTACTCAGTGCTGCGATTTCATCAGCACTCATGGATCCAGACAGGGCCATTGATCCTGCATGTCTAAGATATGGGTCTTTTGATCCTGGCCCAGAAATCAGATTAACAATTTTTTCTGATGCGCCTTTAATTTTGTTATTTCCTAATGCGATCGCACTAAAAAATTTCACTCTATCGTTATCATGATCGAGTCCATTAATGAGTTCTTCTTTATATTTTTCTGATGGCTTTCCTAGGTCTCCTGAAACTTTGGCAGCCTGAGCAATTACCTCGGCGTTCTTGCTTGTCCATGCATTCCTGAGTAAGTTTAGTTTANTAGAATCTTTTCTNGAGGCCATNCCAATNCCCCAAACTGCGTGAAGCTGTCCGAGCAGAGTGCCGGAATCCAATTTCTCTTCGAACGCTTTGAGTCCTTGGTCTCCTCNTCTAACCAATTCAAATTGAGCCTTCATTCTGACCCTTTGGTCAGGTGAATCAAGCCANAANGCTAGAGTTTCTATAGNCTGTTCTTTGGAGGNNAGCCCAAGTNTTTTTTGGGTTTCACTCCTTGCGGGGTGGTGGTCTTTTTCTGATTCGGTGTCGAAGCGGAAGATGAATCCTTTGCCGCTTCCCCAAGAGGCTGAGTAAAGTGCTCCGTCAGGGCCAATGGCNAGACCTGTGTTACCGATGCCACCTTTGATGGGTTTGAGCTCTTCGAATTTGAAAGACGCCCCCTTAGGTAAAAATTTAAATACTCTTATTTGGTTTTGCTGATTNGTCATGAAAAAGCAATCAGCTAAATCTTTGGAAAGTGCGGTGCCTGGGTTGTTGGTGAATCCGCAAGGTCCTGGTCCGAAATTTCCTATCGTTGGAGTAATGTAGGCTGCGAAATCGTCGCGGTCCGGCAGAAATAATTTCTCCTCCATCCACGGGTTGTAGGCAGAAATNCCACTAATTTTGGTGAAGTCCTGTTTTCTTAACCATTGCCAGTTAAGGCGCCATCCGTGTTCGCTTCCTTCGGTGATATAGAGAGCTCTTTCTTTTTCCCCCGGATAATCACCATCATTATCCATACTGAAAAGATTGCCAAAAGAATCGAATGCCAGTTCTTGTGCGTTTCTCTCCCCAGATGAGTATCGATCTACTTTTGTGCCGTCAAGCTCGCACCGAAAAATGGCNCCGCTATTAGGCATATGAAACGTTTTCCCTTCCTTGGTTTTCACATAATGGCCCTTATCCCCGAGTGACCAATACACTCTACCATCAGGGCCTACGGCGACACCGCTGAGGTTGTGACCTCCTTGTCCCATGTGGACTTGGAAACCAGTGGCGACGAGCTGTTCCTTCTCGGGGAAGCCGTCACCGTCTTCATCGTAGTAACGCAAAAAATCGGGTTCTGCGGCGACGAATACATCGTCTTCTACGGCCATTACTCCAGCAGCGATACCAGTGACTTCACTGTGATATTCTCCAAGAGTTTTAATTTGGTCNGCCNNACCGTCATTATTTTGATCGCTGACTTGGTANACCGCATCTTTCTGAANGGTGAGGTCTTTCCAGTCCTTGACCCCGTCATTATTTCTATCNGGGATCCAGCTTTTTCCGGTGAGTTTGGTTTTATAGTACTCACGTCTTTCCTCNACTGTTTGAAAAGANAGATCCTGTTTCACGAGGTCTTGATGATGGCGAATATCAAGACTTGATTGTTTGCGCCTTTTTGAAACGGTAAGATAGGCCTTTCCTTTGTCATNAATAGAAAGTCCTACGCTGTTNGTGAGCACTGGATNGTTGGCCCATTCCGTCACCTTATAAGTCTGAGCNTCGCAACAAATTTCGGAAAAACCGGCTAGAATTATAAGAACTATAGTGTAGCGGAAAGTATTCATGTNTTTAAATTATATTATCGACCAAACTTTTTTGCACGTTTAGGTTTTGCTGAGTTGTTTGTAGCGTTTTTGGGTTTCTCNGGCCGAATTGAACGGGCTACTCTAAAGCCCAGATGTCCAAGCTCCATGTCTGGGTTCGAGTAGTATCGTCCCGCTGCTTGCCTGTTATTTCCTTGAAACCACGAGTCCGATCGGATTCCGCGGAAAGCTTTTCCAACTTCAGATTCTGTCCATTCCCAAATATGNTCCGATGTTTCCATCATTCCATAACTACTTTTAGATTCTAAACGATCAGAGTTTTCTATTTTATGNGCATCTCTGAGTGGATAAAGTTTATATTTCTTTCCTTTCGGATCATAGTAGGCCGCCTTGTACCANTCATCTTCAGTTGGNAAAAAATACTCGGCATCTACAATTCTCTCAGNGCTTAGATCATGATTTAAGATCTNATATGACTTNCCNANCCAGTTACAATATCTCAAAGCGTCATACCAAGAAACGTAGGTCACAGCNGCATTGGCTGANGCTGGATAGACCTCATAGATATATTTTCCGTCCTTCCATTCTTTCCTAATTTTCATTTTTGGATTGTACAAACCATCAGGGTCAGATTCAGAGGCAACCTCGTTAAGGAATAAGGTATATTCTTTATTGCTAACCTTATATTTTCCAATTTCATATTCCTTGTCCACAGCTCCGAATGAGCCGACTCTCGGATAATTATAATCCCCTTTGTTTCCTGAGTTGCCCACTTTAACGAAANNNGGNTCACCTCCTGTATTAGGTTTTGGGGTTATCTCCGCAGGGAGCTGCCAAAATGATTGCCCATCCTCAGTTGCTTTTCCGTAGAAAGTGAGCTCTGCAAAGTCGAGTAGTGATGTCCAGTCTGCTTGACTAAAGGTGTGTCCTCCACGTCTGAACCGGATAGCATTTCTCTCAGGTAACCCATAAAGTTCGTAGACTGGNCTAACCGCATCACTGGTGGCAAAAGTGCCAAGGGGATTGGCATAAAGATCATCTGTCGATTCAATGCAAAACAGGCCACGTGGTGCAACCAACGCTTTGAGAAAATGTTGATCGAATGGTAGGTGAGCCTCATTCTCTGCAAAGATCCTTATTCTTGGATGATACCAATGAGGCTTGTCGTTCATTCCTATTGATTCAGCACCCGGGCCTAGTACTCTTGATGATCCGGCACCCCCGGCACCTGATCCATTAGGAACAACTAGTGAAATGCGTTCATCCAGAGCGCCGGCTAACAAGGCCATCTTTCCTCCTCTCGAGTGACCTGTTATTGCAATGCTGTTCATATCCACGTCTTCTCTAGATTCAAGGTAATCCACGACTCTCATTCCGCCCCAAGCCCATACGGCTAGGGTTTCCCATTCATATTTTGGATAAGCTTTCTGTGCGGGGCCTTTGGTATTTTTTCTGTCTGGATCAAGGTCATGTCTTGCGTACTCAATAAATAGGTAATTTTTTTTCATGAAGCGTTCTGCGTTGTTACTCCCCCCCAATGAACCTTCTTCTTCAATGATGACTGGATGAGGTCCGGGAGTATTTGGTTTGTAGATCACTAACCGCATTTCTAATTTCTTTTTCGAATCGATGATNAGGGTCTTCCATATTTCTTTGCCGATCCCACTAGAATGGTTTTTTTCTTTGTCTGTCCGGAANATGACTTGATCGGGTTTTGGGGGCATTGAGCCATACTGATAAAACATCAAAGGCNTAATCANTTCTTGTCTCCGCTCTTTCCAATTTTCGAGACTTTTTACCTTTTTTCCGTCGTTAAAAGTGAATAGATCAGGTAAATCTCTCTGGGTCGGAAGATCCTTAAGATCAGTGGGTAGATCTTTAGACAATGACATTGTGGCCGTCATCATAACAGCTGACATTAAGAAGAGTTGAAAGTGCATGATAAATTTCCTGAGTGTGAATTTCCCCTGAGGATAAGAAAATAGTATCGCCTTATGCATTAGCCTTACAAGAATATCTCCTCAAATATTCAAATTGGATTAACGTATCCTTTTTTCCAAATCTTTGCACAGAAGATCATAAAAAGGACTAATGGACTTATATCTAATTGTCTTTTCTGGACACGTCTTTAGAACCCCTAACAGGTTTTTCTGTTGCCATTTTTTTAGCTCTATGATGGGCAATTGATCGGTGAGTATAGTGAAAAGAATGTCTCCAGATTTTTTAAGCCTCGTCAGGGTTTGGTATTCTACACGAAAGAAACATTTATCGCCCACATTTTCAGAATTTAACTTTGCTTGGTCTTTTTCGACATGAGATTTCATTTTCGGTGACTGGTCTAATCGGCGGCTGGGCCTGACCGCCCAGTTACTTCTCCAGAATGTTCGACCATGTCTTAAATTGGTAAGAAGTTTGTTNACGGATTTACTCATTACTTCAGCATAGTCGGGTACTGGATCATGTACTTTATCAATGCCCATTCCAAATTTCTCTCTGATTGCCCATCCGTTCGGAAAACAGACGACTCCTGCGATAATGGGATGACCAAAATTTGAATCACCGCTAAGAATAACAAGATCCTCTTGAAGGCTTTTTGCTGTCTCTAGTAAACTGTTTCTTTTATTTGTCAAAAGTATAGAGGCTTCTTCTTCCGATTTTATACTTCGGTCCGTGCTAACAGAATAATAATCTTGGTCGGTCTTGATGAGATCATTTTTCAAACTAATTTCATCTTTGTAACNNTCGGTTCTTTTGGTGATTTGATTTTCCTTANNCAAGGNCTTAATACCGAATTGGTGACCGAAGGTATCTGAGCTTAAAGGAAAGTGGATGAGCTTTCTCATGTATTAGCGGATGGTTATTTTGACTTTTATACCTTACTGAAAATTTATCAAACCTAGAATTAAAGTCTCGAGAGTAAAATTGTTGAGTTGAGATCTAATGAATTTGCTGGCTCTTAGATTCTTGACACATTAATGAGAATAACCAAATATCNTTTCAATTCCCATCACATTANCCTGTTGGCGAATCACCAATAGGAAATTATAGCCACCATGAAAATGAACTTTAGCATGTGGGTAAACTGTTTGGCCTTGATCGGCCTTATGGTTGCTCGNTCAGAAGCCAAACCTCCAGTCTGGTCGGCTCAGCCGGATCGGGAAATCACAATCAGCATGGTTCCCGCAAAGATGGCNTACGACACGACACTGCTTCGTGTTNGNCCAGGTGAGAGGATTAAGCTTAACCTCAAAAATCCAGATGACCTTGAACATAATCTTGTCCTTATTAAAAATGATCCCAATGATCCGCGGGGTGAACGATTTGCCGCGCAATGCATNGAACTTGGGCCGCGGGGCCCGAAGTTGGCTTGGACTCCTGACAGTCAGAGGGTTTTAGCTCGGTCCGGTATGATAGGTCCAAAAAAGGAGTCAGAGATGTTTTTTGAGGCACCAAAGGAGCCAGGAGATTACCTTTATCTCTGCACATTCCCGGGTCACTCAAATCTAATGAGGGGGATTCTCAAAGTTGGGAGTATCGATCCAATATTTAGCGAATTGTCCTACAAAGTGTATGCGGGGGAGTTCAGGAAGATCCCTGATTTCAATAAGCTAACTCCGATAAAGACGGGCAAAGCAGAATGGATCGATGTAAAGAAACTTATAGGTGGCGAAGATGGTCGCGCGATACTTTGGGAGGGCACCTTTGAAGTCAAGAAGGGGGGTGACTGGCAGTTCTATCTTGGGTCTGATGATGGGGCGAGGCTTGTCATCGACGGTGAAGGCGTAGCAAACAACGGTGGAAATTATTTTTTTCAGGTCAGAAAGGCTAAAACGAGGTTGGAACCGGGCATCCACACGATGCGCCTTGCTTATTTTGAAGGTGGTGGACCNGAAGCTTTGTCTTTGGTTGCCGACCTCGAAGGAGCTGAGGATATGATATTTACTCCTGATATTACTGCAAAGACCGGGGCNCGGAGGCCTAAGTGGGGNCCGACGATCGTCAAACCGCGAAAGCTCGACGAGGCATTAGTCTTTAGAACCTTCCTCCGAGGNCGTTCATCGAGATCTATTGCAGTGGCTTATCCTGGCAAGGTGAACATCAANTGGAGTGCTGACTCAATGAATCTGGATCAGCTTTGGCGTGGAGACTTCGTTAATGCTGCGTCTAATTGGAATACCCGGGGNGGGGGTAGCCATATTGCTGGCAAAGATACGGTCGCCCCTACTGGTGGGATGGCGCTGCAGGTATTGTCAAGCATGGATGAGCCTTGGATAGACTATTCTTTTGCTAGCTCTCGTTATGAGAAAGANAAGGGTCCGGAGGACTCCCGAGAGTTTATTAGTTATGGTATTTCTCATCCAGATTATGAGTTCAAAGGTTATGATTTAGACGCCAAGCGCTTCCCAACCTTCCGGTACAGTTTTAAGGGCGTCACAGTCGAAGACCATTACAGACCGATGAACCTAAACGGAACCAATGCAGTTCATAGGATCCTGACTATAAGCGATATTCTGCCTGCTAACACCTATCTTCTTGCTGGGGTAAGAGGCGATTTTTCCAAGCTTCCAGACGGCTACTACAAAATTAACGACTTGATGGCTATAAAGGTTGAGGGTGCCATCCCTTTAATTCGCGATTCGGAGGCGCTAAATGTCAAGCCGCCTTTAAGGAAAACCGAACCCAAAAAAGAAATGCGCAAAGAATTGTTAGTTCCCGTAAAAGGGGGGCAGAAGATTAATATCATCTACCGATGGATGAGAGCTACGGAATTGAAAAAATTATAAGCAACAGACTATGATAGCAAAAAAAATTGTATTCTTGAGCGCCCTTTGGGTGGGTTTGACTGTGGCGCAGCAACCAAAAGAGTCAGATTACTATAAGGTTACCACCTTTGAGATTCCAAAAGGTGAGGTAATCGAAGCTACCGGCTTTGCCGTCATGGGCGATGACAAGGTGGCTGTTTCTTCGCGACGTGGTCAGATCTGGACAATTAGTAATCCTGATAAATATCCTGACAAACCCTCTGCGTGGAAGCTTTTCGCCGAGTATCTTCACGAGCCTCTCGGAATCGCCTTTCAAGATGGCTGGCTCTACGCGACTCAGCGCCCCGAGGTAACGCGAATGAAAGACATTGATGGCGACGGCAGGGCTGACAAATTTGAGACTGTATCGGATCAATGGGGAATGAGTGGAGATTATCATGAGTTCACTTTTGGTTCCCGGTTCGATCCGGAAGGAAACATCTGGACTGTTCACTGTCTGACTGGCTCTTACACCAGCGAAGCGCTATACCGTGGTTGGGTTATCAAGGTCAACAAAGACGGCACAGCAGTACCTGTTGGCTGTGGTGTGCGCTCCCCGGGAGGAATTGGTGTCAATCTTCAAGGGGATGCTTTTTACACCGACAATCAGGGTACATGGAATGGTTCCAGCTCGCTGAAGTGGGTTAAACCTGGCTCCTTTTTGGGAAACCCCAATGGAAATTATCACTTCAAACACACCGGAGGAGTGATGGGTAAGAGACCTCCTGAGCCAAACTATGGTGGGGATGGAAGAGTGAGGGAAGCAAGGAAACGTATTCCAACATATGTTCCTCCGGCGGTCGTTCTACCTCATGGCAAAGTGGGACAGTCGCCGACGGCGGTCGAACCCGATTTGAGCGAGGGAAAATTTGGTCCTTTTGCAGGGCAGATGTTTGTCGCCGAACAGACCTACGGACAAGTCCAGAGAGTATTCCTTGAAAAAATTAATGGGATGTATCAGGGGGCAGTGTTTCATTTTATGAAGGGATTCAGCTCGGGAAATATCGGTCTCATGATTACCTCAGAAGGCGCCATGTATACTGGAGGGAGTAGTCGAGGCTGGGGGTCTTGGGGAACCAAGCTCGATAGCGTTGAACGAGTCGACTGGACCGGTAAAATACCATTCGAGATTCATCAAATGCGTGCACGGCCGGACGGCTTCGAGCTCACCTTTACTCAGCCGATTGATCCTGNTTCGGCAAAGCCTGCGTCATTTTCATGTTCGGCATATACCTANCGCTACTCAAAAGGGTATGGCAGCCCCGAGCTNGANAACGTNGANCCTGAGATTAAGGTGACTTCTGTGGCGGCCGANGGCTTAAGTCTAAGACTNAAGCTTACGCCGCTTACTAAAGGGCATGTCCATGAATTGGATGCATCCGGTCTAAGGAGCACTAAGGGCTTAAATCTCCTGCATGATACTGCTTATTACACTCTTAACGAAATTCCCAAGTAGATTGTGACGATTATTGATAAAAGCCTTCGTTTCTNATTAGCATTGANATTTTAAATTATTAATCAAGGGCGAAAGGCTGGGTGGACCGCAAGAAAGCGAAAAAATCTCTCAGTTGAGAATCACTCAAATCAGTAAGTAGGTTTTCTGGCATTAGGCTTCTACCCAGTGGATTTAAAGTTTTGATGTTGTTTTTTTGAAAGGTCTTATCAAGCCCATCAAAGCTTCTTATNGTTANNGTGGAAANTCCTTCGTCGNCCAAAAAACCGCTAATACTGAGTCCGTCATTGGTTTGGATAAATATTGATTCATAGCCTTCCCTAATTTCAGCGTTTGGAGCAATAATGCTTGTGAGCATCGTATCCAAATCATCTCTTTGGTAACTCGTCAAGTCAGGTCCAACCTTTCCACCGCCATGAAATAAAACATGGCAAGAAGCACATCTCTCTTTGTAAATTATTCTCCCTCGGTAAGGATTTCCTGGCCCTGACTCTATTACTGATCGGATATTTTCAATATTTTCAAAAAGGGATTTCTTGTTTGATACTTTATCACCAAAATGTTTTTTAATGATTTTCTTCATCTCTTCGTCGTTGTGACGACGAAGACCGGCAATTGCTTCTTCACTAATGTTATCAGCTTCAATCTTTTGCTGATCGATGGCCCTCATCCATTCGCGACTCCAGTTTAATCTCGAAGATAAGATTTTCTGAGCGGTGAGTTTAGTGTCATCAATCATTAGTTTATAGGAATCAATGATGACCTTACTGATTTCATCATTGTTAAATCTCTGGCAGGCATTAATAGAAGCCTTTCGGATTATGGGTGCCACCGGCCCAGAAATAATTCCTAAAAGTGATGGGAGCACCGAATCATCGTCAATTTCACCAAAAGCCCTGACGTAGTTGATTCGATCCTTCATTGGGACTTTCTTGGATGCAATTTTTTCAGAAGCCTCTTTGATGGCGGCGGGGTCCAGTTGGCGTACTCTTAGAAGTAAAGATACGGTTCCAGTGTTCCTAATTGCCTCAATCAATTCATTAGGTAGGCTTGGAAGAGAGCCGCCTTCGAAGGCTTTCTCAAAGCCGGACATAACAGCATTTTTTTGAATGTCGTTATCGCATAAATCAATCAGTTTCGCGCAGATCAGATAATTTTTTTCGCCGCCGCTTGTGGCGAATCTCCGCATCAGTCGCGGCAAAATTTCTTTTTGAACCATTGGTTGATTTCGCACCTTAGTTTTTTCAAAAATTTTCAAAACCTCAGCACTATTATTTTGGCAATGCTTTTCAATCGCCCACCAGCACATGAGCGGTAGGTAAGGGTCCTCAAGATCACCAGCCCTTGCCAGCAATTCTGCTAAAACAGGCAGTGATTTTTTACCATCAATTCTTTGAACGGTCGAGGCGATCTGAGACCAGACTTCAAGGTTCATCTCTTTCTGTGCTAATTTTCTTAATTCTATCGCAGTGGATGCTGAAATTGATTTCTTGTCTCCTAAAAATCGAACGATCCATGAACGAATGCCGGCGTATGGATGTTGTAATAATTGGACGCAAAGATTCTCATCAAGCTGACCACTTTGATGAAGTGCCCACAGGCTACCAAGTGCATAGTGATTTTTATTACTTTTGGTCCACTCAATTAATTTTTTGGTAAGATTATCATTTGTTATTTTTCCAAGTAGGCGAACCGCTGTCTGGCGATGCCATTTGTTGGGATGTGCCAAATGTTCAATCAACTGATCTGAGCTCAAAATGCTAAGATCTGTAACAGTGTTAAGTTCTGCATCTCTTGATTTTAGCCGGTAAACTCGACCGGTGCTTGGGTCTATCTGGCTCTGATAATGTTGTCCGTGTGCAATATAGTGTTCATAGAAGTCTGCCACATAAATTGATCCGTCAGGGGCAT
>NYVP01000147.1 GCA_002684575.1 Verrucomicrobiales bacterium
TTCTAGGTAAAAGCGCTAATCCCATACGCAGTAAGCCACTGTTCTGGAAAATTAACGCTCCATGGCCAGCTCGTAATGATAAACCCGACCACTGGGTATCCTGGGCAGTTATTTATAAAAAATGGAAACTCTGTTGCAATAGAGACATGAGCTATCATGAACTTTATGATATTATTAGCGATCCAATGGAAAAGAATAATCTAGCTAGTGAGAACGCCAAAACTGTTATAGAAATGAAAACTCTTCTAATTGACTGGCAAAAAACTCTTCCCAATAAACCTTCTGGTAACGTCTTCTCTAAATTACGAAAGCAATAGATTATTCAACCTTTTGATCTATCCGCTCATGGGTTACAAAACAATTAACCTATGCACCATAAATATGTATTAATACCAAGCTTAAGGGTTTTAAATTGATTTAAGAATAATACCCTACGCTAAAGCACCTTGGATCACTTCAACCGTTTTATTAATATCATCTTCTGAATGCGCCAAAGAGATAAACCCTGTTTCGTAGGGAGAGGGCGCAAGATAGATTCCCTTGGATAAGCAATGGTGAAAAAATTTGGGAAACTCACCCGTATTTGCCGCAGCCGTTGCCGATTCCAAATTGTTGATTGGCCCTTCGTGGAAAAATAAACAGAACATCGATCCTAACCTATGGAATGTGTAAGGACGCCCTGCATCTTCGATCGCCTCACGAATGCCGGACTCTAGAAGGGCCCCTATTTCCTCTAACCTGTCCCAAGCACTTAATTTCTCTAATTCTTTCAGCTGAGCGATACCAGCCGCCATGGCAAGCGGGTTGCCAGACAAGGTTCCCGCCTGGTAGACGGGTCCGTCTGGTGCGAGATTGTTCATAATATCTTCTCTCCCACCAAATGCTCCGACTGGCAAACCACCACCTATTACCTTACCCATAGCCGTAATATCGGGAGTTATCCCGTAGATTTCTTGAACTCCCCCTTTAGCAACTCTAAAACCGGTCATTACTTCATCAAAAATTAATAGAGAACCATACTCCTTTGTTATTTCTCTTAGAAATTCTAAAAAACCGTCCTTAGGAAAAAATAATCCTGCGTTAGCAGGAACAGGCTCTAAAATAACGGCGGCAATTTCATCGCCTATTTTTTCAAAACACTGCCTTACCTTTTCTTGGTTGTTAAATGGAAGCGTAATTGTTTCTCTTGCAAAACCTTTAGGAACACCGGCGCTATCAGGTTCACCATGCGTCAATGCTCCACTACCAGCAGACACCAATAGAGAATCAACATGACCATGATAACAACCCTCAAACTTTATGATTTTTTCTCTGCCAGTGTACCCTCTAGAAAGACGAACTGCAGACATCGTTGCTTCTGTGCCACTATTTACCATTCTCACTTTCTCAACTGATGGAACCCAATCCACAATAATTTTCGCAATTTCTATTTCCAACGGATTAGGGATACCAAAACTGACTCCCCTCTTGGCAGTTTCGTGTACAGCTTCGATAACAGGTAAAGGGGCATGACCGAGTATTGCCGGCCCCCAGGTTCCGATATAATCAATCATTTCGTTGTTATCAACATCCCAAATTTTTGAACCTTTTGCTGCTCTAACAAAAAAGGGTTCACCTCCCACATTTCTAAATGCACGAACTGGGGAGTTAACTCCTCCCGGAATTAATTGTTTGGCGTTGTTAAATAGCTTAGATGATAAATTATTTTCATGCATATTTTGAAAGTCTTTAAATCATTGAGGTTAATTTAAATGAATCGTCTTACGTTGCTTTTTTTTTCATAAAACGCTAGAATTAATTAACCATGAGGATTTATCGATCAATTAGGTGGAGGAGGATCTTTATATTTATTACGTCTATTTTCATTTGCTCACCTCTGGCTTTTGCTTCAACACTGAAAGAAAAAAGCAACCTTAATAGAGAAAAAGGAGCCATATATCTTGAGGATTTCACCCAAGAACCGGTCATCCTTATGGCCCAAAAGCAAGTTCCCATTTATGTGAGTCCACAAGGCAAAAGGTCTGTAGGGCAGTTAAGAAAAGGGAAAAAAGTTACAGTAATCGCAGTCTTGAATAATCAATTTTTGATCAAAGGCTTGGCCTTACATGGACAAGTTAAGGGCTGGGTTACTCAATTAGCATTGGAAAAATTGGATAAAACATTTTCAGATAATCTACGCATATTATCTAAAAGAAAAAAAATTGTAGATGACCTCATTAAGAATCAACAAATTGCTCTGGGAATGAATACCAGTGAAGTGATTGCTTCTATGGGAAAGCCCAACAAAAAAAATTCAAAACTTGATCGTAAAGGTCGATTAGATGTTTATGAATATTCAACCTTTGAACGCGTTGCCCAATATAAATTGCGGCGTGATGGTCTTGGGAATTTATTTAAACAAAAATATTATGTGAAAATGGAAACGGGTAAATTGTCCGTCAAATTCAATAATGACATTGTCGAAAGTATTGAAGAGACCGAAGGGAACCCCTTGGGTGGACAAAATGTTAGAATAGTCCCCATTCCTATAGAATTATAATGGGTTCCGATATTTAATCATTTCTATAAAAGTACTCTCAAATCTCTATTTAATTTAATATTGTAGGTACATTCACTTACGTGGACATTGGGGATGACCAATTCAAAATTACAGGATGTCGAAATGGTGAGGAAATTGAATCTTATAATTCTTGAAATATCAGAACCTAGCCCACGGGAGATGCTGAAATCATATTTGGTAAAGGACATGGAACCCTGATGCCTTATTGACCCGAAGCATTAGACGCTTTAATTGATGAAACTCATATTTATGGAGCCGCAATAAGTGAAGATAAGGTAATGAACCTTTTCGTTTCAGGACCAGCAGGAGGCACTTTTCTTGAATTTACAAATATCAATTACATTCTTGAAAATGATACCTACACATTGGAATGGGCATCTAAACCCAACAAAACTTATTCTCTGTTTTATTCCACTGATCTTTTTGATTGGAAAGCAGATATTGATGATAATATTAATTTAGAGGGTGAATAGACTTCTTACACATTAGAAAATCCTGAGAGCATTGAAACGCAAAAAATATTTTTTCAGGTTTTAGTTATCGATTAAATCAATTCTTGTGACTGATTTTTTGATTTGGAAATAAAAGTTCAAAATTAGCATTTTAAATTCAAAAAAATCATCATAAGAACTCGCTTTGGAAGGAATTTATTGCCATATTAGCAGCTGTTAAAATGGGACCGCTAACTTCTACAATTAGATATTTTAGATTTCCTTATCTTCGGACAGTTCTCAAAGCTGTATTCGCAATTACTTTTACCAACAGCTCTTTCGGTGTTGAGAATAAAGCTAGTTCGGACTGGTGGTCATTACAGCCTATTGAAGAAATTTCACCACCTGAAGTAACTCAAAAAAATTTAGTAAAGAATCCGATCGATTCATTCATAATTAAGAAACTCAAAGAAAATAATCTTGAGCCTTCTAAAATCGCGGATCCCAGAACACAAATCAGAAGACTGTTTTTTGATTTAATAGGATTGCCGCCCAGCCCAGAACAAATAAGAAATTATGAAAATAATCCATCTGATGAAGCCTATAAAAAAATTGTAAATGAACTTTTAGAGTCCAAGCATTACGGCGAAAGATGGGGCAGGCATTGGTTGGATGTCGCCAGATTTGGAGAGAGTGATGGCTTCGAGAGAAACAATCCAAGAAACAATCTTTGGCCTTTCAGAGATTGGGTTATTGAAGCTTTAAATAACGATATGCCTTATGATGAATTCGTAAGAATGCAAATTGCGGGGGATATTATAAAACCTGGTACCGAGGGAACTTCTGCGGTCGCTTTCCTTGCAGCAGGCCTTCACAATACCGTGGTGGGTGGAAGTGAATTCATGAAAAAAACTGCGAGGCAGGATGAACTAGAAGAAATCACTGGTGCCGTTGGCCAAACTTTCTTCGGCCTTACCGTTAATTGTGCAAGGTGTCACGATCATAAGTACGATCCAATATCACAAAAAGAATACTATCAACTCACGTCCGCACTCGGCGGAGTTTTCCATGGTGAAAGAGAAGTTCAAGACAACCGATTTGTAAGTCAAATCAATGATATTGAAAAAGAAATTCAATCGATCAATAATCAGCTTGGAGAACTGGATAGCGTTGCAAGAGAGCGAGCCATCAAAAAGCAGGAACTAGAACCAGAGACTCAAAAAAGAGACGAAGGCCCTGAACCATCATCGAGATGGGAGTTTGATCAAGACCTAAACGACTCAATCGGAACAATGCATGGAGTACTTTCTGGAGGAGTAAAACTAGAGAACGGGGCTCTCATTCTTAATGGCAATAATTCGTTCGTAATGACTTCAGCATTTGAAAAAGACATCCAAGAAAAAACTCTAGAAGCATGGGTGCAACTCAATGATTTAAATCAGAAGGGTTCGGGCGTAATCGGAATCCAGTCAACCAACGGCGTCATTTTTGATTCAATCGTTTATGGAGAAAAGACACCCCAAGCATGGATGGCAGGCAGTGAAAATCACAAGCGTTCTGAAAATCACGGGGGCCAAAAAGAAGAACTAGCCAAGGAAAAACCCATCCATGTGGCAATTACTTACACCAGGGATGGAACGATAACGCGCTACCGTGAAGGACAGATATACGGAGAAACTTACAAAACGGAATTCCAAAAATATGAAAAAGGAAACACCCAAATTATTTTTGGAATGAGGCATGGCAATAAGACGTCACCCACAGGATTTTTATCAGGTAGAATATTGCGCGCTCAGTTTTATGACAGAGCCCTCAGCCCTGAAGAAGTTGCAGCTTCTGCCGGAACAGAATCCAATTTCATCTCCAACAAGGACATCTTAGCTCAGATGAGTGATGATGAAAAAAGTCAAAAGAATGATCTCACTAACAAAGCAGAAAAACTTCAAGAAAATCTAAAAAATTTACAATCTCAGAAAAAATCTAAAGTCTATTCTGTCAAGGCAAAATCTAGTCCTGGTGTTACTTATGTTCTCAATAGAGGTCATGCTTTACAACCTACCGAACAAGTAACCCCAGGTTCAGTCAAAGCAGTGACTGGACCAGTTGCTGAATTCGGAATTGCACCTGATGCGCCTGACTCGGAACGTAGAAAAAAGCTAGCAGAATGGATCACTCACCCCAAGAACCCTTTGTTCACAAGGGTAATCACCAATAGATTATGGCATTATCATTTCGGAGCAGGTTTAATCAAAACACCTAATGACTTGGGTTTCAGTGGTGGTCATCCAAGTCACCCAGAACTTCTGGATTGGCTAGCACTAGAACTAGAAAAAAATCAATACAGCCTCAAACACCTTCACAAGTTGATGGTAAATTCTAGAGCCTATCGACAGTCATCAAAACCCAACCCAAATAATTTGGACAAAGATTCTGATAATAAATACTTGTGGAGAAAATCACCATCAAGACTCGAAGCCGAAAGCTTGCGAGATTCCATGCTTAAAGTATCGGGAAAATTAAACAATAAAATGGGCGGGCCAGGATTTCGTGATGTAACCTTTAGGTCATTGAATGGGACCACTTATTACACTCCTTTTGACAAAGAGGATCCAGAGCTAAATAGACGAACGGTCTATAGATTCAGTCCAAGAGGACAGAGAAGCGCTATACTAGACGCCTTTGATTGCCCAGATCCATCGACCACTGCTCCGAAAAGATCTGTGACAACGACGCCAATTCAAGCACTAGCACTATTCAACAATGCATTTGTCTTAAGAATGGCTGACGGCTTCGCTGAACGGCTTAAAAAGGAATCTAAATCGTTAAATGAACAAGTACAAAGAGCGTACGAACTGGCTTATGCAAGAGATCCAGATGAAGAGGAAGTAAAGCTTGGCCTCGAAATTTCACAAAATCATGGACTCAATGCTCTCTGTAGAGTCCTATTCAATAGCAATGAATTTGTAGTAATAGAATGAACATTGAACCTAACAGACGCGATCTTCTTAATTGGGGTATCCAGGGAACTGGTGCTACTGCATTCGCAAGCCTATTAAATGCCGATAAGGCCTCAGGATCTTCAATGCTTCCACATTATCCAGGAGTTGCTAAAAGGGTCATACATATATGCCTTGTTGGAGGCATGAGCCACATTGATTCATTTGACTACAAGCCCGAGCTCACAAAAAGTCACGGTAAACAGGCACAGCTTAGCGAAAAACCTGACATATTCTTTGGGCGAGTTGGTCCATTACGGGGAGCTGATTGGGAGTTTAAACCTCGCGGTCAGAGTGGCTTAATGGTTTCTGAGATGTTTCCCCACGTCGCCGAGCAAGCTGACAAGCTTACCGTAATTCGGTCAATGACCTCACAGTCTGCCAATCACACACCAGCGCTATTTTTTGAAAATAGTGGTTTTGAATTTAATGGCTATCCGTCTGTAGGGAGCTGGGTGTCTTACGGCCTAGGTGCTGAATCCGAATCTCTTCCATCTTACGTGGTGTTGCCCGATGGTCGCGGAGACCCCAACGGTGGGGCTTCAAACTGGTCAAATGGCTTTCTGCCAGCTCAGTATCAGGGAGTAAAGTTTGGAAAAGGTGATCAACCTATTAGGGATCTTTTCCCATCAAAAGATATTTCCCAGGAAGAAGAGTTAAGTTCCAGAATGTTATTGAATCGATTAAATAAAAAACATCAGGAAAAAACTAAACTTGATGATTTGCTCAATGCAAGAATTCGAAGCTATGAACTGGCAGCAAGAATGCAATTATCAGTTCCTCAAGTCACAGACCTAAGCGCCGAAACAGAAAAAACAAAAGAAATGTATGGCATCGGTGTAGACCCAACTGATGACTGTGGCAGACGCTGCTTGCTCGGCCGCCGTCTATTAGAACAAGGGGTTAGATTTGTACAAATTTTCTCTGGGGGACCAATTGGCGGAAACCCCAGAGCTAGTTGGGACGCTCATGAAAATGTTAAGGACAATCACGGACAAGAAGCTCGTAGAATTGATAAACCCATTGCAGGGCTTTTAGCCGACCTTGAAAGAAGAGGAATGCTAGATGAAACGCTAGTATTATTCACAACAGAATTTGGTAGAACCCCTTTTGCACAATCTGATAAAGGTAAAGTCGGGCCTGGGCGAGATCATAATAAGGGCGGCTTTTCAATATGGATGGCTGGAGCAGGACTCCGCCCCGGCATGGCTCACGGTGTCACCGATGAAATTGGCTGGAAGGCCACTGAAAACCCAACCACATGGCATGACTTCCATGCAACAGTGATGCATTTACTTGGCATGGACCATGAGACACTCACCTTTTATCATAATGGTATTGAGCGCAGACTAACTAACGTACATGGAAACGTTATTGGCGAAATACTAGCCTAAAAATTCGTAGAGAGTCAAAATTACTCTGGTACCTCCATGGCAAAACCGATAAATTTTCTCGTTGCGCACTTGAAGGCACAGTTAACCTTTACGATTGGCTGGCTGCTGTCCTTCACCTTTTTGGTCTAGACCATCAAAATTTAAAATATAGAAATGGACCAAACGATATTAGATTGGTTGAAGAATCTCATGCGAGAGTAATTCAAGAGCTTTTTGCATAAGTCGTTGGGTGATCTAGTTCATTGCCTCTCTGAGAAGTTTTATTCTTTGGTCAAAATCCTGCTTTAAATCTAGCGCAAACCATCTCTTTGACCCTGCAGTATTAGAATAAACTCTAACTCTCAGAGTCTTATCTTTAATGATCGAAGGCTCCATAAAACGTATAAAAAAGAATCCTCCTGAATCCTGCTCCGAGGTCCATGTCGGAAGATAGAAAAGTTTAACAAGCTTATCCTCTGATTCCCAAGATGAATACTCCTTGGCAACATCAAACTTTATTTGATGTCTTTTATTAATCGTCATCAAAAAACCATCCGACATTGGTTCACTTATCCATCCCACGCCACCGGTAAAAGAGTAGACCTCTGAACGGCCATTATCAGAAAAACCAGACTTGCACGAAAGGCTAGCCCCTTTTTTGGTCTGTCTAATAAAAACTCTTTCATCAAAATCTCCCGAAAAATTATACCAATCCGTAATTTCACCATCCTCTCTTTCAATTGAATCGCACCCTGACCGGGCCAAATTGACTAATTCTCTTAACTCATTTGCTTTAGTCCTGTCACTATCGGCGAAACTTTTAAACCAATCAGATATTTTTTTAAATGTCGCTGGCTCCATACTTGGAAGCTTATGAAAGGTCGGAGCTTGCTGATTTTTTTTAGCCATATATTCCTTACCCAAAAGTGCTCTCACTCCATTAGTAACTATATCTTCAACTTCTGGTAGATAGGGTCCAGGAAGATCATAATAGACCTGTGAAAATTCAGCCTCATAGCCCCCTTCATCAAGAATTCTCCTTGAAGGTATGTATCCAGGCATATCATTAGCCCAAGCACTAATCCACAATCTTTTCCAATCGAATTCCTTGTTGAATCGTACGGCGTAATCAACAACAACTTCACCTGCTAAAAATACCACTGCGAGCTCTTGACCAAATTTCCATGTGTGAATTGGATATTTGACCTCAGAGGAAATACTTCCTTCTTCATCAATCTTTTTCAGCATCGATTTTGCTAGCTCTGCATGAAATCCTCCAACCTTCAACTGAGACTGCCAATTTTTTCTATCTTTTGGTTTTTGTAATGGCAATTGAAGTTCTTTAACTGCCGTCTCAGTAACTCCAGGCAGCGGAGTCATGTCATCACTTATAACCTTGTTCACTTCTTTAGAAATGGCACTACCATGTTTGATTGCATCTTTTGAACCTCCACTAGGTTGTGGTCCCACATCAGCACCACAGCCAATAGTCAAAAGAGAAATCGCAGACTTATTGTTTTTCTCTATTAGTTCATTCGCATAACCTGCCCAATCACCATTGAGATGGTTGCGCCCTCCAATCGTCGTACAATGACACGCATAATTCGACCAAATAACTCGAGTTTCACCTTTTAAGTCCGTAGCAACCATGACTGGAAGACTATGGTCAACAGGTCCGTTTCTTTGAAAACCAAATCCAGCCCATTTCCCATCTCTAATTATTCTCCTGTTACCACCAAACTGAACTTCTCCCCTTCCCCACGAAAGTTTCATTGGTTCTCTATTTTCAAGAGCTTTAACTACTAGGGACTCCATTTGATCGATTAAAAATGAAGTATACTTATCTATTCTATCTTCTTGGTTGGGACTAGTTCTTCCTGCCCAAAGAATAGGTGCATATCCTCTTAGGGAGGGAGCATTATGGGTATGGGTGGCGGATATAACCAAGTTACTTTCAGAAATACCAAATTTTTTAATACGCTCGGCAAGGTGATTTCTGATTTTTGATGTTATTCCGCAGTTATCAATAACAACAAGAACAGCAGGGTTATCTTTACCTATTACCAAACATCTTGCCCATAGCTTGGTATCAATACCTTCAAATTCTTGTGTTCTTCCTCCATAACCAGCAAGAACAACTGGGAATTTTGGGGTTACATCAACCTTCGAAGAACCAACAAATACTGAGTTCGTTTTATTATTCGGATTACCAAAAATCACCAAGATAAACAATCCGAGGCCAATGATTACATATACAATATGGATTACCCTCTTGAACACAACATTGATCATGAATAAATCAAAAGAAGGGGTAAATAAAAAAACCGGCTCCTTACGAAGCCGGTTTTAAATTCGAATGAGAGAATAAAATCTCTCTTAAAAATTATATATTCTCTATCCTTTCTTAAGAGCAGTCACAACAAACTTATCCTTAGCTTTGCCCATGGCTGCTACGGCTGCTTTCTTTGTGATGTCTCCTTTGGAAGAAGAGAAGGTTACTTTTTGAGTTTTAGGCTTATCGCCTTTGGCGATTACAATATTAGTTGCACTGAANTCTTTCGTGAATGCCGCACGGACATACTTCTTACAGCCAGCTCAAGTAACTCCAGTCATCTGCACAACGTATGCAGTAGTTTTCGCATCTTTATCAGCTGCAGCGACAAAGCCAAGGCTGAGAGCAAAGATGCCCATTATAGCAATGATTAATTTTTTCATGATTTAATAAATTCGAATTTTTCGATCGAANCTGATTATATGCTAAAACGGTGGCGTTGTCACTGCAGATTCCCAAAAAAAAACGAATTGTTAAGAAATGTTAACATCTCACGAAAGATCCACTAAAAATATAAAGAAAATCTATCTTTTAATCATTTTTCTGATAAAAACTCTCCAACTTATCTAAATTGAGGTTCATAATTTTGAGATAATCAAGACCCTTTGCGAGATCGCTCGCGGCAACACTCTCACAGGGAGAAAAATGAATGCTATTTATGGAAAATTTTTCTTTTAAATNCTTTTTAACAGAATCAAGAGGCATTTGCTCCCACAGCATAACTTTCCTAACACTTTTTTTGAGAGCTAATTCAAGCGATTTGATCTGGTCCTCGTCCAAAGANTCTGAAGGNTCAAAATCAAAATTAATAATATCCCATCCATATCTTTTGGACAGGTAATTATATGCGGGATGAGAGGCTAGAAGTTTAACATTTTGAAAAGATTCAAATCGGTTATTCAGCTCATCAAGATCAGCCGACAATAGATTAAAATTTTGTTCAAATGCCTCTCCATGGACTGGCCAAATACGTTTCATACCTTCCAGTATTGTTTTACTTTGAAGTTTTGCCATTATTGGATCTAACCAAGTATGGCCGTCAATACCTTCATGAGAGTGTTCACCAGAGGGGCCGTGACGATGACTGATACTATCTTCATACTTAACTAATTCCTCAGGAGGTAAATTCACGCTTTCAATNGTTTTACTCAATGGAAGGCTAACAAAATTAGGCCATTTTTCAAATTCAGCCCCATTTAAGATGACCAAGGAAGCAGCCTGAAACTGAACTATGGCATTGCTTGAAGGCTTCCAATAAATTGGATCCTCATCCTCTGGTAATAGACAAACAACGGGAACNAGNCCTCCAGAAATTCTTTCCGCAAAGTATGTTGTCGGATAAAAAGAGGTGACTACGACATCCGATTCAGATGGTTTTGAATTTTTCTTATCTTGTTNAGAAGGTGCACAACCCAAACACAACAATAGAGATGAAAGAATAATTATAGATCTCATGATTGAAACAAAAAACGGCCTGTTGAACCTACTAAAGTAAATCCAACAGACCGTTCTGTTAATTTTATTAGTCTGATCTTATTCTCACTAAGAATTTAAGACCAACTTAAATTAGCATTACTTGCTTGATTCAGCACTGCAGCATGAACCATCAGTACCACAGCAGCTGCTAGTGGTTGCACAAGAGCTAAATGAAAAAGCAACCATTGCAGCTGCTCCAATAAGAATAATTGTTTTCTTGATACGAGTCATAATGGTTTGATTTTAGACATATTTTCCGATGTATGCAATCAGAATCCCCCAAATTAATGGTGTTTTATGGTTATTTTCCTTATTATTGAATCTTTTTTAATGGCTACTTAATTGTTGTAACCATTGACGAGCAATGAGCTCATGCCCCTNAGGCAAGGGATGTACACCATCCCATATCCATTGCTCGGGCCCCGCTTCCCGAGCTGCTAAATCAAAAACTTCCTGCATTTTGACATGAATAGCACGGAATTCTTTGGCTAATTTAGCAACAATCTTGCCCATAGTTTCGATTTGGGATCGGCTAATATTCCACTCACCTCCCTTAGTCATCCANCACCCAGATTTCAAAACAAAAGGATCAATCAGCACNAATCTCACATCCTTATTTGATTGTCGGCTTTTGNTTAATAGTTCTCTGTAATCAGCCTCCCATTGTTCNGAAGAAAATTNCTGTCCCTCTTTTACTTTTCTATCATTTACACCAATGAGTACACTCAAGAGGTTAGGCTTCATTTCAACCACATCTTTTTGCCATCGCCTTTTAAGATCAGAAATTCTATTGCCGCTATGGCCTCGATTAAAAAATTCAAGTTTTGCATGCGGCATTTCTACACCAAGTCTTGAAGCAATAAGATAGACGTAACTATGTCCTAGGTAATGGTTTCTATCTTTTTCATTACGCCCCCAATTCATATCTGTGATGGAGTCTCCAATAAATAAAAGACGGTCACCTCTGGAAAATTTGGGTAATTTATAATCATAACCCGAGCTCAGATCAGACACTTTTGCTTTTGCAACNGCGCCCGACATAGAANCGGCACCGCTTCCAATTATTAAACTACTTTTAAGAAAAANTCTTCTATCGTTCATAGTTTCTAATGTTTGAGAGTGGCATTCAGCCAAACTATTTTTTAGGAGATTCTAATTTGGCTTTATATTTTTTATGTTCTTGCCATGAAAGNTGACCGTCTTTATTTGAGTCAGCTTCAGGATACTTTTCAAAAAATTTTGCCTTCCAAAAATCAGCGTCTTTTTTNATGGCACTTTGGTCTTCATCNAAGCTNTTCGATGAAATTCTTGAAAGCAGTTCCTTTCTAAAATTTTTNATTAATTTTTTTTGTGCTGGGANACTGGCTAGATTATTCCANTCCTTGGGGTCTTTTNTAAGATCATAGAGCTCTTCCTCACCNTTAGAATACCTNATGTATCTCCANTCGGAATTTTTTAACGAGTAGCTTTGTTTGTTAGGCAAATATTCTATCGACCANTTATACATNGCGGTCAGCACGAAATTAGGTCCNTNCCANTCCGCCTTNTTGGGCTCTTTGATAAGNGGTACAAGGCTATAACCATCAAGTGGTCGCCCTTTCTGGTTTTTGGTGGTNTTCNTTGGCAATTTGCATATATCCANAAGTGTTGGGTAGATATCNATGAGAGAAACTGGCACTCTAGAAGTAGTGGACTCTTTGGAATAGCCTGGCGCCCTGATAATCATTGGGATNCGCGTACTTTCATTCCANAAAGAATTTTTATAGAGATAATTCTTTTCGCCCATTCCCCACCCATGATCACTTGTAAAAAGAATAACGGTATCATTTTTCAAAGAAGAATTATCGACTACATCAAGAATTTCACCTACAAGGTCATCGACCGAAGCTATACTAGCTAGATAAGCCTGAATAAATTTTCTCAACGCTAACTCTCTGTCCCCTTTAAAAGAACTAACTAGAGAATCATGCATCTTAGAACCCCTATCGCCACCGCGGTCATCTGGCTGTTCCTCATTAAGTGTATGCTTAAAAGTATCTTTAGCGTCCTGAATTTTTATTGTTGGAAGTATAATTGAATCTAGTGGGAATTGATCGAAATACTTTTTTGGAACAATTAAAGGTGTATGTGGGCGTACAAACCCAACACCCATAAAAAATGGCTGATCTTTCTTTTCATTGGCTAATACTTTTAATTGTCTCACAGCCCACTGAGCATTCAGCTCATCCCCGGTCAGATCTCTATCTTCATCCGACACATAACGAAGTTGCCTCTTTTTCTTCCAGTTCCCAGTTCGCCAGATTAATGGATTACCGTTGGACTGTGATTTCAAACCCTCAAGATTTTTTAAAGGTCCAAACGAGCCGTCTACCGGTCCAAAGTCTTCACTAAATGGAGCCGGCACATCAGGATGGGCAATATCTTTTTCGCCACCATCATTGGCAAAAGGTCCATAGTCAACCAAATGACCATAATCCGTCCACTCCTGACTGTCGCGATTATGCATGACCTTGCCTGTGCCAAGAACATGATAACCATTTGATCGAAAATGATCCATCATCGTGCGAGAACTATTCAAAATTTCGATTTTATCCCAAGGTTCAAATCCAAAGCATCTGGAAGTATGAGGATATAAACCTGTCATCATGCTAGCCCTGGAGGGATTACAAATGGGAATATTGCAATGAGCATCAAGAAATGAAATCCCACTTTCCATGAGCCGCTTTATGTTGGGAGTCCTTGCCTGCGGATGACCGCCGAATCCCTCAATATAATCGTTCAAGTCATCACATATAATGAGAAGAACGTTCATTTTCTGATTCTTGGCCGTTGCAGAGACAAGCATCATCAAAAGGAAAATAGAAATCCTTAGACCTTTTAGAGGGGATAATAAATAGATCATCAAACAAAAATTAATCCGTATCAAATCCAGCTCCTCTTAATACTTCAGATATTTCGACAGGGACCCCTCCTCTTCTTTTACTTTCGTCAGCCGCCTCCATGAAAGCATATATTTCAAGAGTCATAGCAGAACTAACTGGAGGCTTTCCACTTTTGAAAAATTTAATGATTTCACGAAGCATGGGAGTATAATCGCCCCCTCTGGTTTGCTCAGCAATGGCTTTTGTGCCAAAGGCTGTGACTTTGTATCCAAAGCGGCCATTTGCCAAACCATGAAGCGTCCCCACTTTTCCGTCTTTCCATATGCCGGTCACAACCACGGTGTCATCCGTTGAAGTTCGGGTCACGGTTTTACACCCGCTTCCCATAACTGTGAACAAAGCTTCTGTTGGATGAATTCCATACCAAAATAAATCAGGATGATGTGGTTCAGGTGGTGCCGGGCCATAAGATAGAACGCTCTTCAATTCTCCGACATCAGCATTAGCCACATCAACGACTCCGGGATACCACCTCAATGAAGAACTACTAAAGCAGGGAACTTTCGCCTCCTTGGCAAGTCGATATATTTCAACGGCATCTTTTAGGGTTCCAGCGACCGGCTTATCGACAAAAACTGGTATCTTGGCATTAATGACTGGTCGAACTTGTGAAAGATGCGGCCTCCCATCAAGGCTGGTCAGCAAAATTGCGTCAACGTTCTCACACAACTGCTCAATATCATCGTAGATTTTTACTCCATACTTTTCTACCAAGGTTTTTGTATAGCCCTCCACACGTGTGTAACTTGATTCAATGTCTTTACTGCCCCCTTTGAAGGCGGCAACGACTCTGCCGCCAGGAACATGATTAGGATTATCCGGCTCATTAAATCTGGAGGTAAAGGCGATGACATGAGAAGTGTCCAGGCCGATGAGTCCAAGGCGTAAAGGGTCCTGTTGATTCTTCTCAGCGCATAAATGTCCCGCAAGAATTAGGTAAAATAATATGAAAGTGTTTACTAGCTTCATTTTGTTCAATATCCAGCTTTGAGGCGATTTTAACAGATTAACATTTCAATTGGTCGAAAAGAAATATTATTATTAGAATAATCCGCTATGAAAAAATCATCAGTTTATCCAAAGGTTTTTTTATTTTTCATATTAATCAGCATTATCCCATATGGTGCGAACGGAAACGAAATAAAAACAATCCAGGTACCAGGTCCCTGGTCATCTAACGAATTAACATCGGGCTTCAAGGCCTATCAGTGTTGGGTTAAAGTACCTGCGCACTGGACTAATACATCAGGCCGAAATCTTTGGACTGAGTCAGTCACC
>NYVP01000148.1 GCA_002684575.1 Verrucomicrobiales bacterium
CGAAAAGTTATATAAGTAATGAGCTCATATTTTTTGTTGAATCTAGGGAAGAGGCCATTCTGAGATATAAAAAAGAACCACCTTA
Source organism: Verrucomicrobiales bacterium (assembly GCA_002684575.1). Classification (GTDB taxonomy): domain Bacteria; phylum Verrucomicrobiota; class Verrucomicrobiia; order Verrucomicrobiales; family DEV007; genus EC70. The sequence goes on from NYVP01000148.1 coordinate 86, forward strand.
TCTTTTAACCACAATTTTAAATTCTTGCCTTATTAATGATAATATTAAAGAGGCTAAAATATTAATTGAGGCTGGTGCTGACCTTAATATGCCGCATGAACATTTTGATAAGGAAAGACCTCCGATTATCATTGCTTCTCAGTATGGGCATAAAGAGATTGTGAAATTATTATTGGATAATGGGGCTAACCCAAATATTCAAACCAAAAATGGGGATACAGCGCTGCATAGTGCGGCGAGGATGGGGCGATTCGAGATTACTAAAATGCTCATTGAATCTGGAGCTGATACACAACTAAGCAACCAGAGGAAAAAGAAACCTATCAATTTTGTTAATCATTTTTTTCAAAAAGGAAATTTCGAAAAGTATCATGCTCCTCATAATGTGAATTTGACCTTGGATCATACTCGGTACGTAAAAGAAACTCCCAAAGTCAGAAAGCTGCTAAATTCCTCGGCTAAGAAAAAAAGAGCCAATGTGTTGCTTTTAATGTCTGATGATTTAGGGATCAAAGACATAGGGGCTTATGGTGGGATTGTTAAGACTCCCAACATCGATCGGCTTGCTTCGGAGGGTGTGAAGTTTGCCGAATTTCATTCAGGTTCTGTGGTTTGTTCTCCCTCTAGAGCAACATTTCTGACAGGAAGGCAGCATCTAAGAACGGGCGTATATACAGTAATCCAAGACAGTGTTCATATGATGCATCTTCTTGAAAGGGAAGTTACGATTGCGGAGTTGTTAAAGGAAAAGAGCTATCAAACAGTGCACTTAGGAAAATGGCATCTTGGAACTCCCTTTAAAGGTATCGATAAGCCGTCCTTGAATGATCATGGTTTTGATTATTGGTTTGCCACTGACAACAATGCTAATCCAAGTCATAAAGATCCAGTTAACTTTGTTAGAAATGGTAAACAGACTGAAAAAATTGAGGGCTATTCTTGCCAAATAATTGCCGATGAAGCCATAAATTGGTTTGATAAGGAGTACCAAAAAGATCGCCCTTTTTTCATCAATCTCTGGTTCCATGAGCCTCATGCACCTATAGCAGCTCCCGATAAAATTGTTTCAAAATACGGAAAGGTGAATGACCCCGCCGCAATTTATTCTGGCACTGTAGAAAATACCGACAATGCCATTGGAAGAATCCTTAAGAAATTAGATTCTTTGGGTGAGTTAGAGAATACAATAATCGTCTATACTTCAGATCATGGTAGTTATCGATCTGAGAGGAATGGTGATTTGCGTGGTGATAAGGGATCAAATTTTCAAGGTGGTCTCAGAACACCAGGAATCATCTATTGGCCAAAAGGGATTAAAGGAGGTCAAACGCTTTCTAATCCTGCTGGCTCTGTCGATCTATTACCCACATTGTGCGGGTTGCTCCATATAGCTCCTCCTAAGAATGTTCATTTGGATGGTTCTAACCTTGCCCCATTGCTAACAACTAAAGGTGAATTTCGTCGTAAGCAGTCTCTATTTTGGCACTCAGCGACTGGGCAGCCCAACGTTGCTCTGAGAAAGGGAAATTACACATTACTTGGTTACAGAAAATTAGAATTCAAACGTGATCAAAAGAGAATTAATGAATTGGTTAATGAAGCGAAGGCCTTCATAGAAAAAGATTTAGATCGCACGGTGAGTCGAAAGGAAACGTTCTCAATGTTGTATAATTCTAAGTTTAAAAACAAAGAAGCAGAAAAAATCCGAGGTGAATTTGTTAGACTTAATCAGTTTCAGGAATCATGGATTCCAGAAATAAAAAAAGGTTCAGGTGGGTTTCGGAAATTTGAACTTTACGATTTAAAAAATGATCCCAATCAGACACATAATATTATCGATCAAAAGCCTAAACTATTTAATGAATTAAAAAATGAATTGATAGCTCTCAATAATAGTGTTCTTTCAGATGCTCCTCATTGGGGGGGTAAGGAAATTCAAGAACGCCCAACCACTGGTAATGTTGATTCTGTTGAACTTGGAAGGCTCCTTAAAAAAATAGACACAAATAAATTGCCCAAGGCCTACAATCCATCGACGCATCAGAAGTATGTTGATAAGCGTATTGAAGGAATGAGCCTCAAGCAGCGACAGATGCTCGGCAGGTTGTGGAAAGAGAAGCAAAGAATTGACCCTGATATGAAAAATCGAGGTAACTCTTTTATAAGAATTTTAGAATACTCGTCTGCGATTGATTAAATTAATTCTCTTTTGGCTGACGAATTCGCTCTTAGAGAAATGAATTTAAAGCCTACTGTTAAATAGGTTAGATTCATTATCTAATATATCTTTGCATTGAACAATTATTTCAATATCGTCGGAATTAATTGAGCTTGGAATAGATAATTCAGTTTTACTTTGGTGCGGAATAGTTGTTTCGATACGACTAATAATGGGCTTATTTTTATTGACGGTATGTAGAACTTTGATTTCATATGAGAATTGCGGGAGTGTGGTTGGATCACTTTCCCATTCAACACTAATTTTTTGAGAGCTTATCCTTTTAGCTTTTGCTGAGATTATTTTAATTGGAGTTTGTTGAGGTTTTTCGAAATTTCTCTCTATTTTAAATATGGAAGGATTTTTAGTTGTGGGTTTCGTCTCTTTGCCACCAGAAACCATATAGTAATATTCTCCGGTTGAATCTTTGGCAACTCCTCCGTCCCAATTAAGCTTATAATTAAAGGAGCGTTTTCCTTTTACTAAGTCCCAACTGTTTACAGAATATTTGGCCTGAGAAAATGCATGCCACTCGCCAGTCGGTTTACGTTTCCATCCATTGCGAATGTGGGTTGTACGAGAATTTTTTCCTGTCTCGAGCCAATCTTCTATGAATGAATCGTTTCCTCCTAGTAGATAAGCGTTCTTTACCGCGACTTCCATGGTAACCATATGTGTCCATTGATTGGTTTTTTCGGATTTCACCCAATATCCATAGAAAGTGCGATCCTTTTCGGTCCAGCATCTTGCAATTAGTGTGTACCAAACATCCGTATCCCAACCCAATTCAAAGTTCCAAGATTTTAATCCTGTTCCTTCACCTCCAAAATTTTCCACTTGAGTTCCAGGACCTTGGTAGAGAGCTTTAATAGGGGCGGTGTGTTGTTTATGATCCCAAATAGAAAAAATGTAATTATGTCCTCTCGGATGAGCCTGTATGCCTGCATATCCTGCAGCTTTTCCTGCCCAACCTAAAGCCTCATAATAGGTGTACATGGCTTCACCCTTTTTTGGAACTCTTACCTCATTGATGAGTATATCTCCTGCAAAGTTTGCGTCATTATAAACCATATGCGATGACGGGGCCGCATTTTCACCTGCGGTGACCTTGAGAGAAACCAAAAAAAGAATTAAGTGAGTCAATTTTAATAATTTCATATATATTGATTATCCTATTATTAATTGATAAATAGAACACAAAGCAATCAGCTTTATGATGGAGGAGGGCCTGTGGTTCCACCTAAAACGAAATCAGATAATACAACTGATTGTCTCGTATCATTTTTTCCAAGGCTAATATTGTTTGCCCAGCGGACAATTCTCCTCACAACGGGTCTGGATTCCCATCTAATATGACTAACTGATGGTTCGCACCATTCAAAGTTGGCATTATTATCAGTACAAATTAACGAGACATCTTTAGGCACTCTCAGACCTATTTCTGCTAGATACTGCAATACAGCCGTATACATAAAAGCTTCGTCCGCAATTATTGCTGTAGGTGGGGTAATTTTAAAAAGAGAGTTCATAATTTCGTTGAAACCCTCCTTGTCTTCTTGCCATTCGGGTAAATTAAAATCGCTTGTTTTGATTCCAGAATTTTCTAACTCTTTGAGCATTGTTGATACAAACGGTGTTGGATTTGAACCCCTAAGGTGCTTGCGGCATAGTAAGGTAATGCGTTGATGACCGAGTTTAATAAGATGTCGAGTGGCTTTTGTTAATGCAGGTGATTTTTCTGGAGAAATTGCAGCGATTGGAATATCTGAATAATGTCCGAAAAGTGCAAAGGTAGGTACCTCAATTGAATGAAACCATTTTAGTATTTCCCTTGAACCTGATCCTACAACCCATGCATCTGAATTGTTCTTGTTGATGAAATTTGAAACCTTTCGAGGTTCCATTTTAAGATCAATTAAACTTTTTTCTGTAAAAAAAGGTTTATGCCCATTCTCTTCTAATAAATTTTTAAGCTCAATGAAGTAGTTAACGTTCTCGTCACCCTTTTCCATGGTTAAAATGCCAATGCGAAGACATTTATTATCCGATTCAGTCAATTTTTCTCTTTTAATAGTTCTACATTTTCGAGTTCCGTTATTCCTTAAAATTTGTTTTTTCTCTAGAAGCTGCAGTGCTGATTCCATTGTTTTATGATTGACTCCGTAGGTTTTTGAAAGGCGCATAGCACCGGGCATTTCATTGTTATATTGACCTGATTGAATTTCAGTAATGAGATGCACTGCAACTTGTTCTGCAGCGGATAGGAGTCTTAATTGAGTCACAAATCAATTAACCCCAATAAGGGTATAGAAGTCCAACTCAATGTATGTTTTAATTGACCCCTTATGGGTTGCAGGAAGAAAACGTTAGGTGTTTTAATGGCGGGGGCAAAAATCTTATAATGATAATGCTAATTGCATTATTTGATTAATCATCTCTGATCATATTTCCTTACATTTTGATCAAATGACATTAATCAATGTCACCTCCTTCTCAAACGTGGGGTTAGAGATAGGAGGTGGCTAAATAGATCATGGGAAAATGAAAGAGTATTTATTGAAGATTTAGAAGATCAGTCATTCTCTTAGCAACAATAGGATTATAATTTTTGCACCATTCCCTATATTAGATGCTAGAATAAAATGGGGTGTTGTGTTGTAAGTTTATAGAACACATTTCCAATGACTGAGTGAGAAAATAATGAAGAGATTTTAATATTTATAATGTTGATAGTAATTTTATCATTCTGTTATGAAATGGTTTCATATTAAAATAAAATTCATAACTTAAGATAATGAAAAAAATAATTATAGCGATAATCTCATTTTGTTTTCCTTGCGTGTGCTTGGCGGACGATCATGCAAAGGGTGAGAGTAAAGGAAGTCCATCAATCTGGGTGGTTCGACATATCGAGGTTGAACTTGATAATGCCAAGGATTTTGAGGCGGCGGTAGCCAAGAAGACTCAAGAATACAATCGTAAAGAGGGTGCTGATTTATGGGCTACATGGAAGGTTTTGACGGGTCCTCGTACAGGGCAGTATGCTCGCTTGTTTGGTGTATCTTCTTGGGCTGATTTAGATAAAGCGAATACGACTAATACTATTAATATTCCAAGGGGTAATGAGGAAAGTACCCATTGGAGGGAAAATATTACTCCCTTACAAAAAACGAAAATCGCTCCTATGGAAGTTTGGATGAATGTCCCTGGAACAGAATATAATAATTTAGAAGAGGGCGTGCCGACAAGGTACGGAGTGATTCAAAAGTGGAAGATGAAGCCTGGAATGTATCAGAAAAAAACAACTCACGAGGTAAAGATGTCAGAAGCCCTTGCGGCGAGTGATTTGAAGATTAGAGGGCAGGTCATGCGATTTGAATCAGGTGGTGATCATATGACATTTGGCCGATGGATTGGGTTTAATTCGTGGGAGGAGTTTGGGAAATTCCGTGAGTGGGGAAGCTTAGGTAAGATTTACGATGCCAAGCACGGTGAAGGCTCTTGGATCAAATACCTGGAGGGATGGAATGCGATTCACCAAGATGGAGGTAAAACTGAAGTTGAATATTTGGAGTATTTAGAGGATTTAAGCTCAATGGAGCTAAAAAAGTAAAACTCTTCAATAATGCCAAGCCATAGAGAAGGCGGGGAAGAAATTCCCCGCTTTTTTTATAGATTTAATGTTCATGTAGTCTTGTGTTAATACGCAAACTATTCTTTAATAAAATGTTATGGAAATATTTGTTGGTAAAAATGATGAGCAATATGGGCCTTTTCCTATTGAAAAGGTCAATGAATCAATTGCTAATGGTGAGTTTTCTCTTGATGATCTTGGATGGTATGAAGGGCTCGGTGAATGGAAGCCATTAAGAAGTATAGAAGGTATTGTCGGTGCTACTGTGGTACCAACTGTGGTTTCTAATCTGCCTAATAATGCCGGGGTTCCGGCTGAACAAGTGCCCAGTAATTTGGTTTGGGGTATTCTGTCCACCTTGTGTTGTTGTTTGCCATTGGGAATTGTGAGTATTGTTTATGCCTCAAAAGTGGAGGGGTATGTCATTGCAGGTGATATTGAAAAAGCCAAAGAGAACTCCAAAAAAGCGGCAATGTGGGCATGGATTTCTTTTGGAGTTTCTCTTGTAGGTGGCATAATTTGGTTCATAATAGGTGCAGTTTCCGGAGGTCTTGAAGGTATGGGAGATTTTGATTGATCCTAGTAGTCAAGGTTTCTAATTTCTAAAGTTTGAGCGTTAAAAATAAAACCTTTATCTGTTTATTAGGGCCAATTTTGGTTGGTTGTGTTTTATTGTATTTTTTTGATCCTCACGCCAATGATTTTTATCCTAAATGCATTGTTAAAACATTAACTGGCTTGGATTGCCCTGGCTGTGGGTCAACTAGAGCGGCCTATTTATTTTTGCATGGAGACTTTATTGAAGGTTTATCACGTAATCCATTGTTATTTATTGGAATTCCAGTAATGGGTTTATTGTTTTTCAGGCCATCTCTAGCAAGAAAATCATGGGTTGGATGGACGACTGCTATTGTCCTTATTACTTACAGCGTTCTCAGAAATATACCGATCGAGCCTTTTACTTATTTGGCCCCTTGATAAGAATTTAGTGAATGCTTNATGTTTTAANTGATCTTGAATGAGAAGATTTTTGAATTCATTAGAGTAAATTTAAGTCGAATCTTTCTCCCTTTGAANTTATTGAGATTTTCATGGTCTTTCCATTTTGGATTCAGTCTAATATTGTCATAGCCGCGATAGGTTTTACTTGAGGCTAATTTATTTTCATTCTGATCAAGTATTTCTACTTTGATGTATCCATTTATTGAATCGGTATTTATTTCAATTGAGTCTCCTTCTAAAATGAATGGCTTTGTCATTATGTTTCCNTCTTTATTTTTTGACTCAATATAAAAAAAGCCATCCAGTCTTAGTTTGGCGAGGGCCAGTCGGGCATCCCAGAACCGTGCACCCCAGCGTTCGTTGGTCGCGAAGTAGTAGATCCAGTGTTCATCATTATGCGTGATGATGTTAGCCGGCGGGCGGGCACAGTCTTTATCGAAACTTCCGTTCGGTCCACGAGGAATCAGGGGCTTGCGGGGATAAGCTGCTATTTCGAAATCATAGTTAGTTGCATCGCGAGACGGTGCCATGTAAAACTCCCACACACCCTTTTCATGCCTCGTCTGGTAGTCCTGCTTGCCGTGGGGAACGGGTACATCCGTTGCAACCAGAACGTCGGTCAGACCGAACCACACCCCCTCGTAATACCAGATCGGGAAGGTGTGTATCTGTCGTTCGGGCACATTCCTGCTGCCCGGAACGACGGTCTTACTAGGATCGTTCAGTACAAACTTTGTTAGCGTCTTCCAAGACGTAGGATGGTTGATCAGATCGTTACTCTTTGAATGCTCCATGATGCGGACTCCACGAAGTTCGCCAACTCCCCCGGCAGCTCCGAAATCCTGACGGCATAACAGCAGATACTTTTTCCGGTTTGGATCCCAGGTGATCTTATTGCTGAAATCCGCAGCCCTGCCTGTTACGGGATTCCCGTTATTATAATGCTTCCAGTTGATACCGTTTGCAGAGTAGCCCAGATGAGTTTGGCACTTACCGGGGTGGGGGAAATAGGCGACCTTGTATTTTTCCGACGACCCGTACGGAAGAGATGGGTCGATAGTGACGGTTACGCCGTCTAATCCCGCGCCATTAGCAGGCTCCATCACAATATTACTCTTGCCATCTTTGGAGANCATCGGCTTGGTCCAGTTAATCCCATCCTTCGACTCGGCATAGGCAAGCCCGATGCCCTTTCGTTTACTGGGCATGTACCACAAGCGGAACATCTTCTTTTGTTCGTCCCAGTGTGGGGAGAAGAACCAGCAGAAGGCCGATTCCCCAAATGAGTAACCAGCGCCACCGTCGGGACCATCGTGTACCTTACCNGTCTGAAAATCCGNCGGTAAGGTGGGTTCCATCACGACTCCATATTTTTGTGCTTGGCCTACCTCNATGCTGACGTTTTCAAGAGTGTCAATGATGTNATGGTCGACAAAGAGTTGCTTTTGCTTACCAATTTGGACCGCCTTCTCAGCTTTTAGAGGCAACGTTGAAGTAATAAGGATTACCAGAAAGAGGTGCGGTGATTTTAACATTCCTAAGATTAATAATGATTTGGTTGTTGTTCGATAAAATAATAAAAAAGGGCACNGAAAATTCAGTGCCCTTGTTTTAAGAAATAAATCTATGTAAATTTAGTTTTTTATTTTTTCTTATTAGAGGCCTTTTTTCTAGCGGCTTCTTGTTCTGCTTTTTTCTTAGCAGCGGCCTTTTTTCTAGCGGCTTCNTGNTCTGCTTTTTTCTTANNAGNNGCCTTTTTTCTAGCNGCTTCNTGTTCTGCTTTTTTCTTAGCAGNNGCNTTTTTTCTAGCGGCTTCCTGCTCNGCTTTTTTCTTANNANCNGCCTTTTTTCTAGCNGCTTCCTGNTCTGCTTTTTTCTTAGCAGNAGCTTTTTTCTTAGCAGCAGCTTTTTTCTTAGCAGCAGCTTTTTTTCTAGCAGCATCCTGTTCNNCTTTTTTAGAGCTTTGTTTTGTTTTTGCTATCTTTTTGGATTCAGCCTTTCNTCTCTTCAGGTACGCNAGTTTTTTCTTGGCTTCNTCTTCCGTTATCTTACCGGCCTTTAGTGCTNCTTGGATTTCTTTCTCAANACTCTTTNCATGATGATCGGCATGCGNTGAAGTGATGCTGANNGCTAGGATGAGAGATAGAAATAATGAAGTTATTTTTTTCATGGATAATTATTATTGAGTTTTCAGGAATAAAATAGATTGATATTAAATAATGTCATAGCTCATAAAGATATCACATCTCAATATGAAGTTTCTTTTCTTATATATCTTTTTTTCCTTATTAGTCCATCATAGCGCCCGTGCTGATGAAAAGCCAAATGTGATTTTTATAGTCATTGACGACATGAATGATTGGATATCATTNCTTGATAATAATTCNCCAATNAAAACTCCAAATTTAATTCGTTTGGCCGAAAAGGGGATGCTATTTACCAAAGCATATTGTCCATCTCCAGCCTGTAACCCCTCAAGGGTTTCCGTTTTGACAGGCCTTCGGCCTTANACATCCGGGGTCTACGGCAATAATAGCGATTGGAGAAAAGCGCTTCCAAAAAGAAAAACGATTTTTCAGAAATTTCAAGATCATGGTTATGACGTAAAAGGTGCCGGAAAAATTTTTCATCATAAATTAAATGGAGCTTTTCATGATGATAATTCATTTGATGAATTCCAACACATGAGAACTCAAAGCCATCCTCAAAAAAAGCTTAACGATGCTCCCGAGTACGGTTCAATACGTACTGATTGGGGTAAGTTCCCAGTCACTGAGGAGGATTCAATTGACCATCATACTGTTGATTATTGTATTGATAGAATTAAGGAAAAAAAGCATGGTAATAAAAAGCCACTGTTTTTGGCTTGTGGCATCTATCGACCTCATTCTCCCTTTTATGCTCCCAAAAAATATCACGAAATGGTTGGGAATGTTGAGCTGCCATTACGAAAAGATAACGATCTTGATGATTTGCCCCNAGGGGCCAGCAATTTAAGAAAATCCACCAAATGGTTTTGGAATGGAATGGAGAAATTGGAAGTGCGAATTCCAGGTTCCTATAAAAATTTTATTAATTCTTATGCAGCGTGCTGTGTCTTTGCGGATCAGCAGGTTGGAAAATTGCTCGACGCTATTGAAGAGAATCTACCATCTAATGATACGGTAATAGTATTATGGTCAGATCATGGATTCCATCTAGGTGAAAAAAACCATATAGAAAAATTTATGCTTTGGGAGAAAACGACTCATGTGCCTTTTGTTTTTGTTGCTCCTGGCATCACGAAGCCTGGAAGCCANTGTTCTTTGCCGATTGATCTCACGGTACTTTATCCAACTCTTCTCGATGTTTGTTCAATGAGTGTTGACGAGCCTTGTGACAACAANAGTATTATTAAGTTATTGTCTGGAGACGATGCTGGTTGGAACCAGCCTGCCATAATGACTTATAAGAAAGGAAATCATGCANTCAGAAACAAAAGATGGCGGTATATAAGATACGCTGANGGATCGGAAGAATTGTATGATCATTCTATTGATATTAATGAGTGGAATAATGTCGCTAATAATAACGAAAATGCTAAAATCATTAAATCGCTTAGAAAGTGGTTGCCTGTTAGAGAAAAAGAACAAATATCAAACCTTAGGAGGTAATTTTATATCAATCTTTTGGTTCTTGATTTCATAGTTAATCAAAAGAGAATATCTATTGTAATGAAACTCTACCTAATCTTTCCTCTTCTGATATTTTTCAATGCCTGCAGCAAGGTTAATAATGGCGATACAGAAAAAATAAAAACCAACAAGATCAAGTAAANGTTGAAGTGGCTCCAAACACCGAGGATGCTTCGTACNAATTAGAGGTTATTTCCAATGANGACTNTTCGAAAGATGAAGTTAATCAAGACGAGGAACAAGAGGCAGANTTGATAGAAAAAGCTTTGGAAGGCGACCCAGATGCTCAACTTTTTCTTGGCCAACGTTATCAGGAGGGGAATGNAGTAAAACAGAATANTACCGAAGCCATTAAATGGTTAAAATTATCAGCTGAACANGGTAACGTGTACGCTCCTTATATACTTAAAAAGCTTGAAGAGGGAGCTGATCAAAATTGAACCATTTTCTTTAAGCGGTAAAGATGTCGAAAGAGGATAAACTTGGCATGCAATTAGCTCTTTTTTGGTTAGCAGGCTGAGCTTATCATTTTAGAATTTGTGGGAGTTTCTTCTATTTTGGTGTCAGTCTGCTTTTTTTATTCTTACTATGAGGGAATGAAGTGATTTTTCTTCTTTTTGAAGATTCTTTGATCGGATAAAAGTTATTTGATGAAGAATAAAATATTATGTTTGCTTAGTCTTATGCTTGCAATGCCCTTGCTCTGTTTTGCTGAAGAAGAAAAGCGCAAAGGTCCGCAACTTGGATTCGTGGATTTATTTAACGGGAAGGATCTTG
>NYVP01000149.1 GCA_002684575.1 Verrucomicrobiales bacterium
GCACCAGTACTGTTTCCACTTTTTCTTAATGAATTCAAATTTTTTTCCCAAACTGGTACGGTCTCTTTATCTGCGCAAAAAAATGGGTTATTATCAACTTCATTCCATGAAAAATTGTCTTTGTTAATTTTATGTTCTCCTATTTGAATTACACTTGCTTTAATGAATAGTTTTGGAAAACGTTCTTCTAGTATTTTAAAAGCAATTGCTCCAGCTGCAACTCTTACTGCCGTTTCTCTTGCACTTGATCTTCCACCACCCCTATAATCCCGAATTTTGTATTTTTCCTGGTATGTTATATCAGCATGACTTGGCCTAAATTTATTAGCAATTTCGTTATAATCTTTACTTCTTTGATCTTCATTTTTTATATTTAGTGCAATGGGATGGCCAGTTGTTTTATTTTCAAAAANACCTGAAAGAATTTCAACTTTATCGCTTTCTTTCCTTTGACTNACAAATTTTGATTGCCCAGGTTTTCTCCTATCAAGAAGTTTTTGGATATCTTTTTCATTTAGGCTAATATTTGGTGGAACTCCATCAACTATGCATCCAATAGCTGGTCCATGGCTTTCACCATAGCTTGTAAATCTAAATAAATTACCAAATGAGTTATATGACATAATATCAATTATTTTTAGGAGGNGTCATGTCAGGGGCATCAATTGCTTTCATTCCAACAACATGATAACCNCAATCTACATGATGAGTTTCACCAGACACACCTGTTGACATATCAGAAAGCAGGTATACAGCACTGCCACCAACATCGTTTAATGTAACATTTCTTTTCATNGGTGAGTTATATTCATTCCATTTTAAAATATACCTAAAATCTCCAATTCCACTTGCCGCAAGGGTTTTAATGGGCCCTGCAGAAATACTATTTACTCTAATTTTATCTTTACCTAAATCCGTAGCCAAGTATCTAACAGAAGCTTCAAGAGCAGATTTAGCTAAACCCATAACGTTATAATGCGGCATNACTTTTTCAGCACCATAATAACTTAAAGTTAATAACGAACCTCCATCAGGCATCATTACAGATGCTCTACGAGCAATTGCTGTAAATGAATATACAGAAATATCCATAGTATTTANAAAATTTTCTCTTGATGTATCAATATATTCACCTTTGAGTTCATCTTTATCTGANAAAGCAATAGCATGAACTAAGAAATCAATTTTAGGCCATACTTTTTTTAGTTCATTAAAAGTATTATCAATATCTTCATCGTTTGAGACATCACAAGGAAGAACTATATCAGAATTTACGCTATCTGCTAATGGAANAACTCTTTTTTTTAATGCCTCGCCTTGATAAGTGAATGCAAGCTCTCCACCTTGGTCGGCAATAGCTTTAGCAATTCCCCAACCAATGGACTTATCATTAGCAACTCCCATGACTAAGCCACGTTTATCTTTCATTAAATTGTTCATATAGATACACTTTTTATAAGTTTATTTACTATAATAGATTATTATAAATTTAAACAGATAAAATTATTTAAATTAATCTAGAGAATAACTAANTTTTTTTCTAATGCCTATTNTATCACCGGGATTATAAGACTTATTACTTATGAATTCTAAAATTTNGCCNTCAATGTCAATATTCAATTTGTAACCTGTTATTTGCTCNGATGTCTCTGTATATGTAATATTTTGAATTCTACAGACTTCTTTTTCAACAAATTCATTATTGCTTGCTCTAGCTTGTTTATCATTTCTTACTATTTCTGAACCAATCAAGGCGCCTATAGCAGTAGACCCCTGTTTCCCACCACCTTCACCAATTTTGTTTCCAATTGCACCTCCAATTAAAGCTCCNATTAAATTATCNGCTCCAAACCCTTGAGANGCTTTTTGTACAGGAACTCTTTTAATTTCGCACACTTTTTCTCTTTTAGGTATATTCTGAGTTACATATTTTTTTAAAACTTCAACTGATTCTACATATCCATTTGTTAGCGTAGTTATNGTTTTTGAGAAGCTAACAGAAGATAAAAATATAAATAAAACACTAAATATAAATTTCATTACTTTAATTCCTTATAAGTTAAACTATATATTACTTACAAATATGGCAAAAATTTGAACATAATAAATTATGGANTTAGATAAAAAAATAGANCCAATCGAACTATTTCAAAAATGGTTTAAAGAAGCACAAGATAAAGAAATCAGAGATCCTAACGCTATGCAAATAGCTACTGTATCTAAAAATGGATTTCCATCTGTAAGAACAGTTTTATTGAAAGATATTATTAATAGAAACTTTATTTTTTATACAAATTATGAAAGCAGAAAATCTAGAGAGATCTTTGAAACAGGTAAAGTTGCAATATGTTTTTATTGGAAGTCTATAAATCGTCAAGTAAGGGTTGTCGGTGAAATTGATAAAATCCCCGAAAAAGTATCAGATCAATATTTTGAAAGTCGATCATTAGGTAGTAGAATAGGGGCCTGGGCTTCTATTCAATCACAACCGTTAAAAAATAGAGAGACTTTATTAAAAAGAGTTGAAGAATTCAAAAATAAATTTGATAAGAATGTACCAAGACCAAAGCATTGGGGTGGATTCAAAATTGTACCAAATGAGTTTGAATTTTGGCAAGATGGAGATTTTAGATTACATGATAGGTTTATTTTAAAACCATCAGATCACTCTACTCTTTGGGAATGCCAGAGATATTATCCTTAGTACTTTTAAAATAAGTCATAATAAAATAATTAATTAATAAAACTATTATTAATCCAAGAAAAACACCAAAGCTTACCTGGTAAGAGAATAATGAGTAGCCAGTCATTTTACCTGGTTCAATAAATTGCATTATTGCTCCTATTGCATATTGAGCAATGAAGGCAACCATAAATGTTATTAAATTTACAGCTGTTGAGACTCTTCCTGCGTAATTTAATGGAAAATAGTCACTTAATCCTGAATATGATAATGTTGCACAAAAGGAGGTTAAGCTAAACAAAACCCAAGGCCATATTGCTTTTGGAAGTAACCCAAAAGTTATAACAGCAGTTGGGATAATTAATATAATTATCATTCCAACCATGACACTAATTGTTGAAATATTTTTTCGTCTTAAATTATCTGATATGATACCCATAAGTATTATTCCAATTGTCATAGATATTGTGAATAAAAAGAGGATTTCAGCTATTTCTGTTTGACTAAATTTTCCAACATCAGCAAGCCATGGCCCTGCCCATAAGCCTTGAATTGCCATTGTTGTTCCACCTACCAAACCTGCTAAAGGGCCAGCTCTCCAAAAATGATAATTAGTATAAATTATTTTAAGAACTTTTAATACTGGTTCTTCTTTTTCATGTATAATTTTTTTTTCTGGTACAATTATAAAAATTAAAAAACCAACTATTAAGGTTGTTAAAGATAAAGCAAAATAAATAGTTCTCCAATCAGTTATTTGAAGTAGATATTCTAAAGGTGATGATGCTGAGATTGCTCCTAATCCTCCCACAGCTAAAAATAGTGCAACTAATAAACTTAGTCGTTCTTTTGGAAACCAAATAGACATCGCTTTAAAAGCACCCATTAGAGCACCAGAAACACCTAAGCCTATTAAGCCTCTTCCTACTGTTAAAGAAAATACAGTATCACCTAATGCAAATAATGATGCACCCAATGATGCTATAACAAACAAAACGGTTTGTACTTTTCTTGCTCCAAATTTATCAAGTAGAATTCCTAATGGTAATTGAAATAAAGCAAATGTTAAAAAATAAACTGAAGTAATTAGGCCAAGTTGTTCCGCATTAATTCCTAAGTCTTGGTTAAGATAAGGAGCTAAAATTGCATTAGTAGATCTGTAAACATATGACAAAAAGTAACCAGCTGAAAATGGCAAAAAGACAAATAACATTTTTTGAGTTAACGTGCTTGGATTTTTCATTTAAATATATATCTATAGAAACATTTGTTTTTTAGCTTTTAATCATTATACTCAAATACATTATTAAACAATGAATATTTCAGAAAACATTAAAAAGATTCATGAAGAGGTTACTACCTGGAGACATGAACTTCACGCTAATCCAGAACTTTGTTATGAAGAAAATTGGACTTCAGAGTTTATTTCTGAAAAGCTAAAATCATTTGGGATAGAAGTTCATAATAAGATTGGAAAAACAGGTGTTATAGGTGTTTTAAAAGGTTCTAATTCTCAAGAACATAAAAGTAATCGTTCAATAGGTTTAAGAGCTGATATGGATGCACTCCCTATTGAAGAAGAAAATGATTTTGACTATAAGTCAAAGTTTTTAGGAAAAATGCATGCTTGTGGTCATGACGGACATGTTGCTATGCTTCTTGGCGCAGCAAAAATTCTTTCAAAAGAAAAAAAATTCAGTGGTACAGTATATTTTATTTTTCAACCAGCTGAAGAAGGAGGCGGTGGTGGTTTAAAAATGATCAATGATGGTCTTTTTGATAATTTTCCAATGGAAAGTGTTTGGGGGTTACATAACTGGCCAGGTTTAGATGTTGGAGAAATAGCTGTTCACAAAGGTCCCGTAATGGCGTCATTTGATCAATTTAGAGTATTAATTAATGGTGTTGGAGGTCATGCTGCTTCTCCACATCATGCATCTGATCCAATAATTGCTACTTCTGGCGTGATACAATCTTTGCAGCAGATAGTTTCTAGAAAACAAAATCCTCTTGATCCAGTTGTTGTTTCCGTTACTAAAATAGAATCTGGTACAGCTTTTAATATTATTCCACAAGATGCTAATTTTATTGGAACGATAAGAACGTTGAATCCTAAAACAAGATCCTTAGTTAAAGAACAATTTATTGATATTTGCAATTCGACTGCAAATGCTTACGGTTGTACTGCAAAGGTTGAAATTAATGAGGGTTATCCTGTTACTATTAATACTTCGATGGAAAGTGACATCGCTATTGAAGTTGCAAAAAAAGTAGTTAAAACGAAAGCTGTTAAAGATAATCTTGCACCATCTATGGGTGCTGAAGATTTTGCTTATATGCTTGAAAAAAAACCAGGAGCTTATATATGGTTAGGTGCAGGTGAAGGGAAAAGTGGTTGTATGTTACATAATTCAAAATATGATTTTAACGATGAAATTATTCCGATAGGTATCTCTTACTGGTATAATCTTGTTGAAAATCAGTTGTCGGTAGAAAGTTGATTTTATACTTATGTTTTCTAACAAAAATAAGATAATTATATCTCTTTTTTTAGCAGTATTATTTCTTGTATTATATTTTGCTGTTAAACTATGGTTTAATTGGGATTTTATAAGTATTAGTAATCATGGATTTTTTGCTATTGTAATTTGCATTGTTATGTCTTTTATTATTGGCTCAGGTTTAATGGCCTTAGCATTTTTTTCATCAAAACATGGTTATGACGAAAATGTTGACCATGATCTAGAGTCATTAATAGATAAATATAAAAAATCTTAATATTTTTTTAATTACTGTTGAAAAAACTTTTCGATTATTTCTTTTTATGTATAAATAGAACAAAACATGAACAAAGAGGAATTAAATGATTGAAAGTATAGAAAAAACAAAAGAGATATTAATTTTAAATGGACATTATTCACCTCAAGATAGTGTTAAAATATTTGATTTACCTAATTTTTTGAAAGATGAAGTAGTTCATTCAGATTCAGAATTACCCTTGTATAGTTGTAAAATATCTGCGGGGTTTCCTTCACCTGCAGATGATCATTTAGAAAGAAATTTAGATTTAAATAGCCATTTAGTTAAACATCCAGCTGCAACTTTTTTTGTTCGTGTCACTGGAGATTCTATGATCGGCGCTGGAATTAATGATAATGATATATTGATAGTAGATAGAAGTTTAAAACCTTCACATGGCAAAATAGTTATTGCTGTAGTTGATGGTCACATGACTGTTAAAAGGCTATATAAAGAATCTGGAAAATTAATTTTAATGCCAGAGAATACTTTGTATAAACCAATTGAGATAAAAGAAGATATGAACATTGAAATTTGGGGAGTAGTTGTTACAGCTATTCATTCTGTTTACTAAAAAGGGTAAGCAAAATTGTATGCGTTAGTTGATTGTAATAATTTCTATGTATCCTGTGAAAGGGTTTTTAATCCATTTATTAATAATAAACCTGTTGT
>NYVP01000150.1 GCA_002684575.1 Verrucomicrobiales bacterium
GAACATTTTTCGAATGTCTCTTAGCCCACCTATAGAAACATAGATAACGAGCACTCCATATATAACCAGTGTCACCAAAAGAAGAGCGCCCCAAAAATTTATCCATCCGTTCATAATTAGTTATAATTAAATTTTCTCCGAGTTACTTTCTTTATTTGGAAATGATACTGACATGACAATCATGCCAATAATTGCGAGGCATGAAACAGTCAATCCTATATGGTGGCCTAAAATCTCGTTTTTAATAAAAAATTCTTCTAATGAAAAAAACTCTTGTACGGGTCTAAGACCAAAGACGGCGAAGATACCAATAATTAGAGCAGAATAAGCTCCCGCGGCACTGGCCTTTTCCCAGTATAACCCCATCATTAATATGGCAAAAGCCCCTGTAAAATAAATAGCTCCTGAAACGGCCATGTAGTCCCAAAGATCCTGGCCAAGAGGATACCACAAACCCCACATGACTAGAAAAGCCGCTATTAAAATAAGCAATGTTCTAGTTAAAAGGATCCTTTGCTTGTCAGACATTTTATATGATTTAAGAGGGTTAAACACATCCTCGGTTAATACTGAAGCCCAGCACAAAAGATAGGTGTCATGCGTTGACATAAATGCTGCAATCATTCCAGCCGCCACTATACCCAGTAGACCGACAGGCAAAAGCTGACCCAAGAAAACAGGCATGGCTTTCATAGTTACATTCGGGTCATTGCTTACTTGTCCTTGCTCTTCAAAGAAGGGCTGAGCTGAACCCATATCGAAAAAATAAACCAAAGCACAAATACCTATAAATTGTGGAATCAGGAATCGGATCATAAAACCAAGGGATGACCATATGTACATTTTTTTAACGACTTCCACACTCTCTGCAGCACAAGCTCGCATGACGGCAGTCTGCCACACTGCGCACGATATTACNCCTAAGAAAAACATCCATGCGACATATGAACCACCTATACCCTCTGCTATAAAAGGATTGAAACCCTGTTCGGAATAGATGGCATCTACACCTTTCACCAAAGTCGACCAACCTATTTTTTGTACAGCAATTGCACAGGTGACTAATAGACCAATTGATAGAACCACAAACTGTACGTAATCAGTTATGATAACTGATATCATTCCTCCAAGGCATGTATAAATGAGAACTAGAAGAATCATTGCAGTCATCACCCATTTAACTGCATCTCCATCAATTCCAGTGATACCAGAAACAAAGGTGGCACCCGCTTTTAGAAAAAGTCCCATATTCAAAATACCNGCTACGGCAAGAATGAAACCACCAANAATTCGTAAATTCCGACTACCAAATCTTTTTTCGTAATACTCCGGAATAGTCATGACTCCCATTCTTCGCAAAGGAACAACTATGAAGCCTGTAAGACCGACAATTATTGTCGCTATTCCCGCCATGAGTCCAATATGAAATGCAGCAAAACCATCACTGAAACCTTTTTGCGCAGCAAACATTGCCGTCACTAGGCCCAGCTCAGAACCAATCATGGTTGCAATACCTAGTCGCGTCTTTAAAGACCTTCCAGCCACCAGGAACTCCCCCATTCCTTTAATATAACGATTGACCCATAGACCAATTATAACAGTGCCTACAAGGTAGGCACCGACAATGGCCCAATCCAAAGCTGAAAAATTTGTTTCTAGCATTTTACCCNATTAATTCAATTCTTTGTTCAGCTAGTTATCTGTTAACTGTAAAATTAAGTATTCTTGCATACGAACCTCTACTCGCTTTGTTAGATTTTTCACTCATCCTAATACGAGCTGTATGATCTGAGCTTTTTAGATCAGTAGCAAACATCACTGTCCGCGGATAATGTAAGCCTCGACTATATCGATGGTATAAGTCGTAGCTCTTCCAAGCACCTCCATCCAGGCTAACTTCGATCACACCTGCATCAGGGCCAGCAAGCACATAAACCCCTAGTGCGGGACCTTTGAAATTTACGGTCAATTCTTTGTCAGTTGAATTGCAGCAAAGAAGCTTCATACCAGAAAAAGTATTTCTAAAATTTCCTGGTATTTTTTTCCAGTCAGGTATTTTCCAAACCCATGATTCGTTAGAAAATTTCTCAGGCGATAAAAAATCACCTCGGTAATAACTCTTTTGATCAATCAACTTAACAGGCACTTCATGATTACTTTTATCCTCTGGAATCCCTCCACTCCAAGCCTTATCCAATAGATGTTTAATCATTTCTGCGGCTATCGCATTACCNGCAGGTTTAGGATGAGTCCCTCCAAATTCACTCCAAGTTAATTTACCTGATTGAATTCGGTCGGCGACCTCACGAGCTAAAAAAATGGATGAGACGTTGTAATGCTTGAGCACTTTTTCATGCGCAGCAATAGGCATTGGTATTTTGCCCTCCTTNAATTGATTTAGCATTCCAGGATTAACGAAATAGGTAACAACAATATCCATTTGGGGTTGTGCTTTCCGGGCATGACGAATGATTCCTTCCATTCCTCGAACGCAATCTCTTTCAGTGTGCCCTGCGTCTTGATCATCGTTGACAGCAAACTCAATAAAAAAAAGATCGATATTTCCTTTGTCTAAAACATGACTTTTCAACCGAAAGGCCCCGGTCGTAGAACAAGTAGAAGAAATTCCAGCATTAATGAATTCGAACTTTGTTTTTGGAAATTTATTCTCTAAAAATTGAGACACCATTGGACGATACCCATTCATTTGGGTAATGGAGCCGCCCATGAAAGCAACCCTACCAGTTTTCCCAATGGTAAATTGATTGATCGAATTAGTGTATTCCCCTCTAGAATTAAAATTTCTATCAACCGCTTTAGCCAAGGGTAAAAAAATTAGATAACAGAAAAAAAGAATATATTGGGGGCAAATACTATTCATGATCTTAGTAGTAACACAAAGATACAATGAATTACTAGCCCCACTTTAAATTAAAAAAGATGCCTTATTTTTCTTTCAGTTGATCACTTATAATCATTATTTCCTTACAAATTTTTTGCCTCGTTAACTTGGAATTGATTTTTTGGCTCAATGAATTGGACAATAGAAGAAAGCATTCAGCTCCAGAATCATCTCTAAAATCATTGGCACTAAATGAAATAAGAGCCTTGCTCCTGAGACTAGTCACTTCATCAAGCAAGTCCTCCAGAACAATAATTTCATCTCCACTTGACCCATTTTCATCAAGTTCTACCTGCTCCTTTTCAATTTCTAAAAGTCTGCGAAGATACTTGTCCAAGTGATGCTCTTGTTTTGATCTGCTTCTCGCCCTGAACCATCTAAATATGAGATACACAGCGATTAATACTGAAACGAAAAAGGATCTTAAGCTTTCAGTAGAATCAACGAAATCCGGATTTAGCAATGGCTTGATTTCAGGGTCATAAAAGTGGTCTGCTCCTGAGTGAAATGGCAATGAAGGGTTGGCGCTTGCGTACGAATTTCCACCAAAACGAAGATCTGTAAGATTGTTACTAGATAAAAAATCTGGGTCCATCATGATCTCGGCCATCGCGGTTACCATAAAAGCACTGACCTCGGAGTTAGTTATCAACTGAGCATTCACCGCAATAGTTTGAATTTCTTTTTCGGGATAAATGTCAGGATAAACACCATAGAATCCCGCAGGTACTTTATGAATATGAAAATCAGGATTCTTNGCCACAAATGAGTCAGCAAAAGGCAAATCAAGTAACCGCGTAACATCACTATCAGCTATTTNTTTTTGTATTAANGCATTTTGCTCAGTAGTGACAATGGCTAGATCTATCTCATTGGATTTAAAACCTTTCACAATTTCTTGATATCCCGTGTTTTTCCTTATGACAGAATCTTCACCATCGAAAAAATCCAGAATGACGTTTCCCGTTACAGAATCACCCGATCCAGGTTCACCTATTGCAACTGTAGTGTTACCTCTTTGTTCTTTATTTCCTAAAAAAGGGTTATACGATAAATCTTTACGGACATGTGCTAACACAACCTCCGGAAATACATTGGCTATGAAACGAACATTATCGNAATCTAGTGAAGTGCTAAGGATGTTAGGTTGAAAAAGCGCGAAATCTGCTTCCCCATTTTGAATTTTCTTTACGTTTTCCTGAGCCCCTAAGGTTTGAATATAAATAACTTCAACTCCATATTTTGATCGAACCCTCTCTCCTAAAGCTTCGGCAATAATCTTATATCTACCACCCTCTTTACCAGTAGCGATCTTGATAGAACTTGGCAATTGACGATACTGAATTAGTTGCTGAATTCCAAAAGGGACTAATATCAAGANTGATATCAGTACTAAAATAAAAATGATCCTTTTCATACTAATCGAAAATAATAANTNTTACCATTTATTGGTTTAAATAGTCTCANTATTAATGATTAAAATATATGAATTTAGGAATCTATCCGATTACAAAAAACGATTTATTTTATAATTAAAGCAATAGATTAAATAAAATCTCTTTCAATTCATATCGACGAAAAAGGTTATAGAGTATATTCTTTTCCAGTCTTCCATTAAATGTTTATGAAAATTCAACATAAGAATTTTGATTCATCAAAACGAAAATCCATTATTTGGATATTATTATTTTTCAGTATACTGGGNTTTGGGAACAAAATTACCGCTAAAGAAATTAACTTTTCGAAACAGATTCTNCCTCTTCTTTCCAATAATTGTTTTGGATGCCATGGACCNGATAAAGGGGATAGAAAGGCCGGACTAAGGCTCGACACTCATGAGGGTGCATTGATGAAGCTTAAATCTGGATTCAGTGCATTGGTTCCAAAAAATAGCTCTGAAAGTGAACTTTACTATAGGATCATTTCTGAAGATCCAGAGGAAGTAATGCCTCCGCCAGAATCCGGAAAGAATCTTACAGATGATGAAAAAGAACTCATCAAAAATTGGATTGATGCAGGAGGTGAATGGGGAAAACATTGGGCGTTTGAGAAACCAAAAAAAGACGAGTTCCCGCCAAGTGTTGAGGAAAGTTGGGAACCGAATAATCCTATCGATAATTTCATTCATGAGAAATTAAAAGAGGAAGGCCTGGCACCGGAGAAAGAAGCTTCAAAAGAAACTATAATACGCCGGCTCACTCTCGACCTTACAGGACTTCCACCCAAGATTAATGAGATTGATAAGTTTATTAATGACAATTCTGAAGACGCTTACGAGAATCTCGTAGACAGGNTGCTCAAGTCGCCCAGNTATGGTGAACACATGGCAAGGATATGGCTTGATGCTGCACGATATGCGGACACTCATGGACTTCACTTAGATAATGAAAGATCCATATGGCCGTACCGAGACTGGGTCATCAATTCTTTTAATAATAATCAAAGGTTTGATGAATTTACCATCGAGCAAATTGCGGGAGACTTGATGCCTAATCCATCAGTACAACAAAAGGTCGCCACAGGATTCAATCGTTGTAATGTCACGACTGGTGAAGGCGGGTCAATTGATGCCGAGTACTACGTCCGATACGCNACTGAAAGGGTAGAAACAACATCTACCGTTTGGCTTGGACTGACGGCGGGCTGCGCCAGCTGTCACGACCATAAATTTGATCCATTATCACAAAAAGAATTTTATCAGCTCTTTTCATATTTTTATAGTTTAACGGAAAAGGCAATGGACGGAAATAAGTTGCTTCCTCCTCCATCAATGAAAGCCCCGTCTAAGCTTCAAGTATCGGAAATCGATTTTCTTAAAGAAAAAATCAAATCGACTCAGGCAGAAATTCCCGAAATCACTAAAGTCGTTGATTATCATGACCCAAATGCAGGTCAAGAACTAACCAGTTTTGGTTCATCATCTGAAAAAGTGTGGATTGAGGATTCTCTACCGCCAGGCGCTAAATCCCAAGGAAATGAGGGAGATAAGTCTTGGAAATTTGTGAAAAAATCAGAAGAACATCCTGTCCTCAGCGGAGAAAGCTCATCAGTGAGAACAGCAACCGGACTGAGCCAACATTTCTTCGAAGGCGCCAACCCCCCACTCACTATAAATGAGGGCGACGTCCTCTTCGCTCATGTTTATCTGAACCCAGAAAATCCCCCAGAAACTATTCAACTTCAGTTCAAGCCCAATGATGGTGATTGGAATCACCGAGCTTTTTGGGGAGCCAACAAAGGCCACAGAGAAGATAACAAAACCGATCATACCAATTTACCAATGGGTGAATTACCAGAAAAAGGAAAATGGGTCAGAATAGAGGTACCGGCCAAGGATGTTGGGCTTAATCCTGGATCAAAAGTGAACGGCTGGGCTTTTACTCAATTCGGTGGAACTGTTCACTGGGACAAGGCCGGCATTACTTCAAGAATGCTTTCAAGTGAACAATTAGCTTCACTTAATTTTTGGGAACAATTTCAGAAAAAATATCCTAATTCAGGTACTCCAAAAAACATAGTCGATATTATAAACGTTGATCCTGATAAAAGAGACGAGAACCAAAAAAATATTCTCTTAACTCATTATTACAAAAACGTTAACCCTCAAACAAAGTCTTTATACGCGGCAACGTTGAAAAGAGAGTCTGAAGCAAAGTCCAGACTAGATTCTGTAGAAAAATCAATTCCCTCAACTCTGATCATGGAAGATAGAAAAGAGCCTCGCCAGGCTTATGTGCTTGATAGAGGTGAATACACGTTACAAAAAGAAAAAGTTTATCCAGGGGTCCCTGAATGGATCGCGCCAAACATAAAAGATGCTCCTTCTAATAGGCTTGGTCTGGCCAAGTGGTTNGTCTCTCCTGATCAACCTCTTACTTCTAGAGTCACTGTGAATCGATTTTGGCAACAGCTTTTCGGAACAGGACTCGTAAAAACTTCTGAAGATTTTGGAGTTCAAGGTGAACANCCTTCTCATCCTGAATTATTAGACTGGCTAGCNATTAANTTTATGGAAACNAATTGGGANGTTAANAGAATGATTAAACTGATGGTAATGTCANCAACCTACAGACAATCATCNAGAGTCGATAATCAGAAACTCGAAAAGGACCCAGAAAANAGATTATTGGCCAGAGGACCTCGCCATCGTTTGGACGCCGAATTAATTCGTGATCAGGCTCTTTCAGTGAGTGGGCTCTTGGTCAAAGACATTGGCGGAAAAAGTGTCAAACCATACCAGCCTGCTGGCCTCTGGAAACCCGTTGGATTTGGTGGTAGTAATACAGCAACGTTCAAGCAAGACAGCGGTTCCGCACTCTACCGAAGGAGTATGTATACGTTTTGGAAAAGAACCTCTCACCCCCCATCAATGGCTATTTTTGATGCACCTAATCGTGAAACTTGTACCGTCAGAAGAGCAAGAACAAATACCCCTCTTCAAGCTTTGGTCCTTATGAACGATGTGCAGTTCTTTGAAGCAGCCAGAAAATTTGCCGAGAAAATTATGCATAAAGGGGGCAAAGAATTGAATGAAAAACTCAATTATGCCTATAGGACTGTACTAGGCAGACGCCCGACCGAAACTGAATCCAAATCACTCCTCAATTTATATAATGAACACTTGTCAGAGTTTTCCAAAAACAAAGAGACGGCCAAGGAGATACTTGGAAGCGGAGAGTCGATTGTTGATGAATCCCTTGATCAAACACAACTCGCTTCCTGGACCATGATAACCCACCTCATATTGAATTTAAGCGAAACAGTAACCAAAGGCTGAAATTATGGATCCATTACGTGAATCACAACTCATTGAAACTCGGCGACACTTCTTTGGAAGAACGTCAACAGGCATTGGTACGGCCGCACTAGGGTCATTGCTAAACCCGANTTTGTTCGGCGCAGAAGATCCGGTCGAACAAGTTAAGAAAATAGCCCCAAAGGCAAAGCGCGTTATTTATCTCTTTATGTCAGGGGCCCCTTCCCAACTAGACATGTGGGATTACAAGCCAGGACTTAAGGATTGGTTTGATAAAGATCTTCCNGATTCAGTTAGAAATGGTCAAAGGATTACAACAATGACCTCAGGACAGTCTCGTTTTCCCATTGCTCCATCAAAATTCAAATTCAACCAACACGGTAAAGAGGGCACATGGGTCAGCGAGATCTTACCTCACACTGCAGGAATCGTTGATGACATTGCTGTTCTGAAAGCAGTTAATACCGAGGCGATCAATCANGATCCTGCCATTACCTACATCCAAACAGGCAGCCAATTACCTGGNAAACCCAGTGCAGGCGCATGGGTTTCTTATGGACTCGGTAGCGATAACAAAAATTTACCNACTTTTGTNGTGCTTCACTCTACAGTGAATGGTGGTTTTGGAGGCCAAGCCCTCTACGAAAGATTATGGGGCGCAGGCTTTCTTTCGACCCGTCATCAAGGTGTCTCACTTAGATCAATTGGTGATCCTGTTCTTTATTTATCTAACCCTAAAGGAGTCAGTCCAAAAATGAGGCGACGCATGCTGGATGAGCTTGAAAAACTAAACTACGAAAGATATCAAAGTGTAGGTGATCCAGAAATCAGAGAGAGAATCGCTCAATATGAAATGGCTTATCGTATGCAGAGTTCGGTTCCTGAGTTAACNGATATCTCNAAAGAACCTCAGGGTATTATTGACATGTACGGCGAAGAAGCAAGGAAGCCNGGAACCTTTGCTGCTAACTGTTTGTTGGCACGGAGAATGGCAGAAAGAGGAGTCAAATTTACTCAAATCTTTATCAGGCAGTGGGATCAACACGGAAATTTACCCAAAGACATCACTAGGCANTGCGGGATCATAGATCAACCTTCTGCCGCGCTTGTCAAAGATTTAAAGCAACGCGGAATGCTTGACGAAACTCTTGTCATCTGGGGCGGTGAATTTGGTAGAACTGTATATTGCCAAGGAAAACTATCCAAAGAAAACTATGGTAGAGATCACCATCCTCGGTGCTTCACAAAGTGGATGGCAGGAGGAGGAATCAAGCCGGGGGTCGTCCATGGCGAAACTGATGACTTCAGTTATAACGTCGTGAAGGACGGCGTTCATATTCATGACCTGAATGCTACAATACTTCATTGTCTCGGGGTTAACCATGAAAGACTCACCTACAGACATCAAGGGAGAGACTTTAGATTGACTGATGTTCACGGAAACGTCGTAAAACAAATCCTTAGTTAATTTACAAAAACTCAAAAGCCATGAAAAAATTTATTAAACTGATTACTGGATTAGCGGTAATGAACTCTCCCCTTTTTGCTCAACTCACTTTTGAGGGTGATGAGGGACCAGGAAAAGGTAAGAATATCGTTTTAATTGCCAGCGATCATGAGTACCGATCTGAAGAAACTTTACCTGCGATGGCTCGCATTCTGGCCAAGCATTATGGTTTTAAATGCGTCACTCTTTTCGGCGTTAACGAGAAGGGAGAAATCAGTCCGGGAGACTCGAACATACCTGGAATGGAAGCCTTAAAAGATGCCGATCTCATGGTTGTTTTTACAAGGTTTCAGAATTGGTCCGATGAGCAGATGCAGCACTTTGTTGATTATCTAAATCGTGGAGGCCCAGTCGTTGGACTAAGAACCGCGACTCATGGATTTAAAATCCCTGCAAACAGTAAATGGGCGAAGTACTCAAATGGTTATGGCGGAAATGAATACAAGGATGGCTGGGGACGACAGGTACTGGGTGAAAAGTGGGCCGGTCACTATGGAGGCAATCATCGACAAAGCACACGGCTTGATATCGTGCCCGACAAAAAGGATCACCCCATTCTTCGGGGCGTCAAAAATATGTGGGCGCAATGTGGGGGCTACTTTGCAGACCCGCTACCACCTTATGAGG
>NYVP01000151.1 GCA_002684575.1 Verrucomicrobiales bacterium
GTAGAGGAAGTAGAGGAAGTAGAGGATGTAGAGGATGTAGAGGATGTAGAGGATGTAGAGGATGTAGAGGATGTAGAGGATGTAGAGAATGTAGAGGGAGTAGAGGATGTGAACGAGGAGCAGATTAATAACAAATATGGAAACCAGAAAGAATTACCAATAGGTCTTGTTCTTGAACCTATTCACCTCAATAGAAAATTTAATTATCTTTTATTACTCAAATGGATTCTCGTAACTTTATTAATTATTTTTTTAATCACCTACTTATTTAGTAAGTGTTCGTTTGAGGATAATAAATCACGAGAATCTGGGGTAAACAAAAATACATTAAACGTGAATAGTTATAAAATAAATCCCTTACCTAGAGGTTTGGATGAAGATTTATTTCAAACTGATTATAGGGCCAGAGATACAATTAAAAAATTTTTTTCAGTCTCTGATAGATTTGAGCTTAATGGAATCATTCGATTTTCATCGAGGATTTTAAATCACGTTGAAGATCATTATTCTAGGAACGCATTTTCAATACCTAAATTAGAAAGTATTGAATCGGTTGAAAAACTTGATGGTAATTTGAGTGGTTTTTTTATAGCTAAAATCACTGTAGATGATGTTTTTCGAGCTCGAACTGTTTTATTAGAGGATACAGATAGAGGTTTTCTTTTAGATTGGGAAGAATTCGTTAGGTACGGTCAAATGAATTGGGATGATTTTGTTGAATCTGATGGAAGTGATCCTTTTTATTTTAGGGTTCGAGCCACATTGGATAGTAATCCAGAATTTGCTTTTCCAGAGCGCTCCAAATGGATTTGTGTTAGAATAAGTGACTGGAAGTCTGAAGAAGATTTATACGGGTACGTTCGAAAAGATTCAGACATAGGTGTAAATATAAATAACTTACTCGATGATGAATGGGAAAAAGAATGTATCCTAAAGATATGTTTCCCTAAAGAGCGCAAAGGTGGGATTAATCAGGTAAAAATTGTAGAGTTAATAAATAACAACTGGATAATAAAATGATTTAACGTAAATATTGATATTAGTCCTGAGTTCTTATGGGAATAGAAGATCCAATCATTAAAAGTGGTAATCCTGTTAAGCAGTTTTCATTAATGCTTGAAAACCGGATTGGAGCGATGCATTCAATAATAAAATTATTGGGAGATTCAAATGTCTTAGTCCTAGGCTTGAGTGTGCAGGATTCGTTTGATGTTAATGTTCTTCGTTTAGTGGTTAGTGATCCTGAACTTACAGAAACATTATTTATGGAAAAAGGTATTCCATTTGTGGTGAATGAAATTGTAGTTGTGCGATTAACAGAAGGTGTGCCTTCACTGGCATCATGTCTTTCAGCATTGAGTGCAGCTGAAACTCATATTCATACCAGTTATCCATTGTTTATAAATCAGAACGGATGGCCCCTAATAGCTTTGATAGTCGAGGATTCTGATTTTGCCGCTTCTGCTCTACAGAAAAGAGGTTTTAAGATTGTTTTTCAAACTGATCTAAGTAGATAGCTGTGCTAATTTAGTTGATTGCAATTTTGGCTAGGTTTAGAGCGGCTTCAGGGGTGCTTTTGATATGACAATTTTTTCGAAATTTGAGCCATTCTTTCCCGTTATTACCTAAAAGGTCCTCAATCGTAGATCGTATTTTTTTAGGTTCAAAAGCAACGATTCCTGCACCAATTTTAGTAATCATTTCGGCGTTACCTTCCTCTTGTCCGGGTATCATTGAATCGATAATCATGGGACAAGCTGATGCCATAGCTTCTTGAACTGATGCACCTCCTGCCTTTCCTATAATTAAATGACTTGTGCTCAACAACTCTGACATTCTCTTAGTCCACCCTATAATGGCGGATCCTTCAGGAGCTTGCGATCTGACAATTTTATCTAATCTATTAAAGTGTCTTCCCATAACAATTGTTAATGAGATTTTATTGGGCGATTTGTAAGTTAATTGATTTAATTCTCTAAGAGTTGAAGCTACGTGTAGATTGTTTGATGTGGGCGTGTATAGAATTTTGAATTCTTTAGGTAATTTATTTTCAAATTCCTTTGGTCGATTCTCTAAGAAACGTGGAGAAACAGGAAATCCCGTTATATGAATTCGCTCACTAGAAATACCATGAGAGATTAATTTATTCGCAGATATTTGATCCAATACAGCGAATTCTCCTGAAGCTCCATGAAACCAGGATTTGTTGATGGACTTTGAATCAGTAATCATTGTTACAAATTTGAATGGTAAATCTCCATTGCCAAAAATTCTCTCAATAATGTGCCCATATAAGGGGTAAGTACTGATGATGGCATCAGGTTTGGTTTCTCTTAGATATTTAGAAAATCCATTTGTAATTGAGGGCATCAAATCGAACGACTCATTGCCAAAAGGAAAACTTTCTGCAAGCATGTACATTTTTTCCCAAATTGCAGGCCATCTCGTTGTTACGAGGCGGTATCCTTTTGTAAAGCAACTCATGGTAGCGGGGTGGATCTGTTCTAGAAGATCAATTAATCCACTGTTTGGAACCTTCAAAGAATTGAAGGCTTCGACAACTCCCTTTGCTGCAGCATTGTGACCATCACCAAATGAAGCTGAAATTACTGAAACAAATTTTTCATCTTTAATGATATTTTGCTTCAAGTGACTAAGTTGTTCTGATTTCAATTTATTCACTTTTAATTTAAAAGCTATGCTGGAATATCAAGTATGAATGTTGATGGAAAACACTTTAGAACCGTTTGGGTTGATAAGGATGAGCAACCAATAGTCAAAATAATAGATCAAACCAAATTGCCTTTTGCTTTTGAGATTGAAAATCTTGATTCTGTTGAATCACTGGTTTCTGCAATAAAAAATATGCATGTACGAGGAGCTGGTTGTATAGGCGTCACCGCAGCGTATGGAATGTGGTTGGCTGCCAATCAAAGTAGAGGCAGTTACTCTCAACTTGAATCTCTTGCCTCTAAAATATTGGAGGCTCGTCCAACTGCAACAAATCTCTCTTGGGCAGTTAAAAGGCAACTGGATTTGGTTGCGAAAAATAAAAATGAAAACTGGATAACATTAACGCTTAATGAGGCTAACAAAATATCAGATGAGGATGCGCGATGGTGTAATGAAATAGGTAATCATGGGAAAAAGATATTGTATGATATAGCAAAAAATAAAAATAACACGTCTCCTGTAAATATTCTTACTCATTGTAATGCCGGTTGGCTTGCATTTGCTGATTGGGGTTCTGCAACTTCGCCAATATATTGTGCTCACAGAGAGGGGTTGTCAGTTCATGTATGGGTTGATGAAACGCGACCTTTAAATCAGGGTGCTAGGCTCACTTCCTGGGAGCTTGCTAACGAGGGTGTGCCTCATACTATTATTCCTGATAATACCGGCGGTCATTTAATGCGATCAGGTATGGTTGATGTTGTGATTACTGGAACAGATAGGACAAATTCATATGGGGACGTGGCTAATAAAATTGGCACATACCTTAAGGCCCTTGCGGCTACGGATAATGGAATACCGTTTTATGTTGCATTACCGTCTTCGACCTTTGATTGGGATACAGCTGAAGGGGGTGGAGATATTCCAATAGAGCAACGCGATTCTGATGAAGTAATGAACATCGAAGGGCTTAATAGTGAGGGAAAGATATCATCAATTGCAGTTTCTTTAGATTCATTCAATTATGCTAACTATGCGTTTGACGTGACTCCATCCAGATTAGTTAGTGGGCTGATAACGGAACGAGGAATATGTAATGCATCGAGAGATGGGATTATGGGGCTTTTCCCTGAAAAAATTAATAATTAATGTGCTTTTGTAGATTTATTCATGTTAATCTATTCTGACTAAAATTTGAATTTTTAGCTTAAATGAATAAAGGTATTTTTATCAGTTTTGAAGGTTCGGAGGGTTGTGGAAAATCCACTCAAATCAACAGACTTAGTCATAGATTGGAAAAGCTAGGAATTGATGTTTTACATACAAGAGAACCGGGTGGAACAAAGCTCGGTGAGTCTATCAGGAATCTGCTCCAACATGCACCAGAGGGAGAAAATATGACATCGGAGTCAGAATTGCTTCTTTTTGCGTCTAGCAGAGCACAACTTGTTAGAGAGGTTATCGCTCCGGCGCTTGAAAAGGGTGTATATATTATTGCTGATAGGTTCTTGGATTCTACGACTATCTATCAAGGTAAGGGAAGAGGATTAGACGAAGAGTTTGTAAAGCAAGTTCATGATTTTACAGTTGGTGATTTCTATCCAGATTGTACTTTTTTACTAGACATAACTGTTGAAGAAGGAAGAAGAAGAGTTGCCGATAGATCTGGTGATAAACCTGATCGGATGGAGAGAGAGCCAAATTCATTTTTTGAAATGGTTCGATCAGGATATTTAGAAATGGCTAAGGCTAATGAAAAGAGGTTTGTTCTTTTAGATGGCAGTCAAAGTGCTGACGCAATTGAGGATGAAATATGGGAGCATTTAAATAAAAAATATGGCATTGGAAATTGACACTGCATTTAGCTACTTGAGTAATTCTCTTAAAAAAAAGAGACTGTCTCATGCTTATCTTATTACAGGTGAAAAAGGTTCTGGAAAGGATGAGTTAGTTCTCAAGTTAATTGCATTAATTAATAGTCAATCACAGGATAATTCTTTACAGGATGTCATCTCAGAAAATGTTAGACTCATTCAGCCTGAGTCAAAATCGAGAAGAATTAAAGTTGAGCAAATGCGGGATCTCGAAGAGATGTTTTATCAGAAGAGCTCTAAGAGCCAATATAAAATTGGAATCATTAAGGATGCGGATCGCTTGGGTGAGCAGGCTGAAAATGCTTTTCTTAAAACGTTGGAGGAACCACCAGACCAATGTCTAATATTTCTTATAACTTCTTTTCCTGAGCAGTTATTAGATACGATTTTATCTAGATGTATTAAAGTACCTTTGAAGTCTATAAAAAAGCATATTGCCGATAATGAGTATGGTAACTATTTGAGAGGCCTATTAAGTGAAATGCCTACAAAAGGGAGTATTTCAGATGCATTGAGTTTATCGAAAAAGTTCTCAGAGCTTTTGCGCTCTGTAAAAGAAGATTGCGAAAAGAACCAAGACGAAGTCAGAAAATCTGAGTCCGAAAAATTCTCTAAAACAACTGATGGAAAATGGCTGAAGAGTAGAGAGGATTTCCACAAGGCGATTTCTCATTCACGCTATCTGGCAGAAAGGTCATCTTTATTTGAAGTTTTAATTTCATGGGCAGGAGATGCCATAAGGCAAAAAGTGGATGTTGGTTTTTTAGATTTTCCAGAACATTCTCAATTCACAAAATTATTGAGTGATTCGCATACAACTGATGAATTGTTGGCACGGGTTTCTGCTCTTGAAAATCTAAGGACTGATCTTGAAACTAATGTTCAGGAGATATTAGCAATTGAAGTTGGCTTCATTAATGCTTTTACTAGTAGTTATGTTAATTAGTTTGTCTTTTCATCTAGATGAAAGTTCTTATAGCTTCAGATAAATTTAAAGGGACCTTAACAGCAAAAGAAGTTGCTGATTTGATTTCCGAGGGGTTATCAGATCATGAGTGTGTTCTGAAACCAGTGGCAGATGGAGGTGAGGGGACTTCAGATATATTAGGCCATAGTTTGGGAGTAAGCACTTTTGAAGTAAGTGTTCAGGGGCCTCATGGAAGTTGTGTTTCCGCACCAATTAAAATTGCATTGGATCAGGATGGGGTTCCAGAAATAGCCCTNATGGAAATGAGCGCCGCATCAGGATTATCGCTTATTAACAAAGAAGATTTAGATCCCTGGAAAGCATCAACATTTGGAACTGGTGAATTGATAATAGCCGCNAGAGATATGGGAGTAGATAAAATTATTTTGGGGATAGGTGGTAGTGCAACGAATGATGGTGGTGCGGGAATGGCTCAGGCGCTAGGTGTTCGATTTTATGATAATGATGGTCATGTGATTGAGGATATTCCTAATTCTTTAGACAAACTTCATCGAGTTTTCATGGACATACCAATTGATTTGCCTGAAATCATTGTTGCTACCGACGTGAGCAACCCTCTTCTTGGAGAAAAAGGAGCAACCAGAAGTTATGGTCCACAGAAAGGAATTTGTGTAAATGATATTGATGTTCATGAATCAAGGCTTAAAAGACTGGCTGATGTCGTTGAGAATGAACTCAATTTATCGATTAGAAATGATAAAGGAGCGGGTGCAGCAGGTGGACTTGGATTTGGGTTAAAAGCATTTTGTGACGCGACCCTTGTAAATGGATTTGATTTAATATCAGANATGACTTCTCTAGAAGAGGCTGTGATAAGCAGCGACTTAATTATTACTGGAGAAGGGAGTATTGACGCGCAGTCGATGATGGGAAAAGCTCCGTTTGGTGTAGCGAAGTTGGCACATAAACATAATAAGCCAGTTGTTGCATTCTGTGGGATACTCAAAGACGAAGAGGCTTTAGAAAATGTGTTTGATAAGGTTTTCCCAATGGTTGATTCTGAGGTTTCGGTTGAGGAGGCAATCAATGATTCTAGTAAAGTATTGAAAAACAAGGTTGATTCTTGCCGATTAATGATAGAGCAATTGGTATCGTGAAGAAATCAGTAGTATTATTATTTGCTGGCCAAGGAGCTCAAGAAGTGGGCATGGGTCAATCATTAGTCGAGGAATATTCTGAAGCCAGAGACTTATTCGACATGGCAAACGAACAATTAGGTTTTGATTTAACAAAAANAATGTTCGAAGGCCCTAATGATGAATTAACAAAGACATCAATTTGCCAGCCAGCGCTTTATTTACATGGGCTGGCTACATGGAAAATATTAAAATCAAAATGTCCTAATCTTAATCCTGTTGCTGCGGCTGGTTTGTCACTTGGAGAGTTTACTGCTTATTCATCTGCAGGAGTTTTTAGTTTTGAAAAGGGACTTGAAATCGTTTCTANGCGTGGACAATTCATGGAGGAATCTTGTAATGCTACAGAGGGCTCAATGGCTGCCATAATTGGAGGTGATGAGAAGGCCGTAAATAACTTGGCTAAGGATTTTGATCTGGATGTTGCTAATTACAATGCTCCTGGTCAGATCGTTATTTCGGGAGAGATTGAAAAGATAAGAAGCGCTCTCACAAAAGTTAAAGATTATGGATGCAGAATGGGTAAGGAGCTTGAAGTTGCGGGTGCTTATCATTCTCGTTTGATGATTCAGGCACAGCAAAAATTGGCCCAAGAATTGGAGAAAGTTTCTTTTTCTAATCCAAATTTTCCTGTTGTTTCTAATGTTGATGCAATACAGAAATCAGGAGAAGTCGAAATTAGCAGTTCCCTCGAGCGTCAGGTAACCGGTTCTGTTCGTTGGTCTCAATCAATGGAGAATTTGCTTAATGAGGGACATGACCTTTTCATAGAGTTTAGTCCTAAGCCTGTGCTCGCTGGTCTCATGTCTAGAATTAGAAAAGGGACCAACGTCATTAGTGTGGGTGATCCTGAAACTATTAATTCTGCTTTAGAAACTCTTTCATCGTAAAAATTCATAAATTATTTTGACCGATAAGCATTTATCATCCCAGGGATTATTATAATGTTTATTAATCCCACTTTAATAAGGTTTTGATATGTTGTAGGTTGGATANTCATTAAAGCAAATGTCTTATTTTGCACTTTGAAGTGTAAAGTCATTCTATTAATATGAATCTAGCCTTTAATTTCAGTTTCACATTTTCCCTGTCTTTTCTATGGTTCTCTCTCGCTGCTTTGTCTGATAATAGTCTTATTATTAATGAGATTAATTATTCTGTAAAAAATTCGGATGGAGTTGAAGATCAAGGGCAAGAATGGATTGAAATTTATAATACAACTGATCAATCAGTTTCGCTTGATGGTTGGAAAATCACTGCAGGTGTGGATTTTGAATTTCCTAACGTATCAGTTGAGGGAAAATCATTTATTATTGTTGCAGCTGACCCTGACAAGTTTGCATTGGTCAATCCTGATGCATCGAATGCTTTGGGGCCATGGAATGGTAAGTTGTCGAATTCGGGAGAAACAATTCGGCTAAAGAATGATCTTGGTGAAGAGGTCGACCAAGTTGATTATGCAAATGAAGGTTTTTGGGCATTAAGAAAACCAGGCCCTGAAGATCTTGGGCATGAGGGATGGATTTGGGATGCTAAGCATGATGGTCAAGGTAACACATTAGAGTTAATTAATTGGGCTGATAAAAACAATAATGGCCAAAATTGGAGTGCATCTTNACTAATTGGAGGGTCACCGGGAAAACAGAATTCAGTCTTTAATCCAAGCTTTCGACCTTTGATTAAAAATGTCAGTCACTTTCCTCTTGTTCCAAAATCAAATGATTCCGTTTTGATTAATCTTGAAATTGATAATTTAGAAAAATTTGACAACCTTCAGCCAAAGTTATTCTGGAGAGTTGATGATAAAGATGAGGAATTTAAATCGTCGCAAATGGTATTAGGTAAAAACGATTTATATTATTCAGAAATACCGCCACAAGCAGACAAATCTGTAATAGAGTTTTATTTTTCAATAATCGGAAATAATGGCCAAATTACCGTATGGCCGCAAACTATATCTGATAAAGTAAATACCTGTAATTACCTCTACATGGTTGATGACGAATACCTCAAGGATGGAGGCACTCCTAGTTATTTTGTTGTCATGAAAGAGTCAGAAAGACTTGAACTTGAAGAGATAGGTCGTCGATCTAGTCAAGCTGACAGTAATGCTGAAATGAATTGCACGTTTTTTAGTTTCGATGGGAAAGGGGATAGAGTTAGATATTTGGCATCAATTCGCAACCGCGGTGCTAGCAGTAGAAGAGGTCCTCCAAACAACCACCTTATCAAATTTAGATCTGATGATCCTTGGAATGGACAAGAGTCGATTAAGTTCAANTNTCAGTATATTCACTCCCAAGTAGCGGGAAGTTGGCTATATCAATACTTAGGGATTAAAGCGGCGGATAGTATCGCAGTTAAATTACGTATTAATGGAGAAGATCTTGCGGAGTCTGGCGGTCCAAGGATGTATGGTCATTATGCTAGGACCGAGTCTCTTGATTCAAAGTTCACTGCAGCCCATTGGCCCAATGATCCTAACGGTAATCTTTATCAGGTAAGGGATGACGAAAGTAATGGAGATGAGGGTGATTTGAAATACGAAGGGGATCAAACTGATTCCTATAGGAACACTTATTTNAAGAAGACAAATAAATCGGAAGATGAGTGGCTCGATATTATCAACTTAACAAGGACTTTGAACCTTAATAATGATCCAGAATTTATAGAAAAACTATCTGAGGTTGTTGATATTGATCAATGGCTCCATTTCTTGGCTGTCGATTCACTCGTTGGTAATCGAGAAGGAGGCCTTACAACTGGAAAAGGGGATGACTATGCTTTGTATAGAGGTGTAAAAGATCCAAGGTTTAAGCTTGTTCCTCACGATCTGGATACGGTTTTAGACCAAGGAACAAGATCAGGTAATCCCAATCTTTCTATTTTTACGTACAGGGACGTAGACGGATTGGAGGAGTTTTTATCTCACCCAGATATAATTCGTAGGTATTATGCAACGTTTATTGATATTCTCGAAAATAAATTTAAGCCAGATCTCATTAATCCAATTATCGATAGAGCATTGATGGGAGTAGTGAATTCTGAAGTGCTAGATGAAATGAAAGAATTTATTGTGGANCGTAGACGTGGAGTTCTTGAGCAAATTCAAACTAATTATTCTGTTGATGTAGATTTGCCAAAATCCAATGATGGTTTTTTTCGTACTAACAGTGGCGAGGCTAATTTCTCTGGAAGTTTTCATGTTGGAGANGTGAAATCGATAAGAGTTAATGGGACTAATGCTAATATGAATCCTGTGTCAGGCGAGTGGGATTTAGACTTAAATTCATTTCAGAATGGTGGAAATTTAATGCCNGGTACAAATAAGGTAAGAGTTTCATTTTATGGGCAATCAGATGATGATTTACTTTACGAGGAGTATATAAAGGTATGGCATGATACTGGTAAAGTGACAGAGGTTTCAGGAGAGCTCAGAGGTGAAGACTTTGGAGGTAATCTCTTCTTAACAACGAGGTCTACATATATTCCTAAAGTCCCTTTTCTTGTGCGTGTGGATTTACGAGATGCCGATGGGCAATACTNAAGAGATGTCTGGGATGATACTGCAATTCTATCAAGTAATACACCAGGNGTTAGGATAATCCCTGATATTGTTCAGCTCAGGAATGGGCTGGGGAGTGTTTTGGTGAGTGTCGAAGGAGGAGGAGAGGCAGAGGAGATTGATCTTATTAGCGAAGGTTCTGTATGGAGCTATCTTGATAATGGATCAGATCAAGGTGTTTTATGGAGAGGAGTTAATTTTGATGATTCAGCTTGGGAAAAAGGTAGAGCTGAATTGGGTTATGGTGATGATGATGAGGTTACCGAATTAAGTTTCGGACCTAATTCAAGAAATAAATATGCAACAACTTATTTTCGATCGGAATTTAATATTGATGGAGTTNAGGACATATCTGCTCTTGAGATGAGATTAAAGTNTGATGATGGAGCAATAATTTACATTAACGGCCAAGAATTTTTTAAAACATCTAACATGGAGTATGGAATGTCCTATGACGATTATACTCTTGATGGTGATGATACCCCATCAGAAAATTTTCAGGACTTTGATCAACTAACACCAAATTTACTAGTTGAAGGAAGGAATGTAATTGCTGTTGAAATTAAGCAGGGAGATGAGCGAAGTTCGGATATTAGTTTTGATCTTGAATTAACAGCACTTAAATTTGGTCAATCGACTGATCCAGGTGACATTAGTTTGAATGTAAGAGTGGGGCAGCAGCAAATAAATAAAACCATTACAAGTTTAGGAGCCTTTCCAAATGTGACTGAAGTTTCTGGAGTCTTAGAAGATGAAGTAAATAATTGGTCAGGAATTATACGAATAACTNATGACTTAACAGTTCCAAGA
Source organism: Verrucomicrobiales bacterium (assembly GCA_002684575.1). Lineage (GTDB taxonomy): Bacteria > Verrucomicrobiota > Verrucomicrobiia > Verrucomicrobiales > DEV007 > EC70. Next base: position 11,047 of record NYVP01000151.1, read on the forward strand.
GNTACAGAACTCAATATCTCGCCAGGAACCATAATTTTAGTGGATGGTGATGCAGAGCCTCAAAGNTCTGGAGGNGCCGATTTAATAGTTTCTGGAAGTATAAATTGCATTGGAACTAGTGAAAATCCAATCACCATTACTTCGTCATCCGAAGGTAATATATGGGGACAGATATTATTTGATGAATCAGAAAGTGCGTTATTNAAATATACAAATATACATAGAGCAGGACATTCACCCAAGGGTGGGCACACTGATCACGGTAGAGTTTTGAGGGTTCTAGGATCGAATGTATTGTTTGAAGATTGTACTATTTCTGACAATAGAGGTAAGATAGGACAGTCAAACGCTCAAAATGGAAAGAGTTGTGATCTAGTATTCAGAAGATGTCATTGGGCCAGATCGGTGATGGGTTTTGAAACATTTGATTCTGGCATGCTCGTTGAGAATACCTATATAACCGACATGCTTGGTGTTTATAGAGAGGATGGTGTAACAGATGACAATGACGCCATATACCTACACGAATCAGATGCGGGACAGAGTCTGATTTTAAAAAATGTTACAGTGGCATACATGGATGATGACGGTATCGACACCCTAGATGCTGAGGTCATAGCCGAAGGAGTCATTTGTAGAAATTGTGGAGATAAGGGAATTAGCGTTTTTGGAGGTTCTTTTGAATTAAAAAAGGGGCTGTTGATAAATAATTCCATAGGAATTTCTGCAAAAGACGATGCTGATGTTATTCTCGAAAAAGTAACTATTTCTGGAAATAAATCAGTAGGTCTACAGGTTGAAAACAAAGATGGGAATGATGAGCCAAGTCGATTTTCAGTTATTAATTCAATCCTATGGGGAAATGAAGAGACTATCGTAACTGACTACAATGAAAATGATATTAGGGTTGAAAGTTCCATTGTCGAAGGAGAGTGGCAAGGTGGCAACAATGAGGATCCACTTTTCAGGAATCCGGATACTGGTGACTTTAGGATTTCAAGTGAATCTCCAGCAATTATTCATGATCTCGTTGATGCAGAAATTAATGACATGGGTTTTTATAATTATACCCCAGTGGGAGGAGAAGTTATTTGGGATTTAAACGGTTCACCTTATTATGTATCCAATGACGTAAAGATCCCTGATGGAGTTATTTTAAACATAAAGCCTGGAGTTTCTGTATACGTTGATGAAGGTGTGAAGATTGAGGTTGAGGGGGTAGCATTAATTCGGGGAGAAAAAGATAAAAGAATTTATTTCTCTCATTACCCAGGCTCGGAATTTGTAAATGATGATGCAGGTAATGGTAGTCTTCCTGATGCTCCACCCAAGTGGAGAGGGCTTAAATTAATTAATACTTTAGAGTCTGATAATATTATTAAGTCTTCGGACTTTGAAAGCGCGCAAGATGATGAGGGAGCCATTGGTATCCTTAAATCTCAATGCGTCATCGATGATGTTTCTTTTCAGAGAACTCATATAAGAATGATTTATACTGAGGATGCCTCAGTTATCATAAAGAATACAAGATTTCCGGATATGTTCACAGATGAAGAGGGGCCAGCGGAATTAGATCTTGATAATATTAGTGAACATATAAAGGGAATTGGCGAGATACCAGAGGACGGAAGATATATTATTCGTGATAACTTCTTTGGTACTAATAAAGGACATAATGATGTTATTGATGTGGATAGTGGATGGAGGCCTAATCCAATACTTCAAATTATTGGTAATTATTTTTCTGGATCAGGGGATGAGTTATGTGATCTAGGAGGTGATGTTTTTCTCTCAGAAAATGTATTTCTTAATGTTTTTAAAGATGATGAGACCTCAGACAGAGGTTACGCGAATGCCATTTCTACTGGTGATGTTGGACCTGATGCTACTTTCTCAATATCAAGAAATGTTTTTGCTGATATTGATCATGCGATTAGTTTAAAAATTCAAAGTGCGACTATTTTCGAAAACAATACGGTCTATAAGGTCCATCCTGATTTCAATGATAGATTTGACAATCCGAGCGTAGCCTCAGTTGTTAATCTTTTTATACCCACAGACACTGATTCTCGAGCGACTCATGGGAAAGGGGCGTACCTTTCAGATAACATATTGGTTACTCCTAGAGTTTTTAGTGGTGCTGATGATGCCAAGGAACCGCCTTATCCGGTGACTCCCTTGGAAATGTATAGAAATTTATTAGATCCAGAATTATCAGATCTTGAAATTGGAAGAAATCATGAAGGTATTGATATCTTAGACCTTGGAGAAGATAACGTCATTGATGATCCTTTATTTGTTAATCCAGACAATAATGATTTTAATCTTCAACCTACCTCGCCTGCCAAAAATTCAGGTCTTTTTGGCCAAGATCTCGGAGCAATGATTCCTGCTGGTATCTTTATTAGCGGAGAACCGAATAGTTATACATTAAGTCGCGATGCAAAGCTAAAAGTTGGTGGGCCAGGTTACTTTGCTTATCAATGGAGATTTAAAGACGGACAATGGAGTGATGTCATTCAAATAGGAGATGGGTTTA
>NYVP01000152.1 GCA_002684575.1 Verrucomicrobiales bacterium
TTCATTGACTGACTCTTCCGATGAAGTGTTGATAACTTCCTTCTTGGAACCGCAGGATGAAAATATAACTCCAGTGAGAATAATTAGACTATAAATATATATTTCTCTCATATTGATGACATTATCTATAATTTGATTTATCACAAATTCTTAAGAACGTGATCTTTAAAATCATTTAATAGCCATGCGCCTTAATGCATTCAGCCTATATGATTATGTTATTTTTAACTTTCAACTCACTATGCATAAGCTAATTTTATCGATGATCTCATGGTTAAAAAATATGCATTGTTGCGTAATTTTTTTAGTTTTTCTAACAAACACCGCAATTTATGCCGAGGAACCGACAGGGGATCATTTAACTTTGGTTTGTTACAATATACGTCAGGACACAGACAGTGATAAGGGACCTAAAGACTGGGGCTCAAGAAAAGGTGTCGTGTCCGACTATTTATTAGAGAAAAATGCCAGTATCATTGGCTTGCAGGAGGTTAGACACAATCAACTGATCGATTTACAAAAAGCTCTACCTGACCACCGTTCGTTAGGAGTTGGTAGAGAGGACGGCAAGAAACGCGGAGAATACTCCCCGGTTTTTTATAATCATAAAGAATGGATCTTAGACCCAAAAGAAAATGGTACCTTTTGGTTATCTGATACCCCTACTATCGCAAATAGTCGGTCATGGGGAAATCACCACACTAGAATCTGCACTTGGGCCCGCTTCATCGCTAAAGGTGATCCAGAGAAAAAAACTGCCGTCTATATTTACAACACACACTGGGACCATCAAAGCCAACCGGCCCGAGTTAAATCAGCGCTTCTAATGATAGAAAAAATTAAGTCACGTAAACACAAAGACACTCCTTACATTCTTATGGGTGACCTGAATGCTACATTAAAAAATCCGGCAGTTAAATCATTACTGGCTAATGAGTTTTTAAAAGATCATGGGGAAAATAAGTATCGCTCATCTAGTATGTGGAAGCCAGATCTTGTCCCAGGACTAAGAATAGATCACATCTTTACATCACCGAATTTTGAAAAAGCTGACTTCGAGGTCGAATCTAATCCAGCTAATAAAGATTGGTCAGGATCAGACCATCATCCAGTCGTTCTCCGCATCAAAGAATAAGTTAATTCTAGTCTGATAATTTTAGTTCTCTAAACGGCGCAATATCACCAGCTTCATTATGAGTCTCAATTTCATTTATAAAATCCATGCTTTTTTATTAATTAATATTGCCCTTTTCCAGACTCTAAATGCAGAGCAAACAGAGAGAATGCCTAATCTCATTATTCTGCTTGCTGATGATCTTGGCTATGGTGAACTTGGCTGCCAGGGAAATAAAGAAATTCCAACACCGCATATCGATTCAATTGCTAAAAACGGCGTACGCTTTACCCAGGGATATGTTACAGCACCAAACTGTAGCCCCTCTCGGGCAGGACTAATAACAGGAAAATTAGGAACTCGCTTTGGTCATGAATTTAATCCAACCGGCGTCAAGAATGAGAGGCTAGACTTTGGTCTTCCTCTTTCCCAAAAAACTCTCGCCGATTTTCTTCAGGAAGCTGGATACATAAACGGGCTGCTTGGTAAGTGGCATCTTGGTGGAACAGCGCCATATCATCCTTTTCGTAGGGGCTTCGATGAGTTTTTTGGATTCACTCACGAAGGGCATTATTTTGTACCAGAACCTTGGGAAGGAACAACGACATGGCTACGTCGTGGCGTTCTACCTGGAGGAGGGAAAGGCAGACGGACCTTTGGCAAGATAATCTATTCCACTCATATGGGATACAACGAGCCTGACTATGATGCCAACAATCCAATCATCAGAGGTAGTCAACCTGTACAGGAAAAAGAATACTTTACGGATGCGATCACTCGTGAATCTAGGGACTTCATCGAACGTCACGCCGATAAGCCTTTCTTTTTGTTTGTGTCATACAATGCAGTTCATAGTCCCCTTCAAGCAACGGATAAATACATGAACAAGTTCAAACACATCAAGGATATCCAGCGCCGAATCTTTGCGGCAATGCTTGCAAATTTAGATGATAGTGTAGGAGAAATCATAAAAAAGATAAGAGATGAGGGTTTGGAAAAAGATACACTCGTTTTCTTTCTTAGTGACAACGGTGGCCCGACCAGAGAGCTGACCAGTAGCAACCTCCCTCTCCGTGGAGAAAAGGGACAAATGTATGAGGGCGGGATTCGCGTTCCATTTCTTTTCCAATGGATTAGCAAGATTCCTAGTGGGAAGATATATAACCGTCCCGTTCTTAGCACAGACATATTTGCAACCATTCTCTCAGCCGCCAAAGTGCCTAAACCAAAAGATCGTTGGGAATGCTATGATCTCGTACCTTACCTGAACGGCAAATACAATGAAGACCCTCATGAGTTTCTTTTCTGGAAGCAGAGCCATAAGGCAGCGTTCCGAATTGGCGACATGAAAATAGTTAGGCAATCACCAAAAAAATGGGAACTGTATGACCTCGCTGCTGATCCCTCTGAATCAAATAATCTAATCAATGATGAGCCAGAGAGATTTAAATCCCTGTTGGAAGGCTGGGAAAAAATTGACAGCAGCATGGTCAAACATCTCTTTAAATAAATTCAATATCCGATGGAGTAGATTCAAGCCTCTGCTCGTTTGTGCTCAGCTTGTGGCTTGGATCATGTGTTAACTAAGGAAACGATCGATAGCTCCAAGCTGATTGAGTCGCTTACGTTGCATGACCAAGTCCATATCACCATAATGTTCAATCGGGTTACCATAAGCATTCAGCAAAGTTGTATACCAATTACTCAAAGTCTTATGACCTTCTGTGCCATGAAAAGGAAGACGAATATAACGCCCCGCAATATCGATCTTCGAATTCTTGTAGCTCGCTCTTTTAAATCGTTAGAATCAACAGCTTTATCCGAATCTCCTTGAGCTATCAGATTCATTAAAAAAAATTGGAATATAAAAACCAAATATCCAACCCTAATATACCTTGATGTCCAAGATATACTTTCCCCATAGGCATCCTGTTTTCTGATTAGCATTGATAAAATATACTCCCAAATTGCAAAACTGTTTTTAAAAAAAAGATTCGACTACCCCCCTAAAGTATCTAGCTAATTTCAATCAGTTTTACCCCACCAAATTAAAAGAATGACAAAAATTAATACGGCAAGAATTGCTCTAAATAATTTAAAGTATAAGACGCGCGTTTCTTTTTTAAGATTTTCCAGCTCTGTTTTTTCAAGTTCCTCCCATTCCAGTTTATACTTTTCACACCAAGTGCTCCATTCGTCATCAGTGGCGAATTTAGTAAGTCGATCCGCCTCACGATCAGGCAGTTCATGGTACTCTTCAAAAGTATAGTCAAAAATAGTCTTCTTATTATCTTTTTCCATTTCAATGAATGACTCATTTAAGCCTAGAGGACCCAAGTGAAAAATAGATATATGAATAAACCAACAATAAAATATCCAACAGCACAACCAACAGAACGAATAGGATTTATTTCATTGGTTTTTTGTCATCCTCATCCATTTCAAAAAAGCAGAAAAACAATTAATAACACAAATGGAAAACTAACAATCTTAAATTCTCCAATGAACTGAGAGGACGTGATTTTTGTGCACTAGATCCTGACGGCCCTAGCCATTGTGATCGTCATCACCTTTGGCAATTCCATAAATTTTTAGAGCATCAAAGCCTAAAGCTTTAAGTCTATTCGATCTTCCGCCTGAACGCCATATGTCATTGGTTCTGGAGCGCACTGATATCGTCAATTCGTCTCCTTTGCAGTGGATCCTTTTCAGGTCGAGATCCAAGCAGGATANATCGGTTGAGAATTCCTCAAATTTATTTTTTAAGACAGAACGTTCAAATTTGCCATTCAGTCCATTGTAATAAAATTCCATGGCGGGTGATAAAGTGAACTCATCCCCATCCTCCATTATGTAGGTCTGTTCCAGAGCTTCAGAACCGATATGGGTTCCAAATATTTTTTGAAATGGACCACCATCCACTCTAAAATAAACATACATATAGTCAGTACTGTCGAATCTTCCCATTCCTGCAAATTCCATTGAAATCTTTGTGATCATTTCGGCCGATGAAATATCAAATGTAAAATTCACGCCGGCATGTCCGCCTCGAAGATCATCATTATCAGTGTCTGTGATGCCCCAGAACTTGTCTGTTTTGCTAGAATCGACAAACCCCTGACTGTCTCGCGGATAAACATTCGCATTTCCGGCAGCTTTGACACTTTCATCAAAAATATTAAATGGACCCCCAGAGTCTCTACTGTAATTACCCCAACCATCACCTGGATGACTGAAACTATTGGGCTCTAAAACGTTTCCACTGGTGACCTCGTAACTCTCGGTTAATGTCAGATTATTTGAATTATCGAAGTCTTGATACGCAATTATCTGCTCTCTTGCTGAATCGAACTGATCCTTTTCAGTGACACGATAGAAAACTTTCTTTTAGCCAGCATCATTCAATATTTGTACATAATCCGTCATACTACCCTCTCCGACCACGGTTTCAATTTCCTGCCATTTCTGAAGATTAGAGGAACGTTCAATGATATAACTTTTGCCCAGTTCGGAGTTAAAATTTATGCTTATAGTAGTATCACGATTTATGTCATTCAATTTTATCGAATTAATTGAAAGTTCTGACCTCTCAGCAATTTCTTCGGAGACAGTGGTTACATAATAATCCATTATCATAGGTTCGTAGAGTGTTGAACCAATGGGTATCGAAATCACAGTATCTGGCCTAACATTCTCATAAAAACTATCGGGTATAGCGGGCATCTCCATCGGTAGGAAATTTATTTTCCCCAAGTTCTCGGTGTTTCTGAATAAATTATCTTGAAGTTCCATAACGGAACTTGGAATGGTAATACTTTTTAAGCTTGAACATCCCTGAAACGCTCTACTCCCGATAAATTCTAAATCAGAGGGAAGTTTAATCTCCTCAAGCGATTCACATGCAGTAAAAGTCAATGATTCAATTCTAGTAATATTATCAGGCAGGTCAACTATCTTTAGTGATTTGCACATGCTAAATGCATTGCCATTAATTACTTTTAAAGATTTTGGAAGTTTAATTACCTCCAAAGATTCACATTCATAAAATAAACCTTCAGAAATAGAGACAAGATTCTCTGGAAGCTTAATGCTTTTTAAACTTTTACAGGCCCCAAACGCACGATCTTCAATGAAATTAATACTGTCAGGCAAAGTAATACTTTCCAAAGTTGAGCAACCACTAAAAGCTTCACTGCCTATACGTGTTAATCCATCCATAATTGTAACGCTTTTTAGATTATAACAACTAGAGAAAGCTCCCGATCCAAAGGTAGTAATACCACTGGGTATCGTTATCTTTGTCAGGCTTTCACAGGCGACGAAAGCATAATTGCCTAGGCTGATGACACTACCTGGAATCGTAACATTTTCTAATTTAATACAGCCAACAAATGCAGATTCACCTATTGAAGAAAGACCCTCAGGGAGCGAAATGTTTTTCAAACTTTTACACCCTTGGAATGCACCATGACCAATGCTGGTTACGTTTATAGAAATTTCAACATCTTCTAGGTTTATACATCCAGCGAAAGCACTTTCACCAACACTTTTTATGCTATCCGAAAAAGAAATAATTTTGAGACTGCCACAGCCTTCGAATGCATAGCGGGGAATCGAATCTAATTTCCCACTAATTTTTATCGACTCGAGTGAAGTACAATCACGAAATACTCCAGAACCCAATCTCACCAGACTTTCAGGAAGGCTGATCTCTTTCAATGATAAGTTAAATTCAAAGGCGCTCTCGTCTATCCTCTTGAGATTAGTTGAAAAGGTGATTTCCTCTAACTGATCGCAAAAGCTAAATGCACCTCTACCTATTCTCGTGACTCCATTACCAATGTTAATTTTTCTGAATCTGGATGACGAAAATGTACCATCTTCAATTATTTCAATACTGTCAGGTAAAGTAATATCACTAATATTTGTGCCACTAAATGCAGAGTGCGCAATTTTCTTCACAGGCTTCCCTTCAATTTGCTCAGGAATCACCAATGATCCCTCAGCACCACTGTCACACCCAGTAATGGTGATAGCGCCTTCCTGAATTTCATAAAAAAGATCCAACAAATCTGCAGAATGAAGTGTCTGGGCAGTACAAAAACAAAAAACTATAAGAGTTGGTCTTATCATGATTATAAAAAGTTAGCATGATGTATGCCTAATTAATTGCTGTAAAATGCGAACTTTTGATTTTAAAAAAACAGATATTGAAAGATACTTTTGGAGCTATACAAAATATTTCCATTTACGAAATAACCTGATATTTATCAATCAAATCAATGCTGTAATTATTCATTTACAAACTATGCAGTAAATTTTCTTGTATGTAATTTTCTCATCATACAGTTTAGTTGGTATGAAAATAAATTATAAAATTTATATCATCTTGATAACGTTAAGCTGTCTTAGCTCCCTTCGTGGTGACAACCACACCAACTTTGAGAAGGCGAAAAAAAACAAGGAAATGGCTCTTATGTTTTTTGAAAAATTACTTATTGAACCTGAATCACTTAGGCCAGCACTACATAAAGATTTTACATTCACATACATGGGTAAAATTCCCGACACCCTAATTCCTTACGGAGTGCCTTATGATGTCGAATCCTTTTATTCCAAATTCCTTCCCCATATTCCCAAACTTGTACCCGATGGGATAGAATTAAAAACGACCGACATTATTGCGGATGAAAATGGAGTGGCGGTACGGCAAAAAGGAAAGGCCAAGGGAAAGTATGGTCCCTACAATAATGATTACTCATGGTTGTTTAAATTCAAAGAGGGTAAAATCGTATCCATTGAGGAATTCAATAGTGATTTTTTAGTAGCTAAAAGTCTCTACGGTAAAGTTCTCCGCAAAAAGAAAAAGAAGACACCTTCAAAAGAAAAAAAATAAAACTTATATTCATGAAAAATAGACGAAATTTTATTAAATTAAGTGGACTGGCTGCAATTGGATCTCATGGCACCTCATTGGCGGAGAGCCCCGCCAAGGAAATTTTTATTCATGGGTTTAACTTTAAATTCAAAAAAGGAGTTCCAGATGAAAAAATTGCAGGAATGATGAAAGAGTTGGCAGCTTTAAAAGAAAAAATTCCTGTCCTAAAGGAGTTTCTTGTTGGCAAAAATATTGCCGGTAGAACTCACGGATATCAGTATGGTGAAGTTGCAGTCTTCGAAAAGAAAGAGGATCTCATGGTCTATGAAAAACACCCCGAGCATGAAAAGCTAGTAAAGAAAATTCTTCCCAACCTGGAAATCGGTAACGGAATGGACTTTTTTCCGATTGGTAATGTGAAAACTAAAATTGGGACAGCAGATTATAAAGGACATTTCATACATGCCTTCAATTTCAAATTTAAAGATGGTGTCTCTGATGATGAAATGGCGGAATTAATGGGTGAACTTGCCACCCTAAAAGAAAAAATTCCTGTCATTAAAGAATTTCTAATTGGTAAAAATGTAGCCCAGTGGCACAGGGGTTTCCAATACGGAGAGATTGCTGTTTTTGAAAAAAAAGAGGATCTTGAAATATTCGACAAACACCCTGAACACCGAAAGTTAGTCAAAAAAATTATACCTAAGATCGCAGGCGGGAACGCTATGGATTTTATTCCCATAGATGCCTAAAAGCACATTATATTTAGACGTTTATTTTTGAATGCCTTACTTGCCATAGATTTTGTTATCCATCTTGAATCTTTTGTTAGGGCTTGTTTAAACTGNAGGATAATAAGCAAAATTCTTATTTATCTTTTACTTCATTTTTGTCGTCCTCATTGGTGTTTTTAAGATCAAGAGTTCCAAATTTCTCCCTGGCAAATTTGCGTAGATCTTCACCAGTGGTCCCTTTTTTAATCGCATCCCTGTCATGTTCATCCACGATTTCAACACCTAACAAGGTCTCAATAATGTCCTCCATGGTNAGAAGTCCCCTTGTTCCACCAAATTCATCCTGGATGATCATGATTTGCTCTTTTTTATCTAAAAGTATGTCGAGGGCCACGTCTACTGATTCTGATTGATCACAAAAAATCGCAGGTCTCATGATTTCAGACATAAGGATGTCATCCTCATCGGCTGCTGCAGTTCTCAGGACATCACTTCTTAAGACTATACCAAGAACCTCATCAATCGATTCTCCAATTACAGGTATTCNACCGTGTATCATNATTGGCATCTTTNTGAGAGCAGTGNCGACTGACCATGCACTTGAAACAGTATCCATGACTACACTAGGTGTCATGACATCGCTAACCAACATTTCCCGAAGTTTTAAAAGGTTCATTATCACTTTCTCTTCGTCTTCATCAATTGANCCCTCAGCCTCACCGATATCGGCGAGGGCGGCCAATTCCTCACGAGAAATTGTTTTCTGCTCAGCTGTTGGAAACCAACGGCGAATGATTTCTATAGGAATTACAACAATGATTAAAATTCGCACTAAAATATCCAGAACATATGCACTAGGCACAGAAAGTGATTTCCAATATATGGTGCCGAGTGTTTTTGGGAGAATTTCACTGAATAACAGCACACCTATAGTGAGTAAAGCTGAGGCGATGGCCATTGCATACTGACCTTCATAGATTGCTGCGACTTGAGTACCAACTCCCAGTGCACCTACGGTATGCGCAATAGTATTTANCGTTAAGATTGCCGTTAGAGGCCNTTCAGGATCTTCCTTATAACGAACCCATAGTTGTGCTGCTCGACTGCCCTTGGCCTCTAAAACGGCGACATGTCCTCGGGAGGTNGATAACAGCACGGCCTCCAAAATCGAACACAAAAAAGATGCGCCGATTGCCAAGAGCGAATAAATGACAATCAATAACTCAGGGCTCATACGTTATTATTCTTCAATTTCGTTAATATGGGCAGAAGTTTAAACCTAGTAAACTCAAATCATTATGGTCCACATTTTATTGTACATGGAGCCACAAGCATATTTTCGCAGATCCAATTCGAAAAGGAGATAACTGCTAATAATATTTGGGATTCTGCCAAAATTTGATACTCTTAAAAGGTGAATAATTTGTTCTAAAATATTNTGACACGTACACTATCTTTTCTATTACTTTTTGCCGTATCCCAGATCGGCCTTTTCGGCAAAGTCTTTCATGTCTACTCTCCGAGTTCAAAGGAAAATGCTCTTTGGGTTGTAAAGGCTATCCCTCAAGGCGAAGGCGTTAAGCTTGAGGTATCTGAGAAAGTGGAGTTCGACTTTTCAGGACGCGTCATCACCGCTCACCCTAGCAAGCCTCTTCTTTATGTCACTGCCACGGGTGGAGATCCCGGAAAAGTACCGGGAGCGGTCGTGTTTCTAAACAAGGACGGTTCCTACCAGAAGCATCAGAAAGTGGATTTTAACGATGGGGCATGCTACTTGAGCATCGACAAAGAAAACAGGCACATACTCGGGGTGAGTTATAGAAACGGAAGGCTAAACGTCTATCCTCTTGATGATAACGGGATACCAGGTAAAGCCATCACCACGATCNACGAAGGCAAACGAGAGGCTCACTGCGTTCTCCTGCCCCCAGACGGTAAGAACATTTACGTTCCCTACGTAAAGGGAAACCTCGCTTTATTGCAGTATGCTTATGATGGCAAGAGCGGGAAGATCACTGCTCTCGAGCCAAAGGATGCCAAGCCCCCGCTCGGATCAGGCCCACGTCATATGGCTTACCACCCCACNATGCCCATGGTCTATTTTAGCAATGAACAAGGTATTGGACTTTCAAGTTACCGCAGGGAAGCCAACGGGCAACTCAAGGTGGAACAAGACATCAGCATCCTGCCACCCGGCATGTCTAAGATCGGCCTGAGCGCTTCTGATCTAATCATCACACCAGACGGAAAATTTCTCTTTGCCGGACTGCGTGGTCACAGTCAGGATTTTGACCGNATCTCCCGATACCGTGTACTGNAAGATGGTCAAGCCGAATTCATCGGCTTGACCGAAGCAGATAAAATCCCCTGGGGACTGACGCTATCCCCAGATGGAAAATTCCTCCTTGCTTCCGCAACTACCGGTGCCAGCCTGACCGCCTACAAGATATTCCCAAACGGAAACCTTAAGAAAGTTGCCTCGCTAGTTTGGGATTCGGGTATGACCGACTTAGTGACGCGATAATTACTGCCTTCTCAAATCGCCATATAGTTACCGCGAGAAAGATGTATCGATGATCTTCGGTGGATTATGTAATTGGTTAGAATTACTTGCGGTGTTAGGCTATTGAAATGAAATCACCTAATGCGTTTGCCCTGCTTTTTGTTTTAATTGCCATGACGGCCCACCCTGCAGGCGCCGAGGAACCACTTATCATCGACAAAAATACCGGACATTACAAGGACCTATCATACGATGCTCTGACCGATGAAGGATTGTCATGGCAAGACCGAACGCAACTATTCGGCGGCGAGACCGTTGATTACGGTGAACTAACGGATGCAGAGCGAACGAAAAAACAGAATGAACTGAAAACGCTCCTAGCGAGAATAGAGGTTCGTGAAAATCAGAATTGGGCCGATCCCAAACTACTTCAGCGGGTCGAAGCCGAAATTCTTACTTGGCTAAACAATCAGATCGAACCGGTAACCTCGATTCAATCCTACACCGGAGAAGAAGTTCAGCGATTGAGAAACGCGGCCGTGGGGTTTTTCCGGGCTTATGAGATATTTGGTGAGAAAAAGTATCTTGGTGCGGGCCTGAAGTGCGCTGACCTGATTCTTGGATCGCAGTGGCCTCGAGGCCATTGGCCTTGGCCCGGTAAAAGTGATCGCTTTATTCGTATACAGGATGGATACACGACCCGCCCCTTCTGGATCATGCTCTATGCTTACAAACTGAGCGGCAACAAGAAGTATTTTGAATCGGCTATCCGCTGCGCTGATGTACTACTTTCTATCAAGAGACCTGGGGGCGGGTGGGGCGATCAGTGGGCCTTTGGCGGTGGTAGATCCGGTAACACAGGCGTCTACCACGGCACATCCTTCAACGACGGAGCGACTAATGACCCTTTTCAGATCATGGTCATGGCGTATCACCTAACCAACGACAAAAAGTATATCGAAAAGTTGCACGAAATCGGCGAATTCATCTTCAAGGCCAAAATGGCAGAAGGAGATGTGATCGGTTGGTGCGAGCAATACAACGATGATGCCCAGCCGGTCCGAGCACGGCAGTACGAGATCGAATTGCCTTATCCTCGAGCATTGACCCGAGGAATCGGGCCGTTACTGATCTGGCTTTATCTAATGGATAACGATGAGGCTCATATGGATCTGCTCCGCAGTGCTTACGCCTGGCACGAACGGGTCCGTCAGAAAGAACTTGATCCGAAATTACTGGCACAATGGAAGACCATGGCTCGGGCCTGGTCACCATCACACCATACACTGACCGGAAACTATCTTATGGAATACCGTCCAGGTTGGCCCGATGCCTGGTTACCTGATGGTTCGAACTGGGGTCGTGTTCTCAGTTTCAAAATGATGGCCTGGAACCCTCTGACAGTCGAACAGAAGGAAAAGTACGGTAATCTTGTAGATCATACTTGGCCGCCAGTAGCTAGTCTTGCTCAACTGGCTCAATCTCACCAGCCTCCGCCACGTGAATACAACATGTACGTGCACTGTCATTCCGGAATCGGAAATTCGTTATCNGAGATTCGACGGGCNNTACTTGAACACAAACGTGGTGGCCGTGACGGGATGCTTNAGTATTATTCGNATCCGACCAAGTACACTNCTGACCAGTATCTACAGGCACGAATNNACGCAGCACATCGTGTGCTCGATATACGAAATCGNAGGATGGCNTTTCCTTANACNGGCAGACCCGGNTATACTGGAATGTCNACGGCAAAAGACTTTGGTTTCGTTAGCTCTAAAGGGCGCTGGTATGGCGACCCTAACACCAAATGGGGTGCGGCATTTCAAACCGTGTACCCATCAAAAAATACCATCTGGTATCAGTGGCAACTAGTATACGACGCCAAAATAGCCCGTGGCCAGATCGATGCAGATGCTGCCGCTCGTGGTGGCCGCGGTCTTGAATCAGTCGCAACGCAAACACATCTTGATTCCTGGGATGTTCTTGGTGAATGGGGCATGTCATGTTACGAGATGAGGAATTACTTCGACATTCCGATTGGAAAAAAGTAATGGTATAATAGTTTTGTTGATTAGTGAGAAGCCATGAATCCCGTACCATTATTCCTGATCATAGTAACACTGCCCCTGCTTCTTGGGGGGTGTGGGGAGAGGACTATAGTTGAACCTGTTGTTAAGGTTAAGCCTGAACTAGAGGGCGTTAATGCGAAAGAATTAGAACGCCGTAGATATATCACGTATCGCAAAGGATCAGATACTCCTTACACAGGTAAAGCATATTTATTGCATGCAAACAGGCAGAAGGCGGGTGAATGGAACTATAAGGATGGCAAGCAGGATGGGTTATTTGTGTGGTGGGATGAAAAAGGCAAGAAGGTTGAGGAAGAAAATTATATTAATGGAAAACAAGATGGGTTAGACGTTCATTGGCATAATAACGGGCAGAAGTCGTACGAAGCAAACTACAAGGACGGTAAACTTATCGAAGGTTCTGAAAAATTTTGGAGCAACAAAGGCGATTCTGTAGATATAAAGAAAGAAGCCGAAGCAGAATAACCCATGAACCCCGTACCCTTATTCCTGATCATTGTTACACTGCCACTGGTTCTTGGGGGATGTGGGGGAAATAAAGAGGATGTAGAAATAAATAAGACTGTTTCTAGAGATGGAATTAGGTACTATGTAAATTCAAAAAGACCTTTCAGCGGAACAATTATTCTCAAACATAAAAACGAAAAAGTTTCCGGTAGAACTAGTTATCAAAATGGCATCTTAAATGGGCCTTGTTCAACTTGGTATGATAACGGCCAAAAAGAGTCAGAAGTGAATTTTAAAAACGGAAAATTTGAAGGTTTCTATTTTAAGTGGCACAGAAACGGTCAACGATTTTCTGAAAGCTGCTTCGTGTGCGGTGAACTTATTAAGGATTCAGAAAAATACTGGAACACCAAGGGTGAACCTGTAAAGTCAATCACAGAAGCGATTAAATAAATAACGCACCATGATTCATGGTCCCTTGTTCTTGGATTGTTAGCCCCCAGCGCTTATTCCGGTTATAATCTTCGGTGGATTTTGTAATTGGTCCGTTAGTGGTGCGGTGTTAGAGTTTTAATGATGAGGATTCCAATACGATTTTTCATTGCTCTGAATTCAGTGAGCATAACGCTTTTAGTGACAACTGTTGTTGCGGAAGAGGGACTTGTGAATCATTGGAAGTTCGATGGAAACTATAAGGATTCTGTTGGCAAAAAGCATGCTTGGGCTGTACACACAGACATCAAAGGTCCACCGACATGGGAAACCGGCCCGATCGGACAGGTCGTGACCTTGGGCGACCCTGTACTTATACCGTATCCCAAGATCAGTGGCCCTGGCCTACTAACGAAAGCGGAGTGCCCCAACACGAATGCCTTTACAGTATCATGGTGGTGGCGACCTGATGTTCTGGGTGGTGGCGGTGCTGGTCGCAACGGAGCCAGGTGGTCGGGCAGGATGGGAACTCATCACGACGATGTGCGCTGGAATGGATGGTATTTCCACAGCTCTGAATCAGGAGCGGTGTACTGTGGAATAACTGTAGCAAAGCGCTTCACACCAAAGGACATCCCTGCCGGCACAGTAGTTAAAGGCGTGTGGCAGATGCTGACCTTTACCTTTGATAAAGGCACAGGAAAGTTCTACAAGAACGGGGCGTTAATCGCGACCAAGTCGGGCATGCCAGCCCCTATCCGGTGGCGCGGATTTCATATGACGCATTGGGTCAACGGCGGCCTGGATGATGTGCGCCTGTATGATCGAACCTTGGCCGATGCTGAGATCGCCAAACTATACAAGTCAGTAGTCGACAAGACTCCAACCAAACCCGTTAGCTTACCGCCTAAATGAAACAGCACCCCACTGAGCACATGAATCATTATGCAATGACTCATATTTTATAATGGAATAGGATATTAAAGAAGTGTTAGCATAGTGTTATGATTGCTACAAATTTATTGAGCCAAATGACGGGAGGTGGACTTACACCAATGGGAATGCTTCTCTTCATTAGTCTCTCTGTCGTTATTCTGGGTATGTTGGTCTTCTTCTTTTCGCGAAAATGGAGAAGATAACTCGCACGGCTCTCTTTTCATTTGTCTTACTGGGATCGTATAGTGGTAATTCAAAGATAGGTAGTTTCGTTTATAATGGTTCAGCTGTAACGATAAACATGAAGATTGTGTGAGGTGCCCCCTGCTCACCTGCCATGGACCGTTAGCGGTGGTTGGTGAGTACATTCTCTGAAGACATAAAAGAGAATAACAAGTCGTGAAGGATACAACTGTAAAGTCAAAGAGCAGAAATAAAAAAACATCAACTTTTTCATGACTTATTTATTATAAATTTTTCAAAAACATAACCTTATAAATCTTGATGACTGTGAGGGGAATTTTTTCTCCCTGAAAAGAATTGACTGACCAATTACTGCATTATAAGCATAAAAACATTATAGAATTATTTATGCCTAAAGTTACCATTTACCATTTCCCAAATTGAGGATCCTCTAAAAATGCCTTGGCGGTCGCTGAGGAATTGGGAGTTGATCACGAAGTTGTTTTGTACATTAAAACTCCGCCTGACAGAAAAGCCCTCCAATCAATCATTGATGGTTTAGAAGATCCCGTCGAGGACCTAGTCAGAAAAGACTCCAAGTTCAAAAAACTAGAACTAAATCCAGATGATTACGTTGATAACCCAGAAGCAGTCATCGAAATACTTCTTAAACATAAACAATTATTGCAGAGGCCCATCATCGTTAAGGGCAAAAAAGCAATTATTGGCAGACCTAAGGATAGAATCAAAGATTTGCTGTCGTAAGCAATTTAATTGGAGCTGCGGGGAGGCCTGCCGACACAAGGTGTTAGCGCACCATACCAAAACAGGCATCCCCACAACTCATTATATACCCCACTCAATAACGACTACATAGTGCTGTCTAGATCTAGTAATCTATTTATTAAAGCTGGGAAATAAATGCTCAGGCTAAAGAATACAGGCGAGAAAGCCCGTATGATTTTGCCAACAAAATCAG
>NYVP01000153.1 GCA_002684575.1 Verrucomicrobiales bacterium
TCGGGAACTAATTGGAAATTAGAAAGATCAAGGGGACTTTGGTCGCTCATTTTGTCGAGTAATGAATCTTATAATAAGGATGGTCCTCAATAAAAATAAAATTACATACTAATTAAATCTTAAAAAGTGTTTAAAAGCAAACACAGACTTAATAGTCAGTTTCAGGTCTCAAGTCTCGAGATAGAAGATCTTGTAGGGCTTTATCGGGTCTCTTTCCGTTTTCAATCATTTCATAAGCTTGATCGATAATCGGTGTGTTTACTTGGTGTTTTTTTGTCGATTCNTAAAACGAAATAGTATTGGGTACTCCCTCTGCAACCATATTCATTGAACTCATGATTTCATTTATCGATTTTCCTTCTCCAATTAGCCTTCCGACTTTGTTATTTCTACTATATGTACTGTAGCAGGTCACTATTAGATCACCTACACCAGACAATCCCTGAAAGGTTTCAGGTTTACCTCCCAAGGCGGTGCCGAGTCTGATCATTTCAGCTAATCCTCTAGTAACAAGAGCAGATTTTGCATTATCACCTAATCCGAGTCCATCTGAAATTCCCGCACAAATAGCATAAATATTTTTTGCTGCTCCACCTAGTTCTATTCCTGCAACATCATCACTTGTGTAGGTTCTAAACCAAGGTAATGAAAATATGGACTGAATTTCTTTTGCAATATTTGTATTTTTACANCCGATAACTGCAGCAGTGGCCAGTTTTTTACCAACTTCCTCAGCATGGTTGGGGCCACTCAAAACCGCAGCAATGTTGTTAGGAAGGATATCTTCAATTATTTCTGTCATTCGTAGCCCAGTACTCCGTTCGATTCCTTTCGTACAAGAAAGAATAACAGAATCTTTTCTCAAGCCTATGGAGGAAATGTCTTCAGCAAAATGACGAATACCTGTNGAGGGAATTACACATGCGAGGATATCGGATTTTGATGCGGTCTTTAGATTGTCTGTCAGTTGAATTGTGTTTGGAATNCTGACTCCTGGAAGATATCTTTTGTTTTCTTTAAGATTCTCAATTTCTTCTAAGTGATTGGAATTTCTAGACCATAAAAAAACTTCTAATCCTCGCTCGGCTGCTACAGTTGCAATTGCCGTGCCCCAACTTCCCGCTCCTAGAATGGATATACTCTTCATGGAAAAATTTATTTCAACTTTCTTCGAAATTTGTCTTCTTCGCCTTTAATTATTCTCTGGATATTTGATTTATGTCTCCACAATGCCATGAGCCCTGCAAGAACTCCAAATAATAATACTGGAGNTGAGGAATTAATATCTGGGAAAATATAATTATGATCGAGTAGGTAAGTGAGGACAGGTAAGGATAAGGCTGAAAAAATTGAAGCAAGTGCNACATATCTCGAAGTGAAAAATACAACGATCCATATTATGAAACTTCCAAGTAAAACCTCAGGAAGAAATGGGATCAAGGCACCTGCAGAAGTTGCTATCCCTTTNCCTCCTTTAAAACCAAGCCAAAACGTATAGTTATGTCCAATGATAGTTGAAATTGCCAAAGTGACATAAATAAATCCCTCGAGAGACTCATCCGCAACGAATGATGAGGAGGGGTCTGTGGTTATTTTACTGAGGATAAAAGCACTTCCAAAAAATACTGGCACCAAACCTTTGGCAATATCCAAAATTAGAACCAAAACACCATATCTTGCACCTAGGTTTCTAAATACATTTGTTGCTCCTATATTACCACTTCCATGATCTCTAATATCAATGCCTTTGAGCTTGGCTATCCAGAAGCCACATGGANAGGATCCTATTNAATAGGCAGCGACTAGNGATATTATNAAANCTATATACGGGAAATCCAAATTAATTATCTGTTGATTTATTTTTCAGAAATTTTGTNATTTCATCAAGAGGTAAGCAATTTACTACATCACTAGATTCAAGCCATCCCTTTTGTGCGATTTTTACTCCAAAATGTAAAAATTGAAAATGTTCAATTTTGTGAGCGTCAGGATTTATTGAACACTTCACTCCTTTATCCTTAGCTTGTTTCCACCATCGCCAATCCATGTCAAGTCTGCGAGGGTTTGCATTAATTTCGATAATTGTATTATTTTCTGCACACGCATCAATAATTTTACTAACATTTATATCATAAGGCTTTCGAAGGAGTAATAGTCTCCCAGTCAAGTGTCCTATCATTGTCACGAATGGGCTTTCTATTGCTCTAATTACTCTTTGAGTCATCTCATTTTCCGATAANGAAAAAGAGCTATGTACCGATGCGACACAGTAATCTAATTGTGATAAAATAGATTCGTCATAGTCCAAGGACCCATCTTTAAGAATGTCACATTCGACACCTGAAAAGATCTTTATATCATTTTTGTTGGTTTCATTGTACTGGCTAATATCTTTAATTTGTTTGATCAATCTTTCCTCGCTGAGTCCATTTGCCTGCACCGAACTTTTCGAATGATCAGATATTCCAAGATACTGTAGTCCAAGTTCACTAGCCGCTTCAGCCATCTCGTCGAGTGAGTTCTTACCGTCACTATCTGTGGTGTGATTATGAAAAGTTCCTTTGAGGTTTTCAATTTTAANTAAATTGGGAAGATTAGAAATTTCTGCAGCTTCTANTTCTCCCTGATCTTCTCTTAGGGCAGGATGTATAAACGAAAGTCCTAAAGCCTCGTAAAGATCTGATTCATTATGGATTTCATTTTTTTCCTTTTTATCTTTTGAACTAAGTNNGTATTCGTTAAGGCTATAGCCCTTCTTGATTGCCAATGACCGCATTCTAACATTGTGAGCTTTGCTACCAGTGAAATAATTTAATGCGAATGGAAATTCTGAATTGCTGACAACTCTTAAATCACATTGAATGCCATTTTTTAAGTATACACTGGACTTTGTTTTNCCTTTAGAAATAACAGATGAAACATCTGCCATNTTTGTAAATTCANTGATGATTTCATCAGGAAGTTTTGAAGCTACTATAAAGTCAATATCATGAACGGTCTCTTTTCCTCTTCTATAACTACCGGCTATGTTTGCTTGAGAGGTTTGTGGAAGTTGTCGAAGAAACTCAAGTATGCTTTCTGCTATTGGAGCGATATCACCTAAACGAAAAAATTTGGAATTATTTTTGCGAAACAATATTGCTTCAATAATGCTATCCACGCTTTTTTTTCCGAATCCAGAAACTTTACTAATTTCACCGTTCTTACAGCATTCCTCTAGTTTATCGATAGAATCAATTTGTAAGTTTTTGTAAAGTTTGCCTATCTTTTTTGGACCCAAGTTAGCAATTTCGAATAACTCAAAAAAAGAGTCAGGAAATTCAGATTTCAGTTCATTTAAATATGACAATTGTCCAGTCTTTACAATTTCTTCAATTTTTGACGTTAATGCTTTTCCTATACCTTTTAATTCATTTAATTTACCTTCNTGGGTGATTTGAACGATATCCCCACCATAATTTTCTATTAACTCACTACCATTTTTGTAGGCTCTGATTTTGAAGGCATTTTCACCTTTAATTTCCAAAATNAGTGCAATTTGATTTAAAATTGTAACGATTTTTTCCCTCATTAATATTTTGATTACTCCAATTATTAATAAGTTTCATCTAACTAATACAAACTAACAGAATAAAATTAACCGCCAAAAATTTAAAAACTTTTTGTTTTTGTTGAAAAGTTTTGTAAATTTACATCTGATTTCCGCTTGAAGAAATGTGGAATCGAATTGTTTATTGTGATTNGTAAAGAATCAGATAGTTCCGGAAATCTTCATAATTTAGATGATATAATTGATATTGATTTGGCTAGAATTGTTCTTTTTGCCGACGATCAAAAGTACTCTCGACATATTTCGACATTAGCCATNCAGGAGGGATTTGAGGTTACCANATGCTCAGATTTTGCTAGTCTTCAAAATTTNATTAAAAGTACNAAATTTGATGCTTTGATATGTGATGTTCCTTCATCATCTTCAAGGTTAGAAGACCTACTTGGTTGGGTTTCAAAATTGGGAAATTCAAAACCTTATCTAATATTAAATATTAGTCGAGACTCAGAGATTNATTTTTCTAAGTTGATCCATTATGGAATAGATGAATTCTTATACAATGATTCGGAAGATGAGGAAATTCGATCAAGATTTAAACTCATTGAATCAAGGCTAAAGAAAGAAGNTTATTTGACCCAAAAATTTTCTAAACTTCGTCGTGATCGAAAAAGATACGAAAGTTTATTCATCGAATCACCTGAGGCTATGCTTGTCCTTCAGAATAGACAGGGAAAAGTTATAGGTGTAAACCGTTCTGTTAAAGCTGTTCTTGGTTATGAGGGCAAGGCCTTATTAGGTAAATATATGTCTCTTATATTTCCTGAAATATTTGGTAAGGATGGTTACGCGTCGAATGGAGAAGTAATCAGTGGATCCACAGTTCTGCAGTCAATACCATATCGTAAACCGGATGGGAATATGACTTCCCTAGACATAATGATGTCAGCCATCCCATGGGATTCAGGGTATGCATTAGTGATGTTATGTAGAGATGTCAGTTATAGAAATAACAAAAAAGACGATTCGATATTAGATTCAAAGAAAAAAGCAATTGAGTGTTTTGCAGCAGGTATTTCTGATGAGTTTGGAGATTTATTTACCTCAATAGAAGGTAATCTTAATTTAATTGGCCTTGATCAATTAGCTGGGNNTGAGNCNAGTGAAGCAATTAAAAGCGCTAAATCAGCNTGTGAGAGAGCTAGAGAAATTATCCATGAGGTTTCTGCTATTAGAGGAAAGGNAAAAGGNNTCACAAAGAGAAGGGTNTTACTTCCTAAAATTATTAGAAATACATTAAGCTTTTCTCTTCTCGAATTTGATAAAATAAAGCCAGTTATAGATATTGCTCCTCAGCTCTTCGAAATTGATGCCGACGAAGGTCAATTGCGTAGAATGTTTGNGGCATTAATTAAGAATGCTGCCCAAAATATTTCTAGAGAAGATAGAAATACAGGAGAGATAGTGATAGAAGCAAAAAATTTAGTAATCAAATCTGATGATGATTTACCACTAAGTCCTGGAAATTATGTGCATTTATCTTTCAGGGACAATGGTCCTGGGCTTAGTTTTGAGGAAAAGAATAGGGTCTTTGACCCTTATTATAGTCGAGAAAAAAAGGGAAGAGGATTTGGTCTGAGTAGAGCGTTAACAATTTGTCGATCACATGGTGGCCACATATCAGTTGATTCTGAAGAAGGCAATGGCGCGTGTTTTGATGTTTTCTTACCAGCTGCGTTGTCTGGTCGCGTTCTTGATGAGTCTCAAACTTCTCGTTCGAATGCACTTCGGGTATTGGTCTTAGATGATGAGCCTCATATTTGTGCAATTATTGAAAGGTCCCTTAGGCGAGAGGGCCACGATGTTTACTGCACCGCAACTGGAAAAGCGGCAACGAGAGCTTTTGAGAAAGCNGAAGAATTTAAAAGATCATTTGATGTGCTTATTCTTGACCTAGATATTCGCGGAGGAATTGGAGGAAATGAAACCCTAGCGCGTATTCGATCCATTAAACCAAATGTCAAAGCAATAGTAACGACAGGATATGTGGATGATACCGTTTTAGAGAACTATCTAGANCACGGGTTTTCAGGGGTTTTGACGAAGCCGTTTCGAATCGAAAAATTAATNTCTACCGTTGAGAGGCTAGGTAATCAAGGGTGATTATAATGGGTTTTTTCTAGAATTAATTAATTCTTTTACAATGTAACTAGCTTAGCGCTATGAATGTTTTTATAGGCAAGTAATTCGTCTCTTGCAGATTTATCTAAATAAGCATCAAGATTTAAAACTGTTAGAGCCAGGTCACCGACCTGATTTCTACTTAAAGACATAGTAGCGATGTTTGCTTTGTGATTAGCCAATACTGCGCCAATAGCTCCAACTACGCCTGGCTTGTCAGTGTTGCTNACAAGTAGAACATGCCCTTCAGGGTCGGCTTCAACTCTATGTCCATTGATAGTGACAATTCTTGGCGCTGAGCCGTAAAAAGTTCCAGAAATAGACGCTTTTTCTTTTTCGTTTGAAGTTTCGATTTCAATCAACTCAGTGAACTCATTTTCGTCGGTAGGCCTAGTTTCGCTAACTGTAATACCCAATTTTTCNGCAACTCCTGGTGCATTGATGTGATTAACTGATTCCTCACCGCATGCTATTTCTAGGAATCCTTTTAGTGCGGATCTTGTGATAAGAGAGGTGTCCAATTCAGCAACTTTTCCAGTATAACTAATATTTAGTGTTTCGTTTCCCTTTGATGCGACTTGGGAAAGCATTTTTCCCATCGCTTCCGCAAGATTCAGATAGGGCTCAAGCATTTTTGCGGTTTTACTGTCGACACTAGGGGTGTTGACGGAATTAATAATGGTGCCATCNACNANAAAATTTCTTACGTTTCTGGCGATTTCAATTCCTACATTTTCTTGAGCTTCGTTGGTAGAAGCCCCTAGATGAGGGGTGAAGATAATTTTTTTTGACTCCAGTAAAGGATACCCTTTNGGAGGTGGTTCACTTTCTTCGTAAACATCTAAAGCTGCACCNGCTATTTCGCCTTCATTNATCGCNTCNAGCAAAGCAAGCTCATCNATAAGTCCACCCCGAGCACAGTTGATTATACGTACATCTTTTTTGCACATGGTTAATCGTTCTTTATTGATTATGTGCTTGGTCTCTTCAGTNAGGGGCATATGAAGAGTAATGAAATCAGCCCCTTTTACTATGTCATCGACATTATCAAAAAGTTCAACTTGAAGTGCTTTTGCTCTGCTAGGTGAAAGATAAGGATCATATGCTGTTACTTTCATTCCGAAGGCTACGGCCCGTTTNGCAAATTCAGTGCCGATTCTTCCCATGCCTAGAATCGCTAATGTTTTGCTATTCAATTCAACACCTTTGTAGTCTTTCCGTCCCCATCCCCCGCTGATTACAGTTGAATGAGCTTGAGGAATATTTCTGGAAAGAGAAGCCATTAAAGCAAAAGCATGTTCAGCCGTTGAAATGGTATTTCCTGCGGGAGTGTTCATCACAATGACTCCATTTTTAGTAGCTGTTGGTATAGAAATGTTATCAACTCCTACTCCTGCTCGACCTACAATTTTTAAATTCTCGGCAGCGTTAATAACATCTTTTGTGATTTTTGTCTGAGATCNGACAATTATNGCNTCATANANNGAAGCNTCTCTCNANTAGTTCNTNTTCACTAATGCCTATTCGAACATCTACATCTAAAGCTAGATCGGATTTGAGTTCTTCAATACCTGCATCAGCAATCGGATCAGCAACTAAAACTTTATGTTTTGACATGACGCGCCATAATCAGAGTAAGAAGCCCAAATGTCAATGAGAGTAAGTTTAAAAATAATGAAAAATTCTATATTTCGAGTAAAGTGCCAAATAACTCCAAATATTCACATCTTCTATACTTGAACTTTGCTTATGGAGGTTCAAAATCTGGAATAACATTGATTTGTTTCTAAATGCCTAACAAGAAAACCGCTAAGAAAAAAGTTACTACCTCCAAGAAAGTAGCAGCTAAGAAAACTGTCAAGACTAAGAAACCCAAGTACAAACCTCGTCAGTTTTCCTCTAAAGTTGTTGATGGGGATGATCGTGCTCCGAGCAGGTCAATGCTTTATGCCGTTGGTTTTCGAAAGGACGATTTTACCCGTTCTCAGGTCGGAATAGCATCCACATGGGCTAATGTGACACCCTGTAATATGCACATTGATAAATTGGCTCGAGAGG
>NYVP01000154.1 GCA_002684575.1 Verrucomicrobiales bacterium
AAGTTGGAGTTGGAGTTCAGGACATCACTCCTGACCTCACAAGATACGATACATGGATTGATGTGGATGGTGATAGCTCATTTGATCCCAAAATTGATAAGTATGAAGACAAAAACAATAATGGTAAATTTGATTTTGTATGGTTGGCTGGTTTCAATAATAGTCGCCCAGCCCAGGGCGTTAATGACCCATTGTGGTCAAGATCAATAGCATTTCGAAATAATGGCATCACTATTGTACTTGTAAGTATCGATAGTGTTGGAATTACCCATGAGAGATATTTAGCAATAAGAGACAAGATTAAAAGCCTAAGAAATGATATTGATCTGATTAGCTTTGCATCAACACACACTCATAGTGCACCTGATACTTTAGGTTTATGGAGTTATAAAGAGTTAATTGGAAGAAAATTTGACCATGAATACATGAAATTTATGGAGGAGCGAATCATTACCTCTGTCACTGATGCAGTTAATAACCTTGCTCCCGCAAAAACCATAATAGCTGAGGCAAAAGTTCCAATTGAAAACTTCTCTTTTGATTCGAGGCCTCCTTTCATAGTTGACCAAAAAATGCCTCTAGCACTTTTTAAGAACCTGAAGACAGATGAGACGATAGCTACGCTTGCTTCTTGGGGAATGCATCCTGAGGGGTTTGGTCCAAAATTTACTAAGATAAGCTCAGACTTCGTTCATTATTTTAGAGAGGCAATGGAGGGTGGGCTTGATGGTAAAAGCGATTTTAAGGGATTTGGTGGGAAGTCGATTTTCTTTACTGGTCCAGTGGGTGGCCTGATGACTCAATTAAATATTGATATAACTGATCGCTTTGGGGTCAAACATGGACATGAGGGAAAGTCAAAAGCTCAGGGAGAGAATTTAGCGATACTTGCCTATGAGGCATTGAGCGAAGAACGTGTTAAGGAACAAGGTAATATGGATTTTCAAGGAATTGCTTTTTCAGCAAAGACTATTTATCTACCAATCGGCTGGCCTTTAAAAGCGGCGGTTGCGCTTGGCCTTGTTCATCCAGGGTTATATGAATTACCATTTAAGACAAAAGTTAAAACAGAAATAAATGCAATTCGCATTGGCGAAATTGAGATAATCACCAGTCCTGGTGAAATGTTTCCTGAAATTATCGATGGTGGTATTGAGAGTCCTTTGGGAGCTGATATAAAAACCGATCCGATTGAGATTCCTCCATTAAGACAATTGATGAAAGGAAAAATCAATATGAACTTTAATCTTGGAATGGACGAAATTGGTTATGTGATACCGATTTCGCAATGGGATCGCAAAAAACCTTATACTTACTCATATGAAGAGGCCCCCTACGGGGAAATCTATATTGGTGATCCAAATGCATCACCTGAATTGTACAAAGAAAGTGTTATGTTACTTCAGAGACTGCACAAAGCTATAGGTCCGCATGACTACGAAAAATAATAGCATGGCGTCTTAAGTTCCATGCTTGAATGATTTATCATTATCAATAAGCATGATGTCCATGAAGTCTCTGTTCATAGCTTTTATTCTTTTTCTTTTACTAGGGGCTAATAAAAGCTATGGGAAAAAATATAATGTATTACTAATAGCTATTGATGACCTTAATGATTGGGTAGGATGTCTAAAGACCAATCCACAAGCTTTAACACCTAATATAGATAGATTGGCCAGAAGGGGGGTGTTGTTTACTAATGCTCATTGCCAGGCTCCAATTTGTAATCCGTCGCGAACGAGTTTGATGTTAAGCCTAAGACCATCAACTACTGAAATTTATATAAATCAGCCATGGTTCAGATCATTAGAAAAGATTAAAGATCGTGTTACCATGAGTCAGTACTTTGGTAGTAATGGTTATCGTACTTTGTCGGTGGGTAAAATATTTCATGCTTCCAAAAAGGATAAGCTCTCTTTCCAAATTTATGGGCCTCGCCCTGGGCAGTATTCCAGTAAAGATGAAAGAATTCACAAGGATTCTCCAAGTAAAACGAAATTGTGGGATTTTGGTCCTCAAGATTATGAAGAAGAGGAGCATAGCGATTATCAAATTGCAAGCTGGTGTATTCATGAATTAAAAAAGCATAGTGATGATCCTTTTTTTATGGCTATTGGTTTTTATAGGCCTCATGTCCCACTCTTTGCGCCGAGATCGTATTTTGAATCTAGACCGTTGAAAGAGGTTCTCCTTCCTAAAATTAAACTTAATGATAGAGATGACTTACCTGAAGCCGCCCTTAAACTTATTCATAATCCTCTTCCACCTAGTCATTCTTGGTTTGTTAAATCTGGTAAATGGAAAAATGCAGTACAAGCCTATCATGCATGTATAACATTTACTGATCATCAGGTAGGTAGGATTATTGATGCTCTAGATTCTAGTTCATATCGTGATAATACTATAGTAGTCCTTTTTTCCGATCACGGGTTTCATCTTGGCGAAAAGCAGATGTGGGCAAAAAGATCCTTGTGGGAAAGGTCGACGAGAGTGCCGCTGATCATTTCAGTTCCCAATGGTGTTAGAGGTAAGCTTTGTTCAAAGCCTGTTGAGTTATTAAGTATTTTTCCAACTTTATCAGAGATTTGTGAGTTGCCACATCCTAATCAAATAGATGGTTTGAGTATTAAAAGGCTATTGGATAATCCTCAATCCAAATGGAATCACCCAGCCATTACAACTTTTAACAAAGGGAATCATTCGATTCGCTCAGAGAGATATCGATATATCAGATACGCAGACGGATCTGAGGAATTATACGACCACAAAACAGATTCTAATGAATGGAATAATTTGGTTAACGATCCAAAATATACGAAAGTTCGTGAAAGCCATATAAAGTGGCTATCAATTGTAAAATGACCTAATTTATCAAATAAAGTATTCAGATCATGTATAAAACTTTAGTATTATTATTGAGTCTTAACTTCGCTCTATTAGCAGATTCTAAAAAGCCAAATATTCTTTTTGCTTTTGCGGATGATTGGGGAAGACACGCTTCGGTATATGCAGAGACGGATGGTCCAGGTACAGTGAATGATGTTTTTAAGACTACAAATTTCGATTTAATTGCTAAATCAGGAGTGCTTTTTAACAATGCGTATGTAAATGCTCCATCATGTACTCCATGTAGAAGTTCAATCCTCTCTGGTCAGCATTTTTGGAGAACTGGTAGGGGTGCAATTCTACAAGGCGCGGTATGGGACGAATCAATTCCAACATGGCCTTTGCTTTTAGAAAAAAATGGTTATCACATAGGTTATACATGGAAGGTTTGGTCTCCAGGTAGTCCAAAAGATGCTCCATTTGGAGGTAGTAAAAATGCTTATTCAAGTGCAGGAGTTAGCTTTAATGGCTTTTCTCAAACAGCAACAAAATTAATATCTAAGGGAATGAATGTTGAGGAAGCGAAAGAAGAACTTCTCAAACAGGTACGAGAGAATTTTATTTCGATGCTTTCTAAGAGGAAAGAGGGCCAGCCTTTTGCGTATTGGTTTGGACCTACCAACGTGCATAGAAAGTGGATAAAGGGGTCTGGAATGAACTTATGGGGGATAAGTGCTGATTCCTTGAAAGGAAAGCTTCCTCCATTTTTGCCTGATGTCCATACAGTTAGAGAGGATTTTTCTGACTATCTTGGTGAAGTGAAGGGGTTTGATTTGGCTCTTGGAGTTTTAATCGAAGAACTCAAAAAAGTAGGGATGTACGATAACACAATTATAGCGATCTCAGGTGATCACGGTCCAGCTGGTTTTCCATATGGTAAGTGCAATCTATATGATTTTGGTACTCGTGTTTCATTGGCACTCAGTGGACCTGGAATCATTGGGAATCGTGTGGTGAATGATTTTGTAAACCTACCAGATTTGGCATCAACATTTTTAGAATCAGGAAATGTTGAAGTTCCGAATGTGATGACGAGTAAATCTCTTTGGCCGATTTTAAAATCGAACAAAAAGGGGATAGTGGATGAGTCCAGGGATCATGTGTTAACTGGGAGAGAAAGGCATGTTGCAAGGGCGAGGAGAGGCCAATTGCCATATCCGCAACGCGCCATAAGAACTGATAAATATCTCTACATAATGAATTTTAAACCAGACAGATATCCCCTTGGAGATCACTACAATTTAGATACAGATAAAGAGGCTAATGTTAATCAGTTAACTAATAACACTTTTATAACGATACCAGATGAGGATGCAGGACCAACAAAAGCCTGGATTGTGAAAAATCGAAAAGACCCGAAATACAAAAAATATTTTTCTCGAGCCTATGGTAAAAGACCCTTGGAAGAATTGTATGACCTTAAAAAAGACCCTTATCAAATGAATAATGTTGCTAGAGAATTCGGATATGAGAGGGTAAGGATTGAACTAAATAAGAAATTGTTCAGCCTGTTAACGGAGACTAATGATCCGAGGTTATTAAACGATGGAAGTTTTTTTGAAACCCCTCCAATGTCGGGACCTGTTGGTGGAGTAAAAATTAAAAAATAATTCAAATAAATTAAGTTATTTAAATAGCTTTTATCCAATCAACATTTAGTTCAAAAGGTCCTTCTTTTTTGTCAGCAATAATTAAACCCACACGCTGAATAGATTTGGAATTGAACTTCATACCAGGCAGGTTCCAGCCTCTAAAACTTGCCTTTAATTTGTCGAATGGAATAAAAACTTCGGTCCATCCCTCTTTGGTAGTTTTAAATTCGTGTTGAAAAGAAACCGCCATGCGGCGGTAACGAGAATCACTCTCCATTCTAAGTTTGTATGTTCTGCCATCCCCTTTGACCCTCATCTTAATACCTTTAAATTCGCTCAAGTCCATAGTGGTTCTTTTGGATCTTATGGATGAAAATCCACCGTTGTTTTTCAAAGAAAGATTTCCACTGAATTTAAGAGTCTGTTTGCCAGAAATATTGAATTTTCCTTTTGATAATCCTCCCATAACACCATCGTCCACGATTTGCCAGTCAGTTATGCTGTCGCCTGTTGNTTTAAAAGAAGAGAGGATTTTTTCGGAACCTTGCATCTGTATGATTGAAAGGGTCATGACTAAGAAGATAGTAAAAAGTTTGGTCATTTAATTAATTGTTTTAGGCTGCGAAATATTATTTCGTAATTAAAACGATTTANGTTTTTAAATGGATTTATATTTGTGAAAAAATTATNGGGGTGTGATTTAGCCACTTTCAGTAATTTTCCATTTTTTCCAGGCATTTAGGACTTTATTTCCTGAACCAACGTACCAGGCGTATCCGTTACGCCTCTCAAATTCAATTTCGGATACATTATATTTAATCTTTCCATCTCTTCCGCTAAANATAGGTTTGTTTGTTTCNATTTCGTAAAATCTTGCCCATATGGGGTTGATTGTTTTTTCTTTAATTAACACGTTGTCGCCTTTGACTTTTCGATAGTTTGAATCGGTTATTTTAGAATTCGTATACCAGTCGACTGCTGATTTAATTGATTTTCTTATGTGCTGATCAGGATTTTTGATAGTCATGAGAAGACAAACAATATNAGCGCTTTCTCCTCCACTGATTGAGGGGTGCTCATAGGATCGAGCACCCATTGGCCTCAGGTCTTCTTTATGATGTTGAGCGCACCAAGCTGTNAGTTTTCCATTTACTCTTATCTGACATTTAATGATGCATTGAATGCCTAGATCAAAACGTTCTTTACAAATTCTACGATATTTTTCTGTGGCAAATTTATAATCGTTATCTTTATGAACCTCTCGTAGAAATGTCATAATGCCAATCATCGTTCCATCATTAAAAGTGATGTGTTTAGAATAACCCTTGGCATTAGGGCTTTGAGGCCAGCCACCATTTGTAAATTGGCAATCTAATATACAGTCTAAACCTTTGTTGAATGCTTTTTTGTAGGCATTATTTTTTGTGGCGTTGTACNCTTTTGCCAAAAGTCTGAGTTCATTTAAGCTTGCAGAATTATCAAATGTTCCNTGGAGCTTTGATCGTAAACCATCATACTTATCGTCTGCAGTGTTGATATTTTTAGGCCAGATTCCATTTNCGTCCTGAAAAGAAAGTATGTTCGACAGTTTGTGTTTAGCCTCGGTAGATTGAAACCATTGAGGTGGTTTTTTAAGTAAATTATTAAGTGAATTGGCTGATAAAATATTAATTGATAGTCCAGACCAAGCAATCAAGAGCAAAGATTTCATTTATTCTTGGACAATTGAAATTGTGTGTAATTGTCTTGACTTACCGTCATCAGAGAGAGCGGGTATCATAATTTGCGTGTTATTTCTGTTCCAGGTGGGTGAGGGGTCTTGCCTGAGATCTCCAGATATCCATTTCCCAATTTCAAATCCTTTGCTCCTAAGGTGAAATTTATTTTTTAAATTATAAATAACGTAAAAATTTTTCTTATCTTTTTTATTTTTATATCCATTTACTAGCCATTCGCCATTGGGTGATAATGCTATGTCTCCTTCAGGGTCAGGGAAAATTTCTGGAGTCCCGAGAGAGTCAACAATTGTTTGTTTTTCCGTGTCATAAACGATTTGCAGTTTCCCGCTTCTTCCAATCATTTTTTTGTCATAACTCCATTCGGGGTGTCCACCTATATGCTGCTTAAGAAGTTTAAGGTTTGAACCGTCAGAATTCATTACAAAGGGTTGATTGATTTTAGTTCNATTTCTATTTCCACTCCATCCAGCTCTCGCAAAGAAGAAAATTCTATCGTCTTCGCGATTCCATAAGGTGTGATTAATGAACAATGATTGTATTTTTTTAGGGTCATNTTTTTTTGATAGCTTTGACGCTAGTGTTTTAAAGGATACTAGTANATTTTTGTTTCCGGTGGAGACATCCACNTTGAAGATACCATCATTTTCAGGGTGCTTAGAATTTACTGTCCAATCGCTCGCTCCTTTGTAACCAGTAACTGGTCTTAAACGTGCCATCCTGGCATAGTTTATTCCAAGAAAATTTCCGCCTTTTTGTGCAACTCCACTATTGCCAATTGGCGAATCATTATATCGGTACTCCTTTATTCTAATTCCATTTTNACCTTCACTNATATCGAAAAGAACACAAAAAATTTTACCTGATTCTTTGTCACGNTCATTAAAGAAGAATTGAGTGTCTGGAGAATTTGGATTCCAATAAAACATGGTGCCTTGTTGAGGGTTCCATGCAGAGGTTTCATCNAGCTTTTTGATGGAGTAGTTTTGATGAGTATCAATTAAAATGATATCTGCAGGATCATCGGGACCAGGCATACGATCTTGAAATTTGGTTCTCAGCGATAGTATATATCGCCCGTTGCCGTTCCAAGGAATATTNTGAACGTGACCAATATATCCGAAAAAATGATTAGCTGGTCCAGATGTAATTTTTTTGTATTCTAGTNTGAATTTTTTATTTGGGTTTGAACTAAGCGTTTCTGCAAATGACCCAATGATTCCAATAAATATTAATAGGGCTNATAAAGATTTCCACATAGTACTATATAACAAATGATTCTATTTCCTTTTTANTGGGTATGGCTCCTTGAGCGCCAGCCTTTGTAACGGAGATTGATGCAGCTATGCCTGCATATCGGATAGAATCGGTTATCGATTTTTTAGTNGATAATG
This sequence comes from Verrucomicrobiales bacterium, assembly GCA_002684575.1. Taxonomy (GTDB): domain Bacteria; phylum Verrucomicrobiota; class Verrucomicrobiia; order Verrucomicrobiales; family DEV007; genus EC70. Next base: position 7,609 of record NYVP01000154.1, read on the forward strand.
CAGTTGCAAAAGTTCCCGCAAAAGTATCGCCAGCGCCTACAGTATCAATGGGCTGAACTTTTGGAGGTTGGAACTGTTTTATTCGCTNTGANGAGTTTTTGAAAATTATGGGGCCNTCTCCTTGAGTTATTATNACAGANTCNAGTNCNAANTNATCAAACATTTCCATGCTTTTTAATGGATNNTTNTCCCCGCTTAATTGTTCAGCTTCNACCTCATTTAGTATCAAAATATCGCTTGGGAAATTATTTACATCGAAGCAAGGACTCAAAGGTGATGGATTCATTATAATTTTAAGTCCATATTTTTTACCCACTTTGCAGGCGTATTGAACGGTTTCTTTTGGAACTTCTTGTTGAAGAAGCATTATCTCAGAGGTCTTTATTAGATCAATANTCTTTTCGATATGATTTCTCTTTAAATTTTGATTGGCTCCTGAGTTTACTACAATTGAGTTTTCCCCTGAGTCTTCCACAGTGATAAAGGCTGATCCAGTTTCATGATTTTGACTTGTTGTCACAAAGCTTGAATCNATACCTAATTGTTCAAGGTGCCTTTTATAGCGATCGCCTTCAGAATCTGATCCAACACAACCAATAAGATTAACCTTACCACCAGCGAGATGAGCGGCAAGGGCTTGATTTGCGCCTTTGCCCCCGTATGAAATCAAAGATGATTTAGCAAAAGTGGTCTCACCTCGTTCAGGTAATTTTTGAACGTAAATTGTGTTGTCGATAATTAGAGAACCGATGACAATGACTGACATCTTATACAGATGCTTAAAAATCAGTTTTCGAGCTCTGAATCGTCAATACCGTATTTTTCAAAAAGCTCTCCCATNTTGTCACCAGCGTCCTGTAAAGTGCTTCCAAGCTCTTGCATCTCTGCACCCCAATTTCGCATTACTTCACCAAAATCTTGGCCAAAATCAGGGTCGGCTTCGGANTGTTCTAAAAACCATGCCCCGATGGCCTCTCTGCCTTCTGCCATAACCTCGGAGGGNATTGGGCTGGNTTCAATATGACTTACAATGTCTCTAAGGCCAGTAGACAAAGTTTCGAACNCATNTTTTAAATCCTCTGGTAATNCGCCAGCATTAAGTGTTGCCACTTTCGCAGATAGTTCTCTCAAGACTTCGAATGCTATACCTGGGGATTCTTGTGCTAGTTCCTCAAGCTCCTCAAGTTCAGACACTAATTTGGTAACNCCGCTTTCTTTCATTTGAGTCACAAAAGCTGTGACGGAGGGGGGAGTTGATATTGGTTTTTCTTCCTCAGGTTCTTCTGGTTCTTGAGGAATGGAGATTTCAGGTTGTTTGACCTCAGATGGCTTTGTGGTNGCAAATTTATCGTTTTCAGAGGCTAAGTCAGAGGAAGTTTTTTCATTAGAAACAATATTCTCAGATTTTTTATCTTCCTCTTGAACAAGATCAGACTGTGTATTACTGAAGTTTAGAGGGGTACTTGTTGTGTCCTCACTCTTTTTTTTGCAAGAAGTGAAAATAAATAAGCAGCAAATTAAAATTGAGACGTTATATTCAAAAAATTTCATATCCGAAGTTAATCCTTAATTAATCATTATTATTATTCATTACCTAATCTTTTATCAACATCATTGCGAAATAATTAAATCTGCCGCAAATACTTAACTATCAGTATTTTTAATAATCTCAAAACACCTTTCTTTACAAAAATTACTTATGCCTCGCCCGAATGATCATGATGATCAAAAACTCCTGCAAAGAATTGCAGAAGGTGACTCTGCGGCTTTACGTGAACTGCATGCCAAGACTGCTCGGCCACTTCACTCTATGGCGATGAAAATACTCACAAGTTCTGCAGAGGCCGAAGAAGTAATACAAGATGTATTTGTGCTTGTTTGGAAAAATGCTCACAAGTTCAATTTTGAGAAGGCTAAAGTTTTTACGTGGATGGCAGTGATGATGAAAAATAGGTGTATTGATAGAATTCGCGCCAAAAAAAGGCGAATTCCTCTGTACGAGGTTGATGATTACACTGAATCATCAATCACCGAGCCTGATTCAAAAAATGCAGTCGACATTCTAAAACAAAAAGAGAAAGCATCAATTGTGCTCAAAGCTGTGAAGCAACTTCCCGAACCTCAAAGAGAAGTTATAGAGCTTGTGTTTTACAAGGAAATGACACATGTGCAGGTTGCTGAACACCTTGGTATTTCAATTGGAACCGCTAAATCTAGGATTAGATACGCTTATCAAAGGCTCAGAGATGCTTTGTCCAATAACGCAAACCTCGACCGGAATTAAAATTTAAATAAAAAATCCAATACATAATTACAAACGTTCTTTAGTTAGTTCAGCAAAAATGGAAAATTCACAAGCTTCAGAAACAGGGGATCTAATTAGTGATCCACAAACTAATTCCAATGTAATTCACAAGTTTATTGCCATTGGACCACAAACTGAAGATTTATTAAGAGAATCAGATCTCCTTGGCAAAAATTCTGAGGTCGTCTATTCAGTAGACAACGTTAACCAGTGGGATATCGAAAGCACGCCCTTAGAAGCTGATTTGGTTGTTATTGAATGTACTACTGTCTTCCCCGAAACTGTTCAAATCATCAAAGAAAAAACTAGATCAGTTGGAGCTTCAATGGCCATAGTTATTTACCATTATACTCAACAGGCTGCCAGAGGTATGATGGCCAGAGCAAGGTTGATAACTCCATTAAGAGCACCAATAGAAAATGACGATTTGAAGTATGTTTGCGAAGCTGATTTGGCGATGGCAACTATTAGGAATACTCCAATTGAGATGTTAGAGGTTGATGAAAATGATGCAATTACTCAACCAACCGAGCCTACAAAAATTCCTGAAAGAAAATATTCTGATAAGACTCTCACTAAACTATCCAAAATATCCACCAGTATAGATTGCGAATGTCCACATCACATGGCAGCTTTGCTCAAAACCTTAAATGGTTTCGAAGAATACTGCAAAATGTGTGAAAGCAGAAATGAAGAGGATGTAATTCTCCATTCATTACTTCACAGCAAAACTGCACACGCCAGATCAATAATGGAAAACGCCCTCACAGTCCTTTTAGACGTCGAGAATATT
>NYVP01000155.1 GCA_002684575.1 Verrucomicrobiales bacterium
CAACTTCAATGAGTTTTTGACTGCTTGTTGATGCCTGCTTATTTTCTGGTGGAAGAAGCACCTTATCGATGACATGAATCACACCGTTGCTCGCCTGAACATCAGTGGCAATAACCTTTGACTTGTTGAGGAAGAGACCACCTTTTTTCTTCTTCACTTTGATGTCCTTCTTATTTATAGCAGTAGCCTTATCGAGTGTTACAGCCGCTTCGGAAGGTACTTTACCGCTCACAACGTGATAGGTAAGGATATCAATAAGCTTGGCTTTATTCTCAGGCTTGAGAAGAGTTTCAACTGTACCCTTAGGGAGTTTCGCAAAAGCTTCATCGTTGGGAGCAAAGACTGTAAAAGGTCCATCCCCTTTGAGCGTATCAACTAACCCTGCCGCAGTTAGAGCCGCTGCTAAGGTTTTGAAGCTTCCATTACTAACAGCAGTATCAACAATGTCTTTGGTTGACTCTTTTGAAAGTACTGGGTTAGATGCAATCGCAAAAATTGCAAAGGTACTAATTAATGCTTTTTTCATGAACCTTTAAATTTCGGCAATTTACTTAGATGGTGGTAACAAGACTGAATCAATGACGTGAATGACCCCGTTACTTGCTTTGATGTCAGTTGCGATGACTTTGGATTTGTTTAAAAATAAACCATCCTCTTTCTTGCTGACTTTGATGTCTTTTTTGTTTACAGCAGTAGCTTTTGTGAGGGTGACCGCTACTTTAGCAGGTACGGCGCCGCTGACCACATGATAGGTAAGAATGTCTACAAGTTTATCCTTGTTTTCAGGCTTTAACAGAGAGGCAAGTGTTTCTTTGGGAAGCTTTGCAAAAGCATCATCATTGGGCGCGAACACAGTGAATGGGCCTTTGCCTTTCAAGGTTTCGATCAACCCGCCTGCCTTCAATGCTGCAGCAAGTGTTTTGAAATTTCCATTTGCGACGGCTGTGTCGACGATATCTTTTTTCTTGTGATGATCTGCAAATGAGGTTGATAAAATAATTGAGGTTGCCGCAAGAGCAGTGATTAGAGTTTTGATAATTTTCACAGTTAGTAGTTTTTGTTTTATGTTTATATTGTTTTGTAAGCTAACCAAGGCCTTGGATAATTGAATTCAAACCAAGTACGATCCTAAATTTAGTTTGGATCCGAAAAAAAAAATTAACATCCCAGTAAAACAATAATTTACTGAGATAAAGAGCTACAAAAATAGTATTTTCTAATCAAAATATTTTTATTTAAAAAATCAATCCCACTATCAATGAAGCTAACCCTTTAAAGGGATCAGGCATCAGTTTTAGAAGAGTTTACTTTGGCATTTTGACTCCACTCGGAAGAAAGGAAACCTGCCGATCATTTTTGGCAGAATTACCTGGAGTAGAACGCCCTCTAACCACCTCTTCATTTAAACTCTTGAGGAGAGATTCCACCTTTTCGGGATGCTCTACGATGAGGTTATTGCGTTCTGCGCGGTCCGAATTGAGGTTATAAAGCTGTAGGGGTGGTAATTTTTGTTTTTTTGCTGCCGCCTCCCGAGGAGCGCTCCAACCCCCACTACCAGAAGATAAGCAAAGTTTCCAGTCCCCTTCCCGGAAAGAAAAGGAGCCGCTAATAGAATGACTTATTAGTGTCTTTCTTGAAGTCGATTGTTTTCCTTTAAATGCTGGAACTAAACTAAAAGAGTCCTCTCCAATATTACCCTCTTTGGCTGGTGCCTGACCAAGAATATCACGCATTGTGGCGTAAAAATCAGTAAGACATGCCAAGGCATTTGTTTTTTGACCGGCCTCTATCCCTGCAGGCCATCTTGCAATAAGAGGTACCCGATGCCCTCCCTCATAAATGTCAGCTTTATGACCACGGAAGCCAGCACTTGGATCGTGTCCTTTTTCTTTGAGCAGAGGAAAGTTTCCCTCTGGTGAACAGCCATTGTCGCTGGTAAAGAAAACCAAAGTGTTTTCATCAATACCAGCCATTTTAACCGTCTTCATAAGCTCACCCATGTGATGGTCGACTTGCATCACAAAGTCGGCATAAGGGTTAATCCCACTGACGTCATTAAATGGAGGAACCGGGACGATTGGTGTATGAGGGGCTGGCAAAGGTAGGTAGAGAAAAAAAGGTTTCCCTGATTTGGCCCTTTCTTGAACGTAGTTGATACTCTTATCAAAAAGATGCGGGAGAACCTCATCGATTTCAAAATCTGGACTAATTGGCCCTTTGCGGTACCAACCGTACCGGTCTTGCCCTTTAGTCACTCCCTCCTCTCTCACAGGAATAGCGGTAATCTTACCAGTATCGACCCAGGTATATGGTGGCATATCCAATGATCCGCAATGTCCGTAATATCCTACGAATCCGTTGATATCGGGTCCATTCTTGACGGGCTTGGTGAAATCTATTTTTTTGCTGTTTCCAACTCTTCCCCAGTCCCAGCCAAGATGCCATTTGCCGATCATCTGAGTATGATAGCCCGCCCCTTTTAGAAGGTGTGCTACCGTTTCCCGAGTTCCCGGGATAAGATGATCACTTGTTCCAATCAAAACTCCTCGTGCCAGTCTTGATCTCCAATTATATCTACCTGTCAATACACCGTATCGGGTTGGGGTACACACTGCGCTGGAGGAGTGTGCATCAAAAAAAGTAATCCCCTGATCAGCCATTGACTGAAGGTGGGGAGTTTTAATCTTGCACTCCGGGTTCGTAGGTGAAACGTCTCCAATACCCAAATCATCAGCCATCACAAAGATGACNTTAGGCGGCTTCGAATGATCCTTTGCANAGCTTGAAGAAATAAAAAGAATGCAGGGAATAATTAATNGAGAGAGGTACTTATACATATNAATTTTCAGAATAACTATATTCNAGNAGAACCCAAATNNTCAATAATCTCAAGCCTTCTCCAANAGCCAAGCCAAATTAAATCGAGCCATCCAATCTTTACCGGCTAAAAGATAGACCATTCCTTCGCTTGGCGTTCCTTTGCGGCCGGCTGCCATCCAAGTGTAATTTCCAGGTCCTGTTTTGATGAGTTTGTTTACCGGCCATGTCTGTCCACCGTCAAAACTCACCCATACGTTAATATCGGTGCGTGTCTCTCTATTGCCTGGTGAGCTGAATAAAAGAATATCTTTATCCTCATAAGGCAACCTTAAGAGCCCAGCCTTACATCCGTACACGTCCGGCGGCCCATCAAATAATTCATCATCTTCATGCTCACCGTACCAGGTTTCACCAGCATCATCACTAAACGCAATACGCCTATTACCAGGTCTCATATGAGTTCTTGAATTGTGATATATTCTTCCTCCTTTTAATTCAACCAGCCCCGATTCACCTGTACCTGCTATAGGAAATGGAGCAGAGGAATTCCAAGTCTTTCCTCTGTCATCACTGTATAGAGCCATCGCATAAAGGTCGTTATAGCGTTTTCTCCCCTTTCCCTTGTTTAGGTACTCAGGAAAGACACGCGCAGGCATTAAAAGACGGCCCTTTTTAGAACCATGTTTGATGGTCACTCCTGGATCACAAGCCCCGTTCGTTGCAGGCATCCATCCATCTTTTCCNGGCCTGATTTTAGTATCNTCTATTTTCCAGGTCTTACCNTGATCTTTACTCCTGTAAAGCTTCTGAGCTGTTTTTAAGGTTGTTAAAAATACCATGATNTCACCTGTCACCTCATCAACCATAACATTACCAAGTCCCGCCCAGTTATTGTTAGGATACCTTCCATCATCACTCATGTCACCGTCCACTTTAACCATNTCACCCACTTTTTTCTCTTCAGCCCAGGTCTTACCCCCATCCACACTTCGCTTCNCACTAATGTATCTCATGTCATCAGTTTTGGAGCTTATATTTTTGAGAACTAGTACAGAGCCGTCCATTGCCACGACAACCTGACCGGTCAAAACCTCTTCATCCCACACGTTGAATAAGGGCTCTTCATCAAATCTCAACATTGATTTGAGACTAACAGGAATACTTCGTGCATTCTTGAGATATGTACCCTCGGCCCTCTTAGGGGAATAATCAGATGACTTTTCATCAGAATGCACCATCAAACCATAATTGAATGATAACTTTTCTCCTTTTTTAAGAATTTTATCTGGAGCCTTATTAAGAGGTCCAAAAGGGTTAGCAGTTATNAGACCGTAATCTCTGGCATGCCAGTGATANGCTCCTAGATCACTATGGCTGGCAAATAAAGTGACCCCAACCCAACGNCCCTCTTTATTGCCNGAGTTATCAACCCANCTCGCCGCTTTTCCCCATATAGCCTTTCCTCCGTCTCGNCCTTGATCATCAATCATTTTACCCCCTTTTTGGACTCGTAAATCACTAGCTACTCGAACAGCGAGGCCNCCTTCTTCCTTAGAGCCAATGGTCACTTTCTCAGCCTCTGCTTCGATGATAGCATTCACCGTAATGAGTANCCCTTGATCNGTNANNTGAAATGCATATTTCATAGTTTCCTTTAGCAGAGGGGTATTCCCATCACGGTCCAGATAAATACTCTCAGCAGAAAATGTTGCAGGATTACCATCCTTTGGTGGAGCGGTAAAAAGGCGGTGCTTGGCAACCCCTTTCATATGCCAGAAATCAATACCATTAAGTTGAGAAAATGTATGAAACAGACCCTGATGATGAGGGTGGTCATCCTGATCTTTATCGGTAATAGGATAGTTGCGGGTCACCTTAATACCATCCAAGCTATGAATGTTACAAAGAAATGGTCGACCCTGGGGAGTCTGAGTATGTGAGAACTCGGCGATGACTTTCTGCCCATAATAAACATCAAGCCCTGAGGACGTTTTTTTTAATTTTATCTCTTCGGAGGCTCCTTGTGCATAAAGAATTCCACCAATAGAAGACATGAGGATTGGAGTCACTACACGGGAAATTAAATGAAACAAATGAAGATTAATTAGTTTAGAGGAAATCATTATTATTTTCTGAGGAAGTTTTGGTGCGTAATAGAATTTAGCTATTCTCGAAATTAGAATGTAATAAGACAAGAATTAAACTCCAAACGTTGGTTTTGAATTGACGCCCATTGATCCAAAAATGAGCCTAAACACCGCACCATGGTGGGCAGGAGAGGATTCGAACCTCTGAAGGCATAGCCAGCAGATTTACAGTCTGCCCCGTTTGACCGCTTCGGTACCTACCCAATATTGGTGCGAGGTTGTGATAAAAGCTGAAACATTCCCTTTTTGCAAGAAGTTTTAATCTTTCTTCCCCTTAATAGGAGTTATTTTTCCAGTATTTAGCACTTTTCTTTGAACGAGTTGATACCTTCCACCTCTTCCAACGGACTCATAATACTTTGTATCAGGTTTATTTATTTTTTTTCTGTCATAAAAATGAACCTGTCCTTTTCCCTGAACCAAACCGACAGGACCTTTCACAATGAGAGCAGTCCCTTCATCAATTCCTATACCAAGGAGCTGGGGAAAGGTCTCAATTACAGATGAAAGGTCCTCGAAGCGATTCCTTTCCGCAAAATGTTGATCGATGGCAACTCCCTTCAAAAACCCAAGCCCCTTTTCATATCCATCAGCCATCATGTCACGGTTCCCTAAAGGGTTACCTCTTACCAAGTACTCAGCTAGTATTGAGGCTCCAGCAGAACTACCCATGATGACTCCTCCCTTATCGAGAACTTGGTGCATCAGTTTTAAAGCCTTTGTATCATGATATGCATCGACAAAGTTCCATTGTCTACCTCCTCCGAACCAAATACCGGTCGCTCTTTTAAGAACATCCAAATATTTTTCACTGTCTACTTCATTGATCTTTCGACCTGGTAGCACAGTCACTTCTTTTGGACCAAATTTTTTGAAGGTATCGGCGATGGCACTACTTCGAGGAACCATAGAATCAGGAACTGCCGTAGGTAAGACAACAATAGACGCCTCATCACCTCCGGCTAATTGAATGAATTTATTAACTACCATTCGCGGCATAGGACCTCCACCGATGATGATCAGACTACCGTTTTTAACTTTCGGGGGGGATAAGACTCGTGCAGGAAACGGGGGACTTTTTCTATCCACTGCCGCAAATCTCAGTGCGGTCAGATCAGCTCCTCTAGAACTTTTGTTAAGATGAATCTTTTTCTCAGCCTTTGATGTAGATTGTTTAAGAGTCACTATAATTTCACCTTGGCCAATAGATCTGATACTCCGATTCGATAAAACCAGNGCTGAANCATTACCCATCTTNTAGAGAACTTTCCCATCCTCATGTTTTATTGATTCTGTGTCGCCAGTAAGAATNTGAGCATCCGGAAANAGGTCTGAGAAGGGNGATCCAAATGCTTCAATTAACTGTCCTCCAGCTCCAACGACTGTAGAACGTTTCAAAAAAGATCTACATGCCTCTAATTCTATGAGGTTCTTGAAATTTTTTGTATTCTGACCTACCAACCAAACTGCATTTGCTTCTTTTAGCTCTGATTTGAAATGATCATCTGTAAGCCCAACTACCTTAGCGTCAGGCATCTTATCAATAAGATACTGTTTTTGATCATTTGCTTTGGCACTGGCATCAAGATTGAGAATTAGTATTTTCGCCTCCTTTCCGGCAATTTTAACAAATTCCTCGATCGCATTTTTATTTTTCTCTTCCAAAGAAAGAATAAAAGTACCAGCAATCCCCGCCGGATCGATGCGGGTACCGCCTGAAACCGATAGTGATAAAATTAAAGAGATCAGAGCCAAAGACCCTATCCTTAAAATAATCATTAAAATTAACTAAAAGCTGGAGTTAATCCTTTTTGTTTCGATTCCAATAAATAACAACATTTTTTGTTGCTCGACCCGCCGCAATAATTTCAGGTTTTCCATCACCATCCAAATCACTTACCTTGAGATCCTCACAGGCAATTCCATTATCATCAAGCGTATGGGTTTTCCAGCCATCATTCGTCTGGGAGTAAATACGAATACCGACTTTCCCATTTTTATCTGGGTTACGCCAACCAGCAATGACCTGTTGATTTCCTTCACCAAGAACATCCGAAAGTGCCAAGGCGTGACCCTGGCTTAATGAATCGTCCAACGATACTCTCTGAGGATCTTCATTTCCAACGCCTGAAGAACTATAGACTACCAATTCGTTACCGTGAAATGGTTCTATCGCGGCAATAACTCCTTGCTGCTGATTTTCACGGTAGGCTCGAACTTCACCGACACCTCTAGAAAGTGGATTCTTAACCATATGTACGGATTGCCATGGATTTTCAGAATTCCCCTTATCGATATATCGAATGCCCTTTATTCCCTCTTTCCCACCAAGAATAATAACTTCTTCNCCAGTTTCTTTGCTAAACGGAATTAAATCGAAATTGTGGGTAANATGGAAAGTTGCATCAACCAGTTCCGTGTCCCAGTTACCTTCTTCAGGTTTTTCTCCAGGAACGTAGGCCAAAAGTCTTACNGGTTCCCCTTCGCCTCCCTTATTTCCTCTACCGTGAAGTGGCAGAACCAGTAATCGGTATTCATTCGATACGGCTTCGTTATCGCTTTCTGGCTTCTTATTTATTTTCATCCAATGCATACGGTGCACGGTCGGGTCATGGGTCGTCATCTTAACTGACTTCCAGGGACCTGTTGGATCTTCAGGACGAATTAGAAAATGAACAGAACCCGATTTAGTAGGATCGNTAGTTTCACCNGGATTCCAGTTNGCACCCACTGCGACCTCNACTTTTCCATCACCATCTATATCNCTTGCAGCNATNCAGACATTATCTAAAAANCGCGTCACTACCCGAGGNTTAAGATTCTCTGCCATCACAAANCTTTTCCAGTCACCGTTACGATACCAGGCAACNTGAGANTTNTCGGCAAGNAGNATATCAGGCTTTTTATCTCCGTCNACNTCACCGATTGCTAGNCCATATCCAATAGAAATTTTGTCATCAATGACTTGCCTTTCAAAACTGAGTTCTGCTGATAAAANACTGGCTAATGANAGAAAAANAGCCNAANAAACCANANGAAATNAGGAACTAATTATGGACATATTTAANACAATATAAAAAGTTACTCCTTCTGTTAAGTTTAAAAGCAAAGAACCCNAAAAAGATTTAAGAATCGATTCATGGACANTNGAGTTTTACTCTGTTANTAAGCCTAATAAATGAANCGNTACCTTTNCNTATTGATTATAACTCCCCTAATAATGGGANGTTGTAATTCATTGCCNTTNGGTAAATCAAAGGAAGGNCATGACATGANCNTCCCAGACTCATGGTCAATCACCTCAAAAAATTACAGCGGGAAAGTCAAAANTCAGTGGTTNAANGGNCTTGGAGATAAAAGNGTTTTAGAAGTTACCNAAGAAGCTCTNAANAATAATTACGATCTACANGCTTCAGCNCTTCTNCTTGAAANTGCNANAGAAGGAACCATCATCGGCCGGGCNGCACGTTTTCCNTCTATAAATCTTAGCGGTTCTGGAAGTCGNNCNAGAGGNAATGAAACCCCNNNAGAATATAATTCGAATTATGGTCTCTCATTAGCNGCNTCNTGGGAGCTCGATTTATGGGGAAGACTAAAAAATCTNGATAAAGCGAGTCGNGAAAATCTTATACAAGCCCAGGCTGATTACAAAGCGGCGANACTTTCGTTAGTAGCCAATACTGCGAAGTCNTGGTTTAATTTAATTACCGCNCAACANTTACTCGACCTAGCTGAGAAAACACGNGACAGTTACATCGCAAATGCNCGCATCATTGAGCGAAATTATAAAGCNGGCGATCAAACTGCNAGTCCNTTGGCGGTACAATTTGCAAGAAACAANGTGGCTTCNGCNGAACGCAATCTGATTAATCAAAANCTCTCAAAAGAAGAGGCCGCAAGGTCGCTAGAACTTCTTCTTGGCAGGTATCCAGGTGGACTCATCAGCAGCGGCAACGAATTACCTGTACTCAAAAGCAGTGTTCCTTCAGGTATTCCATCAGAACTTCTAATGAGAAGGCCAGACCTTGTCGCATCAGCGGCCGCAGTACGTGCCTCGGCCCAGAGAGCCGAAGCATCTTTGAAAGATCTTTTGCCTTCCTTCTCACTCACCGGGAGAGGATCTAAAGCCAGCAGAAAACTTGACCAGTACATCCTTGATCCTGAAACGATTGTTTGGAGCACTGCAACTTCTTTGGCTCAATCTATTTTCAGAGCAGGTGCCCAACGAGCAAGTGCAAGAATTTCATTACAGCAAAATGAAAGGACAATAAGACGTTTTTCATCGGAAATTCTTCGTGCATTTAGAGAAGTTGAATCTGCACTAGCAACCGAGAACTCCTTGGCCGAACAAAATAAGTACCTTTCCACAGAACTCAGACAGGCCGAACTTGCAGAGAAACAGGCGATGCGAGACTACTCAGAGGGCCTCATACGAATCATCTCAGTTTTGGAAGCACAACGCAGAGCGGTGGCTTCAAGAAGGGCAATGATATTTCTCAAAAACCAGAGATTACAAAACAGAATTGATTTGCACCTCGCATTAGGTGGAAACTTTGATTAAAGCTTCTTGACCATCAATTTTCTGACTGAAAATTTCTGACCATGGTCCTGAATAGCGATCTTACCGCTATCGGCAAATTTTTTGCCTTTTGGCTTTTTGGCCGCAACATCAAGTTTATCCTGAACAGTCTTGCCATTTAATATGACTGTAAGCTTACCGTCTTTCATGATAACCTTCATTCTGTTCCATTCACCCGCAGGTTTAGACGCATTGGTCAAAGGACCCGCGGTTTTAATAACGCCACCCAAGTCATGCTGACCAAGTTTCTCCTTGCCATAACAATCTAAGATCTGCACCTCAAAACCATGCGCCGTCGCATCTGACTCGTCATATATTCTAAAGTAGAGGCCTGAATTTCCTCCCTTACCGTGCTTATATTCAAAATCAAAAATAAAGTCCTTGTAGTCTTCGGTGAGCCAAAGGTAAGAACCGTATCGAGTCCAGCCTTTTTCACCGGGTCTTGGGTCAAGAAAGAGTGAACCATCCTCCTGAGGAATCCAATTTCCTTCTGTCTTAACTGACATACCTTTTCCGGTAAAGGTTGTCCATTTGCCATCTTTTTTGACAGTTGGTTTATTCTTACCATCAAAAACAGAAGCAAATCCTTCCTCAGCTGAGGAGTTAACGATGAAAGCGCCAAGAATAAGAGAAGAAAGAATGATTTTTTTCATGGTTAGGTTTTTAACACAATGAATCGCAAACGGAAACATTTTAATTTTTAATAATAGCAGAACTATAGAAAAATTATTGTAATTTTACTTTGGTTAATTGATCAAGGGATCATATTGAAGACTTGAATTCGAATTCCAAATGACAGGCTCAGAGATCATAGAACAATTAAAATTAGTTGTAGGTCACAAGGGAGTTCTTAGTTCCAAATCCAAAACCGCCTACTATCGAAGTGGCTTCCGTTCCGGTTTTGGAGGGTCGGTCGGTGTTGTTTTTCCGAAATCATTGATCGAATTATGGGAGACACTGAAGGTATGTGTAGATGCCAATTGCGCCATCATAATGCAAGCGACCAAAACAGGACTTACCGAAGGATCAAGTCCTAGCGGTTTTGATTATGACAGGGAAGTGATCATTATTAATATCACTAGAATCAAAAAAATAATTCTTTTAGATGGCGGAAAACAAGTTATTGCCTTTCCGGGTTCCACACTTCACGAACTAGAAGGTGAACTCTCAAGCATTAAACGTGCGCCACATTCTGTGATCGGTTCAACCACTATAGGTGCGACCATCGTCGGCGGGATTGCAAACAATGCAGGCGGGGCACTTTGTAAACGCGGCTCCTCTTATACTGAATTGTCGTTGTATGCCAGAGTCAACGAAGAAGGGAATCTAGAATTAATCAATCATCTAGGTATTGAAAATCTAGGTGAAACACCTGAAGAAATTTTCGAGAATCTTGAAAAAGGATCCTTTTCTAAGGAGAACATTCAGGGAATGGATAAAGCCGCATCTGACAGAGAATACCAAAACCGGATAAGAAATATTGATGCTGAAATTCCTAACCGCTACAACGCAGACCCGAACAGACTCTATGAAGTGAGCGGTAGTGCGGGTAAGGTCGTTGCCTTTGCTGTACGTGTTGACACCTATCCGATGCCAAAGGAAAAAAAAGTCTTCTATCTTGGTACTAATAATCCTAGTGACTTTAGTAAATTAAGAAAAGATATCCTCAAAAATTTCTCTGAGCTTCCTGAAATGTGTGAATACATGAACAGAGAAATATTCGATACCGCAAAAAAATACGGTAAAGATGTTTTTTTATCGATTAAACACATCGGTACCAAACGCCTCCCAAAGCTCTATGCAATCAAATCGAATATGGAATATTATCTTAATAAGATTCCTTTGGTTCCTAAATTTTTGCCTGATCAGATTTTATACTATCTCAGTCGTTTGTTCCCAGAGCACTTGCCAAAGAGGCTCATTGATTACCGCAACCAATACGAACATTATCTCATCCTTGATATGAGTGATGAAGGCATAGATGAAGCTCGAAAATATCTCGAAAAAGAATGGAGCTCCCTAGAAGGCGTTGGGTTTTTTGAATGTAATGAGGATGAACAAAAATCTGCGTTGATGCATAGGTTTGCTGCAGCGGGGGCAGCCATCCGATACCAAACCATACATCAACGTAAGACCGAAGAAGTCCTTGCCCTGGACATTGCTCTACTAGGTAATGACACTGAATGGATGGAAAAAATTCCTGATGAAATTAAAGAAGATCTCGATCTTTCCCTCTACTATGGACATTTCATGTGTCACGTTTTTCACCACGATTACATTCTAAAAAAGGGAACAAACATAAAGGCTGTTAAAGAAAATTTACTCAAACGACTCGATCAAAAATCGGCGAAATATCCAGCCGAGCATAATGTTGGCCACATGTACAAGGCAGATGAATCCCTACAAAAACACTATCTAGAGCTAGATCCAACCAATACTTTCAATCCAGGAATTGGTTTTACTGACAAAAAAAGCACGCGAACTACCGCTTATTAGACCAAGATATCCTTGATGACGTGTCCATGAATATCAGTGAGTCTAAAATCTCTTCCTTGGTAACGATAGGTCAACTTACGATGGTCAATTCCAAGTAGATGCAAAATGGTCGCATTCAAATCATGAATGTGCATAGTCCCAGGAGTCCATTTATCCTCGCTGGGTTTTGGCCTCATTGGAGTGCCATCAGCGTTGGCGATATTGTATCCATAATCATCTGTTTTACCATAGGTTATACCCGGCTTTACTCCGCCTCCAGCCATCCAAACAGTAAAACAACGGGGATGATGGTCACGGCCATAGTTATCACGCTTGAGCCCTCCCCGACTGTATGCCGTCCTACCAAACTCGCCTCCCCAGACTACCAAAGTTTCGTCTAACATTCCTTGGCGTTTAAGGTCTTTAATTAATGCAGCACTACCCCGATCAATATCTTTGCACTGAGACTCATGTTCTCTTGGTAAGTTTCCGTGAGCATCCCAACCACGGTGAAAGATCTGAATGTTTCTTACTCCTCTCTGAGCAAGTCTCCTCGCGTTAAGACAACATGCTGCAAAGCTTCCGGGGTCTTTGGCTTCCTCACCATAAAGCTCAAAGGTTTTGTCATCTTCTTTTGAAAGATCCATCAATTCAGGAA
>NYVP01000156.1 GCA_002684575.1 Verrucomicrobiales bacterium
AATGGTGCGCGGGGACGGGATTGAACCGCCGACCGACTGGGTGTAAACCAGTTGCTCTACCGCTGAGCTACCCGCGCTCTACAAGAATTCATAGTTTGTTTTTTTGATGAGTCAACAAAGAACCGATTAAGAACTCTTTAATAAAATTGTTAATTAAGAACTTACAGTTTTAATAACTTGCGGCACTTCTTTTATTTTTTCTCACATATTCTATGTGTTTTTCACCTAAATCTTTTAATGAGTTTACGATTTTAGGAAACTCCTGTGATACGTCATTTTTTTGACCGATATCTTTTCTTAAATCAAAAAGGGCCATTCCTGTTTGTTTTTGAATATATTTACTGGGGATGCCGTCGTTACCGGGCTTGTCCTTTAAACTTCGATAACTATGAGGAAGATGAAGACTCCACTTTCCTTTTCTGATGGCATGAAGGCTTGTCCCCCAATAAAAATAGTAGGCTTCGTGAGGACTTTCGCCTTTCCCTTTCATTAGAGGCCAGATACTTTTACCATCAATTTTACGTTTGGGTAAACTAGTTCCTGTGATCTCAGCAATAGAAGGAAGTAGGTCTATCGTCATTGCAGGCTCTGAACAAATTTTACCTGGGGCAATTTCACCTGGCCATCTCATGATACATGGAACCCTTACTCCTCCCTCCCATGCAGTTCCTTTACCCTCTCGCAAAGGTTTTGCTGATCCGGCGTGGTTTCCATAACTTAGCCAAGGACCATTATCAGTTGTAAAGATGACAAGTGTTTTTTCATCAATTCCGTTCTCCTTAAGTGAATGTATAATTTTGCCGACGGACCAATCGATTTCCCACATGACATCTGCATATACCCCATTTTTTGTTTTATCTTCATTTTTATCATGCACGTAGAGAGGTACATGCGGCATGCTATGAGCAACATAGAGAAAGAACGNGTTGTTCTTATTTTTGTTAATGAAATCAACAGCTCTNAAAGTGTAATCNGTNGTCAGATCTTTTTGTTCTTNAGGAGTTANTTCNTGATCGATAATTTTGTCTCCCTCTATAAGTGNTAGGTGGGGCCATCTTTTCAGTCTTTCATTAACNGGAAGATGTCGAACNCCTGGGTGATGAGGCCACATGTCATTTGAATAAGGTAAACCATAATAATCATCAAACCCATGATGGATTGGTAATGATTTTTGATGATGTCCCAAATGCCATTTTCCATACATTCCAGTCGCNTANCCCTTTTGTTTGAGCATTTCTGNAATCAATATTTCATCGGGATTAATGCCGTGCCGAGATTTGGGACCAGGAGCGCCTAACATGCCNATCCTGTTTGGATAACAACCCGTTAGCAGGGCCGCACGGGAAGCTCCACAAACTGCCTGAGCTACATAGAAATCGGTAAATTTCATTCCCTCAGATGCCATTTTATCAAGGTTTGGGGTTTCAAAACCATCAGCACCAAAACATCCCACGTCAGCATAACCCTGATCATCTGTGAAGATGATTACGATATTTGGCTGATCTTTCGCATTAACTAATGAGCTAATTAACAGGAAAAGACATATTAAAAGTCGTTTCATGATTTTTTAAGTAATTTTTACTTAGAGGATTCGATAATGGCCAGTATGGCCCTTGCTTTTTTTGCCAGTTCGGCAACATCTTCCTTGGTNGGAATTATTTTTGGCTGTGGANTTTCTGACTCTGGATCATGACCNCCTAAACTGGCTAACAAGCTTTCAAGATCTTTATTAATTTGNATTAANTGAGCTCGCTCACGCAGTTTTGGTTCAAGTCCCTGNAGTGTTTCAACAAAATATGCAATGAGATCAGTTCTCGCTAATTTGACGGCTTTNTCGTTNGAATAATTTTTTTGGGTGGTNACNGCTGCAATCTCAAAAGCTCTAATCCAACCACCNAGNGCAACTAAGTTAGCAATATCAACGTCCCTTAGCATTACCATTTCAGCTTCGACATCTGCCTGTGTTTTTGAAAGCTCTTCTTTCAGCTTATCCCATTTTCCTAAAACACTGTTTTCTAAAATGCTTTTTGTATATTTTGTAACACGCTTTCCAGCTCCTAGCACTTGAGCTTGTTTTAAAACAGCCCTACCTATATTTTCTAGCTCCTCTATTTCTTCAGATTGAACGACGAGGAAACCATCCGATATGAGCGTGCCCAGTCCTAATGCAACTAGGGTNCTTTCTCTTGGAATTGTTTTTGGAATTTCTCTCTTAAGTTCAGCATAAGGTAGCTCTCCCAGCTCATCTAATTGTTCAAATAATTTTTTAATAGAAGGTGTGGTAAATCTGTTTACACCGAACTCTTCGCGAACATGTTCGTCACCGATGAGGTCTTCAGGAACCTCTTGAGATTTGAGAAAGCAAACACCTAGTAAGCTAAACAGGATGATTTTGAAATAATTCATAAAATAATTTGGGTAATATAGGGTGCGTCTATATTGCATCAATATGTCTATATTTTTTAATTTATTCGAGAGATAATTTTATTATTTGTATCTTGATAGATNTCTATTTAAAGATGATTGTTGTTTTGACCAANAAGGTCTGAAATTTTCTTAATACNCTCTAAAGTTTGAAATATGGGGCATTTAGCCACAACCATCTGGATCATTTGCTACTTTGCCGTTTTGCTCGGTTTAGCTGGTTACGGTATTCATCGATATACGATGATTTTTCTTTATTGGAGGAATCGCAGAAAGAAACCTGAGCCACTGAGTGAATTTAAAGATTTGCCTAGTGTGACTGTGCAACTTCCAATATTTAATGAGCTCCATGTTGTTGAAAGATTAATTAGTGCGGTTTCTAATCTGGATTATCCAAAAGATCGTCTTCAAATTCAGATNCTGGACGANTCTATTGATGAAACCAAAGAGATTTGNGAGGNAGAATACGCAAAGTTGATCGAATCAGGATTTGATGTTGAGCTAATACANAGAGATGACAGATTGGGGTACAAGGCAGGAGCTCTGGAAAATGGGATGGAATCAGCAAAGGGAGAATACATNTATATTTTGGATGCTGATTTTGTGCCAGAGCCTGATGTTCTTCATCAAATGATTCATTTCTTTACTGATGAAAAGGTTGGAATGATTCAAACTCGATGGGGGCACATAAATAAATCCTACTCAATTCTTACTAGAGTGCAGGCCCTCTTTCTTGATGGACATCATGCGGTTGAACAGACCGCCAGAAGCCGTAGCGGCAGATTTTTCAATTTTAATGGAACCGCTGGTATTTGGAGAAAGAGCGCCATAATAGATTCTGGNGGATGGGAGCATGATACGGTTTGTGAAGATTTAGATCTCAGTTACAGGGCACAAATGAAAGGGTGGAAATTCATCTATCTCGCGGATGTAGTTACTCCGGCTGAGCTTCCTCCTGACATGGATGGATTTAAGACTCAGCAGCATAGGTGGACCAAGGGTTCCATTCAGACCTGTGTCAAAATTCTTGGTCGCGTATTTAAAAGTGATTTACCTGCGGTTGTTAAGTTTGAGGCTTTTGCTCATCTNACTGCCAATTTTGCTTATTTACTNCTNATACTTTTATGTGTCTTGGTTAATCCTTCAATGCATCCTGAGTCAGGTTGGGTAAGAACATTTTTGTTAGATGTTCCAATCTTTTTCGCAACGACGATTTCCGTGGGTCTCTTCTACGCCACTGCTCAAATTGCTATTAATCCCGGGCCTCTCAAGTGGATTAAAGAAATCTTATATTTGCCCATTCTTCTGGCCCTTGGAATAGGAATGTCAGTAAACAACGGCAAAGCCGTTTTGGAGGCTCTTTTTAGTAATGATTCTGAATTTGTCAGAACTCCAAAATATGGAATTGAAAAAAAGGATAAGAAGAAAACTAAATCAAATTATCGGGCATTGAAATCCTTTGCTCCATTCTTTGAATTATTATTTTTTGCATACTTCACTTATTTAGTGATCAACGCCTGGCAGTCCGCCAATTGGTTTGGTCTTCCTTTTTTAATGTTATTTCAGGTAGGTTTTTGTTTTGTCGCTCTTGGTTCGATCCGATCGCTCTTTCCAGATTTATCCAAAGACGAATTGGATTCCACTGACAGTGCTATTCATCAATGAATTTGAGTCTGGTTTGGTCATTTTTTTTTGAACACATTCTGTAAATTACTTTTATGTCATCTATAGCAAGATGGTTTGACTCTCTTAACTATTAACCTCATTATATGGAAATTATAGTGGGTTTAATTTTATAAGATTACTCTATATACAAACAATTTTTTAGGAATGCGTTTAATCAAACTCTTGCTCTTGTTAGGTTTGCTTTTGTTCTCATGCAATTGCGCCGCTATCAAAACAAANGGTGACAAAATTGTTGTTAGTGTCGTTGANCAGAAATTGTCATTAATTGGAAANGAAGGACCCATCAAAACTTATCCTATATCTACCTCCAAATATGGCCTTGGTAGTCAGCCCAATAGCTATAAAACGCCTCTAGGAAGAATGTATGTGTGCAAGAAGATNGGTGNNGGNGCACGTCCCGGGACCGTTTTTAAAAGCCGCCGACCGACTGGAGAAGTCGTAANACCCAATTCTCCTGGTAGAGATCCTATTATTTCGAGAATTATATGGTTGGATGGGTTAGATAGATTCAATCACAATACTAAGGAGAGATTAATTTATATACACGGTACTCCCGAAGAGCGAACTATTGGTTACCCCACAAGTTATGGNTGTGTTCGGATGACATCTCGAGATGTAATAGATCTTTATGATCGAATTAGAGTGGGAACCCGAGTTTATATAAAGAGGGGGCAACTGACATCAGCGGAACTCCCAATAAGTCAAAGATTTATCATATCGGCGTCACAATCTATGAACCAACGCCGCAGTTCGTATGGATTACGGTAATAGTTACATCTTTTTTGGTCTAACCTTTATCTGTCTATAGCTTGACAATTTATCCAATTTGGTTAAGTTCTCCTCCCCTTAAATTTGACCTCAACATAGATTTTATGGCTAATACCAAATCAGCACAAAAAAGATCCAGACAATCCTTAAAGCGTGCTTCGGCAAACAAACTTGCAAAATCCAACGTCCGTTCTGCTAGAAAGGCTGTAAATATCGCTATTTCTGCAGGATCTAAAGACGATGCTGAGAAATCACTTCGAAAATTATCCTCATTTGCTGATAAAGCTGCGAAGAATGGTGCAATCCATAAGAATTCTGCTACCAGATTGAAAGCGCTTTATGCACAAAGAGTTGCTTCGATTGGGTAATTTTTATTTTCTTTTATTCAAAGGCCTTTTTATTTCAGGGATTGAGGTTTATTGATCAAGCCTATCAAATAGATCATAAAAATTGGTGTTTACGTTCAAATCGAGAACTTGCCATCCCGATTTGCCAGAATAGCAATATATTTCCCATTTTAATGGAAAATCATCGCTATAACTGAAATAAATTAAACGGACTATTCGAGAGCCGATTTTATTCAGCTTTATTTTTTCATACTCCTTTACTCTTCCAAATTTTTTTAATGTTTCCTCGGTTTCCTTAACCAAATCCTCGACATTATTTTTTTTTCTCCCAATCGTTGAATTGTCTAGAAGATGAGCAAATGCCTCCGAAGTTTGTTCTTTTTCCAGTTTTTCGAAAAATGTTCCGATCCTTTTTTCCAAACCGCTATTTGTTTGCTTTTTAATCTCAAAATTAGAGTTTTTGGAATCATTTGCATGTAAATAAATCGAAATGCCTAAAAACCATGGCACGAAAGAAATTATTTTTATTGGAACTGTGAATTTAGTAGTGATTGCTGACATTGTTTGAATAATAAATAATTGATATGACAATTGATGAACTCTTGTTGATCACATTAATACTCTATATATAATAGGGCTTAAGCATGGAAGAAGAGATTCAAAACGAGGGTTTAATCGAACGAGCTCAAAAGGCACATAAAATTATTAAAAATCCTAGAAAATATAAAATTTGTTCTGGCTGTGAATCTATTGTGGCTCAAAAAGTAACCATATGCCCTAACTGTCATGCTTACAGGTTTATCGCCGATGAAAGTATGGTTATCGCTCAGGCTCAGGAACTTGGAAAGAGAGAGGCCAAGTCTGTTCTCAGTGCTGATTTGGATTAAAACCCTATTATTTAGTTAATTTATCCTAATTTTTTAGGATTATGAAAATTCTCTAATTTTAGGGTTGCACTTAATTATGAATGGGTTTTCATTAAAGAGTGTTCACTCATGTAAATGGGTAACTGTTTGATTATATTAACTAAACAAAAACAAAACTAAATAAGTATATGAAAATCCGTAATATTGCAGCAAAAACAACCGCTGTTCTTGGATGCTCTGCCCTTCTTGCTTTGGTACCTGCTGTCGCAGGCGACCATGCTGCTGCGGGTGAGGATCTCGGTGCAGAGGTAAGCGTTGGTTATGACACCGACTACATCTTCAGAGGTGCCAATCTTGGACAAGACCTCCTATGGAGCGACGTAAACGTATCCACATCACTTTCTGACGGCCTCGGCCTCAACATTGGTGCTTGGTACGCAAATCCAACTGATGCCGGCGATGACGAGTTAGACATCTATGCAGGTGTTTCAACAGATCTCGGTGGAATGTCATTGGACCTTGGTACCACTTACTACTACTACCCGGGTGCTACTGATAGCAACACTCTTGAGTTTGGTGCTGCTCTTGGTACTTCTGTAGGTGCATTTGACTTAAGCCTTGGAGTTTACCATGACATCGACACAGAAAATACATACGTAGAGCTTGGTGCTGGTACATCATTCGACCTTACTGATAACATCTCACTTGACCTTGGTGCTACTATTGGCAACAACCAAGACGAAGTTGTTGGTGGTCAGGCAGATGGTCTTACAGCTGTTACAATTACAGTAGGTGCTCCTATCGGACTTACTGACAACGCTTCATTGACACCTTACCTTGGTATCAATGCTGGTCTTGACGACAACCAGGATGCTGGTGATGAGATCTTCAGTGGAATTTCTCTTAGCGTTGGATTCTAATTTGAATTGAATCAAATTTTCACGAAACCCTCGGTCGTAAGGCCGAGGGTTTTTTTTGTCCTTTTTTCTAGTTCCCCTATTTTGATAATCACTTGCTTCTGGTCGAAAAAAATACAATAAAGTGATAATGACCCAAGTGGTGCGAGTATTGGTAGATGGAGCCTCTGGCTTGGAATTTGATTATTCTATACCTGATAAAATTAGAAATAAGGTTGTTGTTGGCAGTCGAATTAGGGTACCGCTTCGTAATCGCCCTTCAACAGGCACAGTAGTTGCTTTTATACCAAGCGATGAATTAGGCGTCGCAGTTTCTAAAATAAAGCCAATCATTGATCTTATTTCTGAAAAACCGATTCTTACTTCAGGATTAATTGATTTGGGAAGATGGATTTCAGATTATTACTTGGCTCCTATGGAATCAGTGATGAGAAGTCTTATTCCTGAATCCGTTCGCGGTGAAAATCATGATTTTAAAAAGCTACTTTTTGTTAAGCTTAAAAGAAAATTTACAGATGAGGAATTCGAGTTGTTGTCGAAAAAAGCTCCTAAACAAGCCAAAATTCTTCTAGAGATTAGCGATAACAAGTTACCTGTTCCGCTTTCGCGGCTCGGTCAGGGAGCGAGATCATCTATAGACTCACTTGATAAAAAAGGTTTTGTTCAGGTTTCACAGGAAGTTTCAAAAAGAGACCCTCATGCGGAGGATAAATTCATTCCCTCAAAACCTTTAACATTAACCAATCCTCAAAAAGGGTGTCTAGAAAAGATTAT
>NYVP01000157.1 GCA_002684575.1 Verrucomicrobiales bacterium
AAATCAATTCTTTAAAGATAAAGCAACCAATAAAAGTTACTTAAATGAACTTAAGAAGATATGTGACAATGAAGGCGTAAAAAGCCTACTCATAATGTGTGATGGAGAGGGAAAATTAGGAGATCCAGATGACAATAAAAGGATTAGTTCAGTTAACAATCACAAACGCTGGATTGAAGCGGCCAAACATCTCGGGTGTCATTCAATTAGAGTTAATGCTTCTTCCTCTGGATCATATGATGATCAACAAAAGCTCGCTGCCGATGGACTTAGAAGGTTAAGTGAATTTGCTTCAACTCACGGACTTAACGTAATAGTTGAAAACCATGGAGGCCTGTCATCTAATGGCCAATGGCTTTCAGGTGTCATGAAATCAGTTAATATGAAAAATTGTGGAACTCTCCCTGATTTTGGAAATTTTAGAATTGGTGGTGGTAAAACCTATGATAGATACAAAGGAGTTAAAGAATTAATGCCATTTGCTAAATCAGTGAGCGCTAAATCACACGATTTTGATGATAACGGTAATGAGATTCACACAGACTATCATAAAATGATGAAAATCGTCATCGATGCCGGATATCGTGGATATGTAGGTGTTGAATATGAAGGTAGTAAATTGAGTGAATATGATGGAATCAAAGCCACCAAAAAACTCCTAGAATCAGTAAGAGAAAAACTCAGTTAACCTGAGATATAATCCTGTAATAATTACTAGTAGCATCTAAAATTGGGATTTCTTCACTCAAGATTGATCCGTTACCTATAATTAATTTCTCAAGAGTAATCCAACTCTCCAAGTCATTGGAAATCTGCAATTGATAAACCATTCCTTTCCTTCCTGGAAAGAGCAACTTTATTTCATTTAAATCCCTTACAATTTTAGATTCAAATTTAGGTACACTCGTCTTATTTTTAGTACTGCTTCCAAAATACAATTCAGTAGAATCATTATACCCGTCCCCATCCGTATCAACTGGTTCCTCTCCAGGTATTTGAATATACACAAACTCACTTACTTTCTCTGAGCTAACCAATAGCTCCAAATCAAATAGCATATCACTACTCGCTCTACTACTTTGGTGAACTTCAGCAGCTAAAATATTCCCCCCCTCTCTGAGCAATGTAGAATCAAATATAAACTCGGTACTTTCTAACTCAGCAGCTCCTGATATCGACTCATCTGCAAAGGTTAGGTAGTCAGAATCTTCCTGAAGATTATCTCTAGCAATCTCTTGACCATTAAGATAAACAGCAACGCCATCATCCTTTCTAAGAACAACCTTTGCAGCAACAATATTTTCGTTGCCTGTAAATTGAAATTCCTTTCTGAAAAACGCTGTTATAGGTTTATTGTTGGGATCATTCCCAAAACCTATTTTTCCATTGATATAATCCTCTCCGTATCCAAGTGGGGATGAAGCATTAATCCATGAATTGTCATCAAAATCAATTGATGTCCATAAATCTGACGGAGAATTATCTTTACTGAAATACTTCCATAGTTCACCACTTGAAATAATTTCAGTAAATGGTGGGATTATCGCAACGGCTCTTAAATCGAATTTAAACTCATTACTAGATCTCGAGCTTTTATGAAGTTCAACGGAGATTGAGTTATTTCCATCTTTTAATGTAGAAATAGGTACCGCAATGCTAATGTTCTTGTCTTCATCGAAAAGATCATTAGAGGCTAAAGTTCTGAAATTTGCATTTTTTATTAGGCTTTCATCCCTATACACCTCAACACCATTAACATAAAGAGCACATGAATCAGTTCTATCAATATCAATGACAAATGAATCAATCGATGAGGGTGATCTGATAGTNAAATCTCTTCTGAAATATGTCGTAACGTACTTATTGTTTGCACTAGGACCAAAATTGATAACCGTNTTCAAGCNAGGNAATCCNTATCCAAGNGGNGCCTGTCCTGTCTTGTTCCAAATTTGATCATTTGAATTGGCTTTNTTCCAGTCNACAGGAGGATTTCTACCATTATCTAAGTACTTCCACTCACTCTCGTTGCTTAACAAAGCTCTAGAAACGTTTCCTNTTGTATTGGGTACAGAATATATAAAAGAATCAATTCCAGATACCCCCAAGTCTGGAGAATAAGAAAATTTTCCAAGGTCACTTGATGTTATGGAACCTTTCTTAGGATAACTCTCAATAATTGGGATGATAGGATCTCCATCAACGTCAAAATCATTACTTGTAAAATCTCCCGTAACNTTACCATTTTCAACCACATAATAATCAGGAAATAAATTCGGCGCATCGTTAGTCGCATCAACTTCTAAAATAACCTCTGCAACATTACTCATAATCGATCTAGGTTTAGGGGCAGTTGCAACTACTGTCCCATTCAAATCTAGATCAATAGTATTTCCACTGATATCAAANGAACCTTGAAAACTCACTGGAAGATTCAACGTTAACACCTGCCCTGAATCTGTTATCCTTCCTTNTAAATCAATGTCTTCGATATTTGTATCGATTGATTGAGGACCATCAGGAACACCAAGNTCTAATGAAGCATTAACCTCGGCACTTCCAGTAATTTTAAAATCATTACCTGTCTGACTGAAACTCCCATTAACACTCACAGACGATTCCTCACCTGGTTCTATTAAATCCAAATTAATATCCCCTCCATCAGCAGATACCTCTGCAGTTACAAATAGTAGAAAGCGATATCTGAGGTTGATATCATCTGATAAAGTTAACGTACCCCCCGATATCCTTATTTTTTCAAACGGTGAATCACTTGGCGTCAATTCAACCTGCAAAGAACCCTCAAGACTCGAATTATCTGAACGAGTTTGACTAATTCCTATTGCTGTTAACTCTGCAGAGAAATCCACATCAGATCTTGATTGATCAACAGTAAACTCTATTGATCTTGGTTGACTCTCAAATGAATAAGCGAACGAATCTTCACCATTGAAGTTAGGATTAGGCGTGTATTTGAATGACCCGTCACTAAATAAACTAACAGTACCGTTTTCTGGCTCTCTGGATAAAATTGACCGAATCGTACCTTCTCCAAATCGATCATTTCTAAGAACGCCAAAATCAGAAGTAACTATTAGCTCTCCATCTTCTAACAAATCAAAACCGTCCTCAACAGCCCTGTTTTGGGCAAAAGTAGATTTCAGAGCTATGAATATAAAAGTTAACTTTAAGATAATTAACTTAACTGAATTCATTTTATTTTTGTAATGTAACAGAATCATGAAGTTCAAGTGTCCTGAACTACATGTACTTTAATTTCTGAAAGCTAATTAACTTAGGAACTTGTAAGCTTCTCTAGTCTTTTAAGAACCTCAGCTCGATCATTTGAAACCATGCTTCCATCTGGCTTAAGCATAACTACATTAGGAATAAAGCCAGTCTCACCTAATTTGGTCAATTTCTCCACAGATTTCTTTTGATCTAGCTTGATTGCCGGCCAATTAATTTTGCTAGACTTCAAATATTTGATTAAAGCTTCAGGAGACCGGTCGTAATCAACGAGAATTAACTGAAATTTCTTTTTATCACCAAGTTTTATATTTTTTTCATTCAACGAAACCAACTGTTTCGTTACAGCTTTACAACCTCCTCACCATGAAGCGGAGTGATAAAGAACATAATAATCAACTTCTGCTGAAATTTTTGCAGCGGTTGCATTCCCACCCTTTAACTCAACAAGCTTACCCTCNAATGAGCTATGGACACTATTTTTCTTTTCCTCAGCGCTTGCAACATTACTAATTGTAAATAAAGCAATCGCAAATAGGAAGTTTTTGGCGATTCTATTTTTCATGGTAAATATATATATGTTAATTATATCACATTTGGACGATTAAATCTCTTATTTATTCAACCTCTCTTAAATGTATTGAATCTTGGACAAATTCACCGCCTAAAACATCACTCAATATCACAACTGAATCGCCTGGGGCAGCAAAACCTCTTCTTTTCAATTCTTCAATTCCTCTTGCTACAGTCTCCTCAGAATCATTAGTAAACTTTGCTTTTAATGGAGTAACAGCTCTACTCAANCATAAATGTCTTAAAATCTGGTCATCTTCAGAAAATGCATAAATCATAGAATCACTTGGCCTTAAATTAGAAATATAATTTGCCATNACTCCTCTTTTTGTGAAAACAGCAATNTTACATCCAGGTATNGAATCAGCTANAACTACTGCCGCCTTTACAGTCTTTTGTTTATTTGTTTTAAGNGATGCAAAATCNGCAAAATTTGCACCNCCAGACTCATTACGACTGGTTATTCTACTCAAGACCTCAACACTCTTTACNGGATATTGACCTACGCTTGTTTCGCCACTCAACATAACTGAGTCTGCCTCTTCATAAACAGCATTAGCCACATCAGTCACCTCCGCCCGAGTTGGTAATGGATTGTCGAGCATTGACTCTAACATGTGAGTTGCAACGATAACTCTTTTACCTAATTGAATACATTTCCTCACTATTCTTCTTTGAACGATNGGAAGNTCTTCNATATTAACCTCTATACCNAGATCACCACGAGCNACCATAACAACATCAGAAGCTANTATTATATCATCCAAATTTTTAATGGCTTGCTGATCCTCAATTTTGGAGACTATTTGTGCCCTAGATCCATCTGACTCCAAAAACACCCTTAAATCTTCTAAGTGAGAGGATTCTCTCGCAAAACTTAAGGCGACAAAATCAACGCCCAAGTCTCCACCAAGAGCGGCATCTTTTTTATCTTTGTCCGTAAGTCCAGGCAATCTTACATTTATCCCTGGCAGATTAATGTGCCTCCGCGATCCCAAAGTTCCGTCTGTAAGAGCAGAACAATGAATTCTCTCTTTCGATACATCTTCAACCTTCAAATGAATTACCCCGTTATCAACCAGAACCGTATCCCCAACAGAAATATCCTCAAAAAGACNTGGATAATTNACTGTGGTNCTTTGATCNATAGTAGNAGCNCCCCCATCGAGCCNTAACTCACACATATCACCNTTGACTAGCTCGATNGGNGATGATAATTCGCCAGTTCGGATAGAAGGACCNTGTAAATCCATTAATATTCCAACAAACCTCCCCGCTTGGTCNGANGCAGATCTAATTCTGGGTATAATGTCTTTNACCCACTCATGTTTTGCGTGACTCATATTGAGCCTAAAAACGTTAGTNCCAGATTTTATCAAATTACCTATANCCTCGTCAGAATCACTTGCGGGACCGAGAGTCGATATNATTTTTGTNTTTCTCATCAGCATGTAATCAATTGATAAATCTTTTANTGCGATTGATCTNACATTTAATCAAGTGAGCTTTCTTTAATTTAGTGAAATTGAGAATTACCGTCAGATACGAATTTAATAATTCTTGTATAATACAGATATAGAAACATTTCACTGATCTAATCTAATGCAGATATGCTGGTGCGCTGTCCAACACATAGGTCAAAATAACCTTATCACCTGAAAATTCAGGAAGATTTCTGAAAATTTACTCTTTTCCAGCTTCAGGTGTTTCTTCAGCCGCAGGTGTTTCTTCAGCCGCAGGGGTTTCCTCAGCCGCAGGGGTTTCTTCAGCCGCAGGGGCTTCTTCA
>NYVP01000158.1 GCA_002684575.1 Verrucomicrobiales bacterium
CCTGAGCCTACTCCTGAGCCTACTCCTGAGCCTACTCCTGAGCCTACTCCTGAGCCTACTCCTGAGCCTACTCCTGAGCAAAGCGAAGACCCTTGCCAAGTCGCTGAAGAAACAGAAAAAGTTGTAATCGAGGACCTCAAAGAAGAGTCATTACCCGTGGAAAATTCCCCAGTAGAGGAAATTAAAGAAGAGCCTTTAAGCGCTGAAGAAACTACAAATGGGAAACCTCAGGAAAACTCAGTTATTTCTGAAGATAAGACTGTAGATCCTACAAAAGTTGAAACAGAAGATAAATCTAAAGTTTTAACACCTGCAGAAAGAACAGCATTGCTTCAGAAATTCACCAATACAATTCAGGGCTTTAACAAAGAAATAAAAGCTGAAGGAGCTGACTTTTCTACTATTGCCGCGCGTTATCTTGGTTCTGTTTCCAATGAAGATAAACCAATCAAATATCAGAAAATTGAAACACCCGTTGAAAGGGATAATTTGCCTGAGGACCTAAAGGAAAACTTTCAGTTGGCAAGTAGGGTGTTCAGCTTAGATGGAGGTAATCCAGTTGCCAACTTCAGAACAATAGAAGGCTTTTGGTTTGTCAAACTCATTGAAATTGCCGAACCAAAACCTATGAACTTCGATGAGGCTAAAGACATCCTTAAAGAAAAAATGGTAGCCGAAAAAGCTCTTGATAAAATTAAACAAGATCTTGATGAAGCAAAGACTGCTCTATCAACATCAACCGCTGATGGACCAACTCTAAAGGAAGCTGCAGAGAAAAAAGGTTACAGCGTCACGCGATACAGCTACAATTTAAAATCACCTCCATCAGGAGACGAAGTTGACTCAGAATTATTAAGAAGAGCTGTATTAGGAACAGTAGCAGTTGATCCTGATGAAAAGACAAAGCATGGCACTATAGCCGGCAAAATCAGTGATACCTTGATGAATGAAAACGGCGGAATTTTAGTATACATTGCAGAGAAGTCTTTGAAACCAAATCCGTTAGAGTTAGATACAAAAAGAGAAATTGGAAAAAGACTCCATGCACAGAACTTAGACCTTCGGTTCCGTTCGTGGTTAATTGATCAACGCAAAGAAATAAGCGATCAGTCCAGAAACTTATATTTGAATTTCAACTAATTCTGCCAGCATTTATATCTCAAACCCTGAGTTAAATTAGAAATCATTATATGAATCAAAGCGCTCATGATTTATATGATGAGGGAAATAGTAAAATCGCAGTAGGTGACATAGAAGCTGCCGCTGAATTCTACAGAAAGTCCACAGAACTTGATAAGAGGTTTTTTGATGGATGGCATGCACTCGGAATGGCTTTGATGAAACTAGGTAAAATGAAAGAAGCCATCGGTGCTGGCATAATGGCTACTGAAATTAGTCCTAACGATCTACTGGCATGGACTTCACTATCTCAAATGTATATGAAAGATGGTCAAATAGCGGAAGCAGAAGCGGCTAAATCAAACGCGACCATTATCGGAATAGGTGGAAAAATAAAGCCCGATAAAATTGAGTAAGTTCTCCCGTTGCAACCTCATCCTATTCGCACTATAGAGTTTAAAGCACAAAACTATTTGTCTTAAAATGCGAAAAATACTTGCCACTTCAGCCCTACCCTATGCCAACGGGCATATTCACCTTGGGCACTTAGTAGAGTATATCCAGACAGATATTTGGGTCCGCTTTCAAAAGTTACGGGGAAACAAAGCGATCTATATTTGCGCCGATGACACCCATGGAACTGCTATAATGATTAGAGCAGCCGACGAAGGACGTACTGAGCAGCAACTAATAGAGGAGATGTCACAATCTCATCAAAAAGACTTCGCTGGTTTTGACATAGAATTTGATCATTATGGCAGCACGAACAGTGAAGCAAACAAGGAAACCTGTATCGAAATATGGAATGCACTAAAAGAAAAGGGCATGGTCATAAAGAAAGAGATCGAGCAACTTTATGACACTGAAAAAGGGATGTTTCTTGCGGACCGTATGGTGAGGGGAATTTGCCCGACCTGTAATGCTCCGGATCAACCCGGTGACAATTGCTCCAAGTGTGGTGAAACTTACTCTCCTAAAGACTTAATCAATCCAATTAGCACTCTTTCAGGAACATCACCTGAAACTAGAAAGGCAGAACACCTTTTCGTTCAAATTGAACAGCTTCATTCATTTTTGGATGAATGGACCCAGAGTGGGACATTACCACAGGAAAGTGCCAACTATCTGAAGAACTATTTTCTGAACGATGAACTTAAAGACTGGGACGTTTCTAGGCCCTCCCCCTATTTTGGTTTTGAAATCCCCGATAGCCCTGGCAACTACTGGTACGTTTGGTTTGATGCGCCTATAGGATACATCGCGAGCACTAAGGAATGGTGCGAAAAACAAAATAAAAAAATCGAAGAATGGTGGACCAACGATTCTGCAGAAATCCATCACTTTATAGGTAAGGACATTCAATACTTTCATACCTTATTCTGGCCAGCAATGCTGAAAAGTTCGCGATACTCTTTACCCACAAAAGTCCACATTCATGGTTTTTTAACCGTGGATGGAGAAAAGATGGCTAAGAGCAAAGGGACCTTTATTCAAGCGTCCACGTATCTTAAACATTTAGACCCTTCATCCTTGAGATATTACTATGCCAGTCGTTTATCAAGCAAAGTTGAAGACATTGATCTGAACCTTGAAGACTTTCGAACAAAAGTAAACACTGACCTTGTTGGTAAAGTGGTTAACCTTGCAAGTAGGAGTGCTAAATTTGTGAGCGAGATAGGACTCTCAGAAAAGTATCCTGATGACGGAGGATTATTTGAAAGCGCAGCAGCAGCAAGTGACACTATTGCAAATGATTATGAGAATGGTGACTTCTCTCATGCAATGAGAAAAATTCTTGAACTCGCAGACAAAGCCAATCCTTTTGTAGAGCAAAGTGCTCCATGGGAGCTAAGGAAAGACCCTGAGAAACAGCAAGAGCTACAGGATGTTTGTACTATTGCATTAAATCTTTTTAGGCAACTAGTAATCTATCTAACTCCGGTATTACCATCTCTAACTAAAAAAGCAGAAGAGCTTTTTGATGAAAAAATCACTTCATGGGATCAGGTGAAAACACCATTGGTCGGAACTAAGATCAACAAATTTAAACATATGATGGCCAGAATAGACAACAAAGACATTGAAGCCATGACTGAAGAGAGCAAAGAAAACAACAAAGAGACAACAAAAGCTACCAATTGGGATGATAGTGCTGAGCCGTTAAAAAATGAACCACTCTGTGAGGAAATCACCTTTGATGAGTTCATTAAACCTGACCTTAGAGTTGCCAGAATTATCGAGGCCAATGAAGTACCAGAAGCTAGAAAACTTATTCAACTTACTCTTAGTTTAGGCGGCGATGAGACTAGAAACGTTTTTGCAGGCATAAAGTCCGCCTATGAACCAGACGAACTTGTTGGTAGACTCGTTGTCATGGTGGCCAACCTCGCACCAAGAAAAATGAAGTTTGGAGTCAGTGAAGGTATGGTTATCGCCTCAGGACCGGGCGGAAAAGAAGTGTACCTTTTGTCTCCAGACGAAGGAGCTAAACCCGGACAAAGGGTTCATTAAATTCGAGTTGAAGAGATTTTACTCTCCCGTAAAACCTCTAACAGGTCTATCGTTATCACCTAATCCCAAATCTGGTTCATCATTGGTGAATCCTCTGACAGGACTTGTGCTTTCTGCCCAAATGTAATCCTTAGTGCTTTGATCTCTATACTCGTACACCATTTCACCACCTGGCTCAAAAACTCTAACAATCACACCAATTAGCTCGTCTTTGTAACGATCATTTGTCCACCTTGATTTGAACGAATCAAGCTTCATTGGTTTGGATTCAATCGTAACATTTTCATTAAACTTAAGAGTCTCTTCAATACTCTTTGCTTCTTCGACATGAATAATCCTTGGTTTGGTAGATCTGCCATAATCTCCCCCTCTTCTGCTTCGAGAACCTCCTCCAAATCTTGCTCTGATAAAGTCTTCAATTTGTTTATCAGTTACACCTCCAAGGTCTCTTCCAGCTTTTTCAGCCTCTTCTCTGATGGAACTTGTATCTTCCCCTCCACCACTACCGTAATTTTTCATGTAAGCCCGATACTCAACTCTGAGACCACTCACTGGCTGACGTGTCAGATTAGTTAACCTCATCAAATAAGCCACTTGCTTGTCATCTGATTTATTAAAAGGGCTCGATCCTGGCTTATTTTCAATTTCTTTCTTAGCTACTTCTACCCGAAAGTTGTAATCCAGAGTGGGTGGAATTTTAGTCATCCATTCACGAATGAATTTTTGATCTTTCTCACTNAAAAGAGAAATTTTCACTACCATCTTTTTCCCACTTTTCTTGATGGTGACATTTTCAGAATCGTTACCAGTGTGGGAAACAAGTTCAGCATTGATGATTCTTCCAAATTGATCCTCAAAGACTCTAGCAAATAAAGAGCTAGGTGCAGTGATGCATGAAACAAATAAAGTTGTTAGTAAAAATTTTTTCATTTGATTNTAATACCCCTCAAAATTGTATAATATTGCCATATTTTGATCCATCAAGCCTGAACTAACACTAAGATCAGCTANTAATNTCTTACAGAGTTTAAATCTGTGACTTTATTAATTTTCAAAAAAGGCTAAATCGCTGTGTTTTTTCTCAAATATGAATCAGTAAGCTTNAATAATTTTATTACCGAAATATTACGCCCCCATCACAGCGACGGATCCACAATCTTAAGTTATATTCAATGACTACTCAAAAATCTCCTCAGATTCTACAATTGTGACCTCCTCAGATGAATCCTTGTCAGGAGTAAAAAGGAACTCAATATCCTTCATTTCAAGCCCTTTAGAGAAAGATTCTTCACCCAAAACATCATCCAACATTTTCTGCTTTTGCTCTTGAAGAATCCTCACCTTTTCCTCNATCGTGTTGCGCATCAATAATCGATATGCAATCACCTTGTTCTTTTGGCCTATACGGTGTGTACGGTCAATGGCCTGATTTTCAACAGCTGGATTCCACCAAGGATCATAAAGAATAACATAAGAAGCTGATGTTAAGTTGAGTCCACTTCCACCAGCCTTGAGAGATAAAAGAAAAACTGAAGGATCTTCAGTTGTCTGAAACTCCTCTATGACTTTACCACGGTCCTGAGTTTGCCCCGTCAGATAGCTGTATGGCCTTTCCTCAGCCTCAAGACGGTCTTTAATNATATCAAGCATCTTAACAAATTGAGAAAAGACCAGAACCTTATGACCTTCCTCCCTAAGCTGATCAAGGAGGTAGAATAATGCGTTTAATTTTGCACTTTCAGCTTCAGAATTTTCTGGGTTGATAAGTGCGGGGTGACAGCAAATTTGACGCAGTCTCATNAATGTTTGAAGTACCATAAGACTATTCTTTCTAAGTTCCTCGTTAGAACCCATTCCCAGAATAGTCTTTTGCGCTTTCTTCATTTCCTTTTCATATAATTCAGCCTGCTCNCCATCCATCGAACAATAAACCTGCTCTTCGATTCGGGGAGGTAAGTCCATAGCGACCTGAGACTTTGTTCTTCTCAAAAGGAATGGACGCAACCTGGCTGACAATCTCATCTGCGCAGTGTCATCTTTTCTTCGATCAAATCTCTTTCTAAAATACTTCTTATCTCCCAAAACCCCAGGCATTGCAAAAGCCATAAGAGACCATACGTCCAATAACCTGTTTTCAATAGGTGTTCCNGTCAAAACCATACGATGCTCCGACTGTAATTTTCTCGAAGCCTTGGCTGCCATAGAATCAGGATTTTTTATTTGTTGTCCCTCATCTAAAATGACGGCTAACCACTCCTGTTTGGTTAATTTTTCTTCTCCAACACGAAGCTGCGCGTAATTAAGAACCAACAGATCCACGTTTTTCTTTAGGTGCTCAGTATCAAGCTCATCTTTTGATCTTAAAACTTGAACTCGCATCTCGGGGGCAAACTTCTTNACCTCCCCGGACCAAACGTCTAAAACAGATTTAGGACATACTACCAATGACGGTAATGGGTCTCCCTCGGATCTTGCCCTTAACCAAAGAAGCCAGCACAAACTCTGAACTGTTTTTCCAAGCCCCATATCATCGGCAAGAATTCCACCAAAATTGTTAGTAGCTAGATAAGAGAGAAAATGGAAACCCTCGACCTGATAGGGACGAAGCTCTGCTTTAAGATTAGATGGAACTGCCGGCCTAACTCTCAACTTCACCTCTTCTGCCCGCTTACATATTTTATCCCATGCCTTACTATCAAATATTTCTTTAACAGCAGGATCACTCAACTGCATTGCATGCATTCTGTGACTTTCCCCNCTTAAATCATATGGATCTATACCCAGTCCCTGTACAGCATCGGTTTGCTCCTCATCCATATCAAAGGCAACCCTCACCCAACTACCATCTTTAGCCCTAACGAAATCCCCTCTGGCCTCGACAAGACTTTTTATTTCATCCTGCGAAAGATCCTTTCCTTCAACATCAATGACGACCTTTAAATCAAACCAATCAATTTCTTCACCAACAACTTCAAAACGTAGTGATGCTTTGACTGGATCTTTAAGGAGTGAACCCATCAATTCATCTGTTTCAACATTTATCCCTTCAGGTAGTGAATCGATCCATTTTGTAAACTTCTTGGGAAAGACCTTTGTGAGTTTAAGCTTAAAGGCCTCATGAGCTTCATCATAAGACGAAACCAACTTAGCTAAATGTGACTGAGTTCTGTGAAGCAAACTTCGGTCATAATGAGTAATCCGACCATCTTCCCTATTTTTATCCTCAATTATTGACCAACCCTCATTGTTTAAAGTTTCAATCCTGTTTTGATNATCATCACTGGCTTTGCAGCCAAGAATTAAATGTTCACTAGTTGCGGAACTTAATCCACTCACCAACTTGGCATCTAATGTCACGTTTAGAATGGCATCATCCACCCTGGATTCCAAAGATTCTGNTATGGTGGCTCCAGATCTTTTCAAAAACGCGACCCCTGTGGCACTTTCGATGACCTCTTTAGGCACTTCGTATGAGGGACTGACATCAGTACCTTCAGTCCAACTAGGAGGACCTTGAAAAACAATATCATCAGAGAGGTAAAGATTTTGAAGCCCCGGTAATAACCTTAAAGAATGAGGGATTACCTCCCCGTCCTCCATCATTAAATACATCTTCCAATCGCCTGTCGTTGATCCAGGATCAAGATCACATGACCAATTAAGCTTAGTTTGAGATATATTTATAGGCTGACCATCTAGGTCGACTAACTTATGATTAAGTGATGGCCTTCTAAATAATTCATTAAGGAATCGACCAGCCAACTCGGATTCCAATCGAATATCCTCGGTACCTGCCTTACCCCTATAATTAAGGTAAGAAGCCCATAAAAGATCGGAATCATTATCAATTTCAAGAAGTCCNTGGTCATATTTTTCAACCAGTTCCAATATATCCTGAGAAGAGAGAACCAGATAATCCTCCTGACCATTAGGCTTCCATCTTAAATTGGCTCGATTCGTTGTGATCTCTAAACAAAACTCACCAACCTTTAATCCTTCCTCTTTTTCGGGACCATCAATGAAACTTCCAATCTTTTCACTCCACTCCACTACCTCTTTGTCGTGTTCCCAACTCATTAGCTTTGACTGAGTGTGCTCTAGATCAGTCACNCCTCTCATGAATGGAGGAATTCCAAGCCCATTCTTTTCAAAAGCATAAGCCAGGTAATTCCAGAACTCTGCGATATTCTTTGGAGGTGTTGGCCATAGCTCCAGAGGGTCGTAACCTTTTACCTCCCACCTCGGCTCCAATCGAATCAAATCATGATCAAAAATTTCCTTGCTTATGGCAAACCGTCTATATCTCTTCTCCAGTTTTGCTAAATAGGCCTCCTCCTCATCATTAAGCTCGCGCTCTAACTTTTCCTCCAATAGGACGGGTAAAGGAGTATCATCTATTTCATTAGGGGATTCAGGAAGATTTTTCCCTCTNTCCAAACGCTCCAACATCGTAGCGTAAAGACCCGGGCAATCAGTATCAAGTTCGCTAGTGGATTCTCCAATCCAGCCATTACCCTTCATAATTAGGGTTGTTTCTATATTTTCACCCTCAGGACTCTCTACACGGCCTCTAATAAGGAGATAATTACCGAAAATCTGTGAAACGCAGCCTTCNCGGTGCCATTCCTCACCCTTTTGCTGCGATTCTGGTGAAAAACTGTTTAGAAAATCGAGCGTGGCTCGATCAGGATTAATCATAGTCTTTTATTTAAGGGAGCTGTTCAATTTTATGAGCGGCGAACCGGAAAACAACACCATGACCACTCAATTAGCAACCAATAGTGTGTAATAGATTTATGTTTTTATTTATTACTTAAGGTTACTTAAATATTTAAAATCATTGATTAAACAGGCTGCCTAAATTTTAAAAATTCTTGATAAAAGTTTTATTAATTTTGTATTAATTTTACTAGACTTTGTGGCGATTTTTTGTCAAAAATTAGCATTTACTGGTTCGGAATGTTTCTAGACCGGGCATAATTATATAACTCCACTACACAAACCTAACACTATAACCTCCATGAAAAACGATACCCTTAAGGGCCTCTGTACCCTTGTTGTAACTTATGTTACATTGTTAGTATTTTCAGTTTCATTCGTGAATGCTGACGTACTTATTGATATAGACCTAACCGATGATGAGTTGGGTGAACTTAAATCAATTCCTAACACAGGAACACTTGGTGGCACATTCGAAGCCGAAGTTGATACACCTAGTGTGACAGAAGTGGATGGAGTAAAAGCTGTTACTCTTGACGGAGCTAATGACTGGTACGTTGGACCAGACTCAGCTCCACTAACTGGAGATGCAGACAGAACTGTCGAAGCTTGGGTATTTAATCCTGACATTCCAGGTGAGGAAACAATCGTTGCTTGGGGACGAAGAGGTGGCGGAGACGGCACCAACTGGTCAATGAATTACGGCAACCACAACACATGGGGTGCACTCGGAGGTTGGGGTGGCTCAGCTGACATGGCTTTCGTTGCTGGTCAGACTGGAGGTCCTGAGGCGGGTAAGTGGCATCATCTTACTCTCTCTTACGACAAGTCATCTAACACTCGTTCAATTTACGTTGATGGATTTCTTTCAAATTCAGAGAATGATGGTAATCCTCTCAACACTTGGGCAGTGGCTAACGACAATGAGACCCCACTTCCAATCGTAATTGGTAACCAGAACGAGGCTAATGGAACTCGTGTCGACAATTTAAGTGGTTCACTCAGTATAGCCAAGCTTAAGATTCATGACACAGCACTTTCTGGTGATGATGTTTTCAACAGCTTTGATAACGATAGAACAACGTTTGGTCTTGGAGGTCCTCTCGTTACTTCTTTTTCTTCTTCAAGCTCTTCAATTGTGTCAG
>NYVP01000159.1 GCA_002684575.1 Verrucomicrobiales bacterium
GGGCAGAGGTTGTGTATAACGCTGTTGGGCAAAAAATTATTTTTGATTCTGGACTGCCAAAAGCTCTTGAATGCGTTTATCAAGATACAAACAACAATAATCAGAAAATCGAAACTATTGCCGCTGATCAGTTTGTGATTTGTGGTGGGGCTTGGTCTTCAAGCCTAGCTGATAGCTTAGGGATAAGATTACCATTAGTTTCAGGAAAAGGTTATTCGATGACGCTGACTGAGCCGGTTCAGTTGCCGTCAATTTGTTCAATTTTGAATGAGGCGAGAGTTGCTGTAACCCCTTTTAACGGTTCTTTGAGATTTGCAGGCACAATGGAACTGGGAGACAATGATTTATCCGTCAACAGTCGGCGCATCAATGGTATTTTAAAATCCATCCCAAGGTATTTCCCTAAATTTCAACCTCAACATTTTAATGGAGTGAAACAATGGTCAGGTCTCAGGCCATGCTCGCCGGATGGTCTTCCTTATTTGGGCCCTGCGGGCCCGGACCGAGAAAATATTTTTATCGCCACTGGTCATGCGATGATGGGACTGAGCCTAGCTCCAGTGACTGGAAAAATAATGGCTGATTTATTGTGTGGAGAAAAAAATGAAATTAATCTTAAGGCGATGTCTCCTCTGAGATTTAATTAAGTAAATTTTCTAAATTATACTACTGATGGTTCTACACCGATTGTGCCTATTAGAGTTGCAGAATAATTAGGATCTTTAGCAGTTTTTAACTTTTCTTCAACCGCATCCAGTTTTTCTTTGATATTAAGTTTACTGTTCTCGCCATCATAAATTGGATCAGAAATAAAATTAGTAAGATTCTCATAATGTTTTTCCCATAATTTAATATCTACCTTGCATTGAGATTGAGTTCTTTCTTTGTACCAATCACTCTCTAAAAAGTTTTCCAGATCAAATAATTTCCTTACTTCAGGACTGTTCAGATTTTTTTCATCGTCTGAATTAGCCATTATTTTGAGTAAAGCTTTGAGTGGAGGGCATGCTTCATTATAACTTTCATCTTCAAAGTACAGTTTTGCTACACTTCGTTGTGTTTCTATTATATTATTGATGCCCTCGCTGAATGATTCCTTATCTTGCAGCTCAGGCTTTAACATTTCATTTGTAAATATGCTAGCAGGATCAGCGAAGACCCTCCCAAAGTATCTAGTAACAAATTTCTGTGTAATGCGATAACCTAGTCTCTCAGTTCCATTGAAACCTTCAATCTCGCTGCAAGGCTCAAGTAATCCCTCGCTAATCATTTCCTCAGGATTTCTTTCACTGATTCGCATTCTTGACCAAACTTCAGGAATTATTAGGCTGATGTCGTGATCTACTCGAAAGTTCGGTCCAACATACCCAGCGGCACTTATGAAATGCGATTGTTGAGTTAGTATTGCTGAAGACAAGGCATTATTTAAATCTATGATTGGAGGCAGTGCATTAAATGGTCCTTTTGTAAGAGCGCCTTCAGAGCCTGCTCCTGTAGTTGATGGTGATTTTCCAGTCAGACTTGAAATGTAATCCATAAAAAGTTCGGGCAGTTCCTGATAGTGCAGAGGGTTGTAAACTGCTAAAGCCTTGATTCCAGATTTTTTATTTGGAGGATTATTACGTCTACCTGGAAGTACCGAGTTAACAGGTGTGGCAATGGGTTGGTTGGTTGGAATTTCCCTATAGAGGTGCATGCCCACTTTTGCTAGGTACTCTGACCTATCATCATGTAAATCTTCTCGATCTTGAAGGTATCTTGGGTTTTCAGACGGTTCACCATTAACAAGTCTTGGATGAGATGGTGATACAATAAATTCTGTATTTTTATTTTTGTAATGTTTTTTGAAAAGTTTTTTCAGTGGAGCCGTATATTGTTCAAAGTTAATCGCGTTGGCAACAATGTCTTCAAGTTCAGACCGACTA
Organism: Verrucomicrobiales bacterium; assembly: GCA_002684575.1. Taxonomy (GTDB): domain Bacteria; phylum Verrucomicrobiota; class Verrucomicrobiia; order Verrucomicrobiales; family DEV007; genus EC70. Next base: position 1,926 of record NYVP01000159.1, read on the forward strand.
ATCGGTTCGTAGTTTGAGAAAAAATTCCCTTGTTTTGAAAAATTCTTTTCTGTCTCTTTGTCATATCCTCTGAGGAATGCGTCGTCTGGTCTTTGGAAGAAACGGTATTCACAATTTTCAATAAATTTGTGGGACCCTTTTTTAATCTCAGGGTGAAGTCCATGTTCCTGATCAACTTTTAAAGTTGCTGAAACGGATATATCATCTTCCCTTTGTAATTTTTTTGCAGGAAGAAAATCTTTTCTAAGACTGAAAGTTCGCCAAGATCCGTCGCAATCATAGCCAACTCTTAAGTAGCGGGTAATGACCTTTTCACCTTCAAACTTAAGTTCGTAACCTGACTGTCCATCAATTATATCTTCACTGAACTTGTGTTGCCAATTTTCCCATTCTCCCCAACTGGGTTTGTACAATCGTTTGATAAGTAGTGCCAGACCGATTGCCGGCTTAGAAAGTGACTCAATATAAGAGTTGTGTTCATCTGTAAATTCGTCACTAGGCGCAAGAAGCTTGAGCACGGAACCGAGTGATCTTTTTGGGCTCAGTATAGGTCTACTGGTGTCGGGCTTTTTTCTTGGTTTATGATATCGGTTCCAATAGTTGCGTTCTATGATCCCTCTAACCTCATCCATGGTTTTGTTGAATTCTGGAATAATGATGGGGCCGGCGGTCATTGCATCGGTAAGCGGTTTAGATATTTCTGATTTTCCGCCGCCTGAAACGGTGCAGGGCTTGTGACAAAAAGTTCCCTCAGCCTGTGTTCCTACGAGTCTCCACCTTCTTCCTGCGGAGGGACGATCAAGCTCAACTTTATATCCAGATGGATAAACATAAGTTACTTTGCTTTGAAGTTTTAATTGATGGCTTGAAGCATCAGGATTAATCCATTCAATGGTTTGGCTGTCTTGATTGATTACAGCATTTTCAGGTAAATATACTATATTTTCATAATTTGAGTCGATCGCATAACCTTCAGGTTTTTGTATTGCTGATTGACCGAGGTAATCAAAAATCTTTTCAAATTTATGCTCCTTGCCCGCGAGGTTTTCATTCAATGTAAAATCTTCACCATGATCAAAAGACGGAAAAGCTATCGCTCCTCCAGCATGTTCTTCCTCACACCCTCCAAGTAAATTACAGGCATAACTAATTTGTGTCTTAACTTCTTTTTTACAGTAACCGTAATAATTGTCAGCTATCAAAGTGAAAATGATACCTGATTTATCTCTGCACGTTAATTTGAAGGCTGATCCATCATTATAAAGTTCGGATTCACTTTCCCAACACATGCCATCGTTTATTTGACGTTGAGTTGCGTCAGAGGCATGCGGTAATCCTAAATCCTTTTTGGTAAAGTTGATAAGATGAGGGGCAAGAATAACACAGCCGGTGTGACCACTCCAATGCATTGGATCAAGGGCACTATTATTTTTTGGAAGAAAAGGATCACCAGCATTACCAAAAATCGATTCAACAAAATCTAAATTACTAACAAGATTACCAGGAGCAAAAAAACGAATCTCCATTGATTTGCCATCATGAATTCCCGGAACATTTGGAAAAACTGATGGTCTTAATAATAGTGATAAGAATGACTTGGTGCTCTCACTCTCATTTGCCGTGTAAGGTATGGTTAATAATTCATCTGGTGGGTTCAAAGCTTCTTTTAAAAGTCGGGNAAAGGTGATTTCTGGAACTGACTTTTTATCGGCAGGTATAGGAAGTCCACCTTCCACAATGTGAAATACACCTTTTGTTGTTCTTCGATCTTTTGCCGGGTTATTACAAACTCCTTGGGCGACCTTGTATGATGAGACGATTGAGGATTTAAATTGTTTTTCGTTGTGTGGAATACTTAGTATTCTGGCAATGCCGTGTCTTTCTAAAACCAGAGAATCTGTTGGAAGCGTGAAGTTAATTTTTTCTAANTCTTCAGGAAAATTATTTAAATAACCTTTTACGAAGTCATCGATNCGCTTATCTACNGGACACAAATGATCAGAAAGCAANCTTTCCCTCTGCTTGTAATTTTCCAGCAAAGACTGACTCATGTCTAAGAACGGATAGTCCTTTTTGTCTCCCACTATTTCAAACCCTTTAGCCGCAAGCTTNAGNTTAATATAATCATTTAGGGACTTAGTTGATGGATCTTCCGGGTCATAAGAATTTCCGATTCCNAGGCTTTTTTGNGGATCGTTTAGTTNAGTCATAAACTTTTGTTTTTGTTACTTTTCAAATATNACGCAGCATGCATGCCAAATCTTAANTTGATAGTGTATTCGCCTCGTGTCTCAGAGAAAAGGTATTCTTTATTTTTGTTTATCTGTTAATACTCTTAGATTGAATTTCTTTTATTATTAATTAGATGGGCAATAAAATAGACAAATTTCAGGTTATTGATTCTCATACTGGAGGTGAACCTACTCGGGTTGTAATTGATAAAATTNCTGGGCTTGGATCTGGCAATATGAGGGAGTTAAGAGATGAGTTCGCTTTGAAATGTGATTGGTTGAGGACATCATTGCTTTCCGAACCTAGGGGGTTCGAAGCAATGGTTGGCGCNTTACTGTTAGATTCTGAGGAGCCCGACTGTGAGGCTGGGGTCATTTTTTTCAACAATAAAGGTGTTCTCAAGGGNTGNCTTCATGGAACGATGGGTNTGGTGAAAACCTTAGAATTTATGGGTAGGATTACCCATGGTGTCCACTCAATAGAAACTCCGGTAGGCATCGTCAAAGCCGAGCTTTTGCAAGATGGGTCCGTTCAGGTTGCCAACGTTCTAAGTCATCGTTACTTAAGTGATGTTGAAATTGAACTGCAAGATTATGGAGTGATTCNAGGCGATATTGCTTGGGGNGGTAATTGGTTTTACCTCATCGAAGGGTTNGGCCCAGAGGTNAAGTATTCGAATATCGCGGAGCTTTCTAGTTTCTCTTTTGATGTNATGAATGAGTTAGAGAGATCGGGTATTACCGGAGAGGATGGATCAAAGGTTGATCATGTTGAAATATTTGGTCCACCTTCTGATTCTTCGATTGCGGACTCTAAGAATTTTGTAATGTGTCCCGGAGGTGAGTATGACCGTTCGCCATGCGGTACTGGAACCAGCGCAAAGTTGGCATGTCTTTATGATTCTGGTAAACTNAAAGAAGGTGAAACNTGGAGNCAGGCTGGAATTTTAGATACTGTATTCGAGGGTCAAGTNNNTCATNCNNANGANGGNTCNNTCGTGCCNTCAGTTCGGGGAAGTGCGTGGGTCAACGGGCAATATGAACTGATTCTTGATCCTTCAGACCCATTCCTCTACGGTATTTCTTAATGATAAATTCGTTCTTGGTCTTCGCTCTTCTTGCCGCACTGGCTGGTTTGAGTCTAGGAGTGGATACGAAGAGTTTGTTTAATACTCAAATACAACCTTTTTTCCAACAGCATTGCATCAAGTGCCATGGAAAGNGTGACAAAATTAAGGGCAAGCTAGATCTTAAAANTTACAGTGATCATGCTGAGTTGCTTCAGGATGCTGACAGGATTGAGGATATCATTTCTGTAATTAAGGAGGGAGAAATGCCTCCTGAAGAAGAGCCTAAAATTGATGGTCAGATCAGAGTTGATATTCTAGATGGGCTTAAAAAGACGTTGGCTGAGGCTATAAAAAGTAGCCNGTCATCCTCTCAAACGCCTATCCGGAGAATGAACCGCTTTCAGTATGCCAATGCTGTTAAGGATTTACTAAAGCTCAAGGTGGAAGTGTATCCACTGCCCGAGAGAATGATGAGGGATCGCAGTAATTATTTTAAGCCAGAGACTGGTAAGATTCCTTCCAAAATTACTGTCAGCAGTCGACCGCTTGGTAAGTCTGGTTTAATTGAACCCAGACTTTCTGGAGTTGCTCCTTTTCCACAAGATTTGAGAGCAGAGCACGGCTTTGATAATAGAGGCGATCATCTTTCATTNTCACCATTACTCATGGAGAGTTTCTTGAATCTTAGTCGATCAATTGTTCTCAGTGATAACTTTAACCGTAAGACCTGTGGGGTATGGCCAAGCGTGTTCGAGGAGCCTAAAGAAAAAGACAGGACTAATGAAATCATTAATGAACGGTTGAACCACTTTATAACCAGAGCATTTCGTCGACCCGTTGATCTAGCCACGCTGAACCGTTACTCTTCTCATACTACAGACCTCATTAAATCAGGTAGTAGTTTTCTTGATGCGATGAAAGAAACGGTTTCAGCTATTCTGGCATCGCCTCGGTTCCTATATCTCTATGATTCANAATCTAAATACTCGAAGGATTATGAATTGGCGACAAGGCTGTCATTTTTTCTTTGGGGAAGTATTCCGGACGACGTGTTAATGGGGCGTGCCTCGGCGGGTGATTTATCCAAGCCTGATATGCTGAGAGCAGAGGTTGAGCGTATGCTGCTTGATGGCAAGCTTAAGCGTTTTTGTGATAGTTTTCCGTCGCAATGGCTTCAACTGGATCGAATCATTTCCTCGGTCCCTGATCCCACAAAATACCCCGACTTCTATTACGCTCCCCCAAATTATCGTACAACCATGGATATGATGATNGAGCCTTTGCTGTTGTTTGAGACTATTTTGGTTGAGGATCGACCAATTACTGACCTTATTGATTCAGATTATAGTTATAGATCAAAAAGATTATCCAAGTGGTATGACTCCAAGGTTGAGGGAAGACTCGGAGGTCCTGTGACGATGGCTTTTGAAAGGGTTTCAATCAGTGACCGTAAAGAAGGTGGTGTCATTACCTCTGCTGCAGTCATGACCATGACCTCTGGTCCAGAAGAGACGAAACCGATAACTCGTGGTGCATGGATTTCAGGGGTTATCTTCAATGACCCTCCTGAACCTCCTCCTGCGGATGTGCCGACCTTGGAAAATGACGATTCTGAATTAGCAAAGCAGATGACTCTAAGAGAACGTTTTTCATCTCATCGGGATAATCCTGATTGCGCTGGGTGCCATAAAAAATTAGANCCTTTAGGGTTTGCTCTCGAAAATTTTGATGCTGTGGGTCGATGGAGAGATCAATATCATAATGGGCGCGAAGTGGATTCATCAGGAATACTCTTCGGAAAACATAAGTTCAATGATGTNGTAGAATTCAAAGACGCCATCATGAGTGAGAAGGACCGGTTCACTAAAGCGCTGGTCTCCCATTTGTTATCNTTTTCATTAGGCCGAAAATTGAGTGCCTTTGACTCCCCGACCGTGGATTTAGTTGCAAAAAAAGTCAAAGAGTCCGATTATAGCCTTCGAGTCATGATTCATGAAATCGTTCAAAGNGATCCATTTCTCAGTCATAATAAAGGAGACAAGCAATAATGAAAAATTACCTCAATTCAAATAGAAGAAATTTTTTGAGAGGTATTGGTGGTTCCATACTAGGGATACCTTGGCTTGAAAGTCTCTCGAAAGAGAAATCTCCAAAAAAACCCAACCAAAGAGCGGCGTGGTTTTATGTCCCGATAGGGGTTGTGAGACGAGGGTTTTTTCCCAATGAGGGAGCTGCGGCAATTCCCAAGTTTACCGGCGCTAGAACTGAAGTGGAAATGAATTCGAGGATGAAGGCAGGTACCTATCCTTTAGAATTGACGCCTACGCTCGAGCCTCTCAAGGAGGTTAAGGATAAGGTTACTCTTGTAACGGGGCTGGACAGAACTTTTCAAGAGGGCACTGACGTTCATGCGCAATGTGCTTCTTGTTTTTTAACTAGTGCAGCTCCCTATACTATAAAGCAATCCCCATACCCTCAGTCCCGGACCTTAGATCATATCGTTGCTGAGAATTTATCCAAAGATACCCCTTTTAAAACTTTGGAGTTCAGCTGTAACAGTCACAAAGATAACAAGGAATCAATTCAATTTGATAACATATCTTGGTACGGCACTGAACACGTTGCCCCTAGCATGAGAGATCCAAGGCACGTTTATAACAGACTCTTTGGAGGGAGTGGCCTGAGAGCTCATCGGAACATTACTGATTTGGTTCTTGAGGATGCAAGGAGCATGAAGAAAGACCTTGGGTATTCTGATAAGCAAAAATTTAATGAATACTTCGAATCCATTCGGTCTATTGAGGTTCAAATGGAAAGACTCGAAAAAATGAAGGAGCAGCTTTCTATGGCAGGTTTGGATGAGCCTGCCGATACACATATGCCTAGAGGGGAGTATATACGAATTATGGGAGACCTTATGGTA
>NYVP01000160.1 GCA_002684575.1 Verrucomicrobiales bacterium
TTCTGAATGGATGAAGGAGGAAGTTGAGAAAAAACCTGACATCAAAGTGCTTATCCGCAGCGACCAGGATGCCAAACATCTTTATCTTGCCAACGTAATGTCAATTTGCCGGTTCGTTGGCATCCCAAGGGCCAATATTGCCGTCAAGACGGATCGTTAACTTCTCCGTTGGTCTCTGAACGGTCTAGAAACCTAAGAAACCTGTCTTTCTTAGGTTCTTCGACTGAAAAGTTCTGATGCCTGCCTTTTATTAGCTCTTTATCTCGCGCACCCAAACGTTGCGGAACCGGACATCTTGTCCGTGCTCTTGAAGTTTGAGGCCACCTGGATCAGGCGTCACTTTTATCCCTCCATTAGCCTTCTTGATCTGGACATTATCGTGAACTTTTATTCCGTTCCACCACACTGTGGCGCGGGCCGGCTCCGTCATCTTGTTACCGTCCCATCGGGCCGCCTTGAAAATAACATGAAACGAGTGCCATTCCCCATTGGCTCTCCAGGCATTCTCATCAGGAACCCTTTCCATACAAAATGCGGCGATACCATGAGGTCCGATCTTCCAGTTGTAAGGATCTTTTGTATTATTACCTTTGGGTGATTCGATCTGGATCTCGTAACGGTTCTGCATATAGACACCACTATTAGAATACCCCTCAAGAGAATCGTCATCACGCTTACCACAAAGAACGAAGTCAACATGACATTCGTAGTCCTTGTATTTTTTCTTGGTCACTAGGTCATGCGTTCCCCAGCTCTTGCCCCCATTAGTCATTAATACTTTCGTATCATCGGTTGGGCTCTTGACCAATGACCACGTGATCTTCATGTCTTTCTTTGGCCACATTTCCCAGTTGGAGTCGATTGATTTCTGTGTTCCATCAAATAAAATGTCTGCCCCTTCCGGCGCCTTGGCTCCGGTATCTTTAGCCTTATCATAGCCCGGTTTGTCTTGTGGCTGGATCGCTTTAGGCTGAGCCGCCGCCGAATGGATGAGTGATATGAGGCCGAGGATGGCCATTTGTTTAATGATGTTTATCAATTTCACTTGAGAGTACTTTTAAAGGTTTAATTCGAGTAATATTTCTATAACAATTACAAGAACAACAAGTTGGTAGAAAGTAAAATGATTTACAACTCCATAAATCGGCTAAAACTCTAAAAATTTAGTATCTGTTTGATTTGTTTTGAATTTTGTGACAGAATTCAAAATGCCTAAAGGAGGACAAAGAAACGGTGCCGGCCGACCCAAAGGAGGACAGTACGGTGAAATCACCAAAACCATAAGGATCCCCGTCAGCCAAGAGGATAGGGTCCTGAAATTTATCCGCAACAAAGAATACGCCCTCCCTATTTTTGCTTGTGGGGTGTCTGCCGGATTTCCCTCCCCAGCCGATGATTATCTGGAGGGCACATTGGATCTAAACGAGCACTTGGTCCGGCAACCTGCCGCCACGTTTTTTGTGAGAGCAAAGGGCGATTCCATGATCGGGGCCGGCATTCATGACGGAGATTTACTTGTCGTCGATAGAAGTGCCGACGCAAAGAATGGAAACGTCGTCATTGCCGTAGTCAATGGAGAACTATCGGTAAAACGCTATCTGCGGTCAGGGCAAAACTTCAGCCTCGTTCCTGAGAACCCAGACTACCCGCCCATAACCATCAACGAAGGCGATGACATTCGTCTGTGGGGAGTCGTTACTAACGTCATTCATCAACTGTGATCGCTCTGGCAGATTGTAACAACTTCTATGTTTCATGTGAGAGAGTCTTTCGACCATTCTTAGACAATCAACCTGTCATCGTTCTTTCAAATAATGATGGTTGTGCAATCGCTCGATCAAATGAGGCCAAGTCGTTGGGAATAGGCATGGGATCCCCCTACCATCAGATAAGAGGACTGTGCCAAAAAAACAATGTCCGCGTGTACTCCTCCAATTATGAACTCTACGGAGACATGTCACGGCGGGTCGTGTCGGCTCTCAGACAGTTTACAAATCATATAGAGGTCTATTCTATTGATGAATCCTTTTTGTATTTGAGCGGAAAAAGTGACCCGCTGGAGATCGCAAAGACAATGCGAACCAAGGTTCTAAAGTGGACCGGTATCCCGATATCTGTGGGATTGGGGCCAACCAAAACGTTAGCAAAATTAGCAAACCGGCTGGCCAAAAAGAACAATTCCGGATGCCTAACGATTAGCCAGGACGATTATGAACTCATTGCATCTGTCGAAATCGAAGACGTGTGGGGTGTCGGCAAAAGGCTAGGCCACAAGCTTAGAGCGTTAGGAGTTTCCAATGCCCTTAATTTAATGGGGGCCTCATCAAAGACGGTAAGAAAACTGGGAGGCGTTGTTTTAGAAAGGACCCAAAAAGAATTACAAGGTTGGCAGTGTTTGGAGCTTGAAGAGTGCCCTCAACCTAAAAAGAATGTGTGCTGTTCAAGGGCCTTTGGGCAGCCCATTTCATCCTTAACCCTGATAGAAGAGGCCGTTGCGAACCATGCCTTTAGAGGAGTTCAAAAAATTCGTAAACAGCAGTCATTGGCGTGTGGTCTACAAGCCTTCATCAAAACCAATCCGTTCAGGGTGAACACGCCTCAATATTCAAATGCCGGCTATGTTGGGTTCGACGAACCTACAGACGAACCCATGCAAATTATCAGCACGGCTAAGAAAATCATCCAAACCATTTACCGAAAAGGCTACCAGTATCATAAAGCAGGCATCATGCTGTTAAACCTTCAACCCAAATCGCTGCAGCAGGGACTACTATTCCCGCCAAAACAGCAATCCAAACGCAAACAACTTTTGAAGGCGGTAGAGGAACTCAGAAGTGCGTACGGCCCCGAGTCGGCCTTCCTCGCGGCCCAGGGAATTCAAAGAAAATGGGAAATGAAAAGAAATTACCGGAGCCCAAGATACACCACAAACTGGCAAGAAATTCCAAGTACTAGCACCAAAGTATAGGAAATGCCGGAGCAATAATTATAAAATATCTGAAATTTTATAATTGCAGATCAACGACTCGTGCAGAAAATTATCAGTAATTTAGATTAAAAGCGTTATAGATAACGTTATAAGATAAGAAAACAATAATTTTTTTGATACAAAATATGAGAACTGGCAACCCAACACTCAACGCTGATACCTTCCAGAGATTTGATAGACAATCTGGCACGAACCTAATGACGGTGTCCGGAACAGTTAATAAAACAGGAATATTACTATTGCTTTTGGTCCTGAGCTCATCGGTGACATGGAACATGATAGCGGCGGGAAGTGTTAGTCCTATGGTATGTACATGGGGAGGACTCATTGGTGGTATCGTGGTAGCTCTCATTACAGTTGTAAAAAAAACTTGGGCACCGGTCACTGCTCCATTGTATGCCATCGTGGAGGGACTTTTTGTTGGGGGAATTTCAATTGTCTATGCAACCATGTTTGGCCCGCAAGGTATTGCTGGCACCGGTTCATCCATTGTCACACAGGCAGTGCTACTTACCTTCGGAGTCCTTTTCAGCATGCTGGCAGCGTATCGGTTTGGAATCATTAAGGCGACAGCCAAGTTCAGGACGGGCATTTTCGCAGCAACAGGAGCAATTATGTTGTTCTATTTAGTTGCTATAGTTCTCGGAATGTTCGGCGTTAACATTCCACACCTTCATCAGGCGACGCCGCTCGGCATTGGAATCAGCGTGTTTATCATCATCATTGCCGCACTGAACCTGATTCTCGACTTTGATCTTATCGAGACTGGAGCCAATCAGGGTGCTCCCAAATACATGGAATGGTTTGGGGCATTTGCGCTGTTAGTGACCCTCATCTGGCTTTACATTGAGATCTTGAGATTACTCGCCATGCTTGCCAGCAAGAGAGATTAATCTCAAAGGTTGAGGTTAAGATAATATATCAGTCACGACTCGGGCCTTCTCAACTCCAGTGAGCTTTTGATCAAGCCCCTGAAAAGGAAACGTGAGCTGCTCATGATTGACTCCAAGAAGATGGAGCATGGTGGCATGTAGATCGCGGACCCTGACGGGATTTTCAACGACGTTATAACTAAAGTCATCAGTTTTCCCGTAGTGCATCCCCCCTTTTATGCCTCCACCAGCGAGCCATCCTGAAAAACAAGACGGATGATGATCTCTTCCATAATTATCTCGGGCAATATTTCCTTGTCCAAAAACAGTTCTTCCAAACTCACCAGCAAATACAACAAGAGTGTCATCTAGAAGGCCTCTCATCTTAAGGTCTTTAATTAATGCCGCGGTCGGTTGATCTACGTCTCGGCACTGCCCCCTCATATGCGTNGGCAAATTTGTATGGTGGTCCCACCCTCGGTGAAAGAGTTGAACAAAACGAACATTTCTNTCGGCCATTCTTCNNGCNAAAAGACAATTTCTTGCATACGANCCNGGCTTATTAACCTCNGGGCCATACATCTCTANNACNTTCTTGGGCTCTTCAGAAATATCNGTAAGNTCGGGCACNGANGACTGCATCCTGAACGCCATTTCCTGCTGCGCAATGGTAGTCTGAATTTCTGGATCCCCTATCTCGTAATGGTGCTTTTGATTCAACTCCCCGAGCGCATCCAACATCCTTCGCCTTACTTTTGAGTTTACTCCTTTGGGATTGGATAGAAATAATACCGGATCACCAGTGGTTTGAAACGATGTCCCCTGAAACTTTGAAGGCAAAAAACCACTACCCCATAGCCTAGCATAAAGCGCCTGGACGTTTACTTTACCGCTCCAAAACGCTGATGGCATGACCACAAAGTCGGGAAGATCTTTGTTAAGGCTCCCTAACCCGTAGCTCAACCACGAACCCATGCTCGGCTTTCCAGGAATTTCCGATCCTGTACAAAATGAGGTTTTCCCAGGATCATGGTTAATAGCGTTAGTCTTCAACGAATGTACCAAACATAAATCATCCGCCACAGTTGAAAGGTTAGGCAGAAGCTCACTGATAAAAATTCCACTCTTACCCTGTTGAGAAAACTTAAACATCGTTGGCGCCACTAGTTGTTCCCTACCCCTGGTCATCGATGTCACTCTTTGTCCCTTACTGACAGACTTGGGCAACTCAGTCTTAAACAACTTGTGCATGTCCGGCTTATAATCAAAAAGATCGACCTGGCTTGGGGCACCAGCCATAAAAAGAAAAATAACTCTCTTGGCCTTTGGTTTAAGTTTATTTTCATTAGCCACAACCTTGTTTGCCGCTCCACCTATCAAAGAAGCAAAGGCAGAGGCACCGATCCCCATTCCTGAGTTTAGTAGGAAAGATCGACGAGAAGAATAATTGGTAAGCTCAGAATTTAGATCAGTCACGGGTCTTGGTAATATCTAGATTGTAAAGTGAATTTACTAGTAGCGTCCAGGCAGCAATCTTTGTTTTTTGTTCTTTAGATTTAACTGTAAGTCCATCACAAAGTGCGTCAGCGAGCACGGGCTCATCCGAATAAGTCTGATAAAGACTTTGCAAGAGTTCATACAATGTTTCCTGTTCTTGTTTGTCTGGTAATCGAGAGGTGATCGTTTCATATGCAAATGCTATCCGCTGAGAGACTGTGGCCTCTTTTGGAACAAGAACCTTCATAGCAAGATTTCGGGCAGCCTTCATGTATTCTGATTCATTCAGTAGAAGCAGCGCCTGTGATGGCGTATTCGTACGCTCTCTCCGAGATACACAGGCGTCTCTAATAGGAGCATTAAGAATGGTCATCTGAGGTGGAGGCATACCACGTTTCCAATACGTGTAGATACTTCTTCTCCTAATTTCCTCACCACTGTCGGGCCTGAATCTTTCCCCTATCATCGTAACGGCCTTCCACAACCCATCAGGCTGAGGAGGCTTGACGCTCCTTCCATACATTTTATTTGATAAGCTGCCACTCGTAAAAAGTATCTGATCCCTAATCATTTCGGCATCCATACGAAATCTTGAACCTCTGGCCAACAACCTATTCTCTGGATCTTTTTTAACCAAAAAATCATTAAATTTGGAAGATTGTCTGTAAACTTTTGACATAACAATTTCTTTGATAAGAGCTTTTACATCCCAACCCGATTCCACAAAAGACACTGCTAAATAGTCCAACAATGACGGATGGCTTGGCACCTCGCCTTGCGCACCTAAATCCTCTGAAGTTTTTACCAAGCCAACCCCAAAAAACTGCTGCCAAATTCTATTTACTGCCACCCTGGCGGTTAGAGGATTTTCTTTATCAATAAACCAGTTGGCAAGATCCATTCTTGAAGCTACGTCTCCAGAACGCTTCATAGGGTTAAGGAATTCAGGGGTGTTTCTCTGAACCACATATCCAGGATCATCGTATTGACCCCTTTTCCTGATCCGTGTTTCCCTGACCTCTTTCCTTTCTTTCATGACCATTGCCACAGGAATTTGCTGCTTGAGCTGGTCCCTCTCACTTTTGTGGGACTTTAGTTTTTCGTTTAGCTCTAATAATTTATCTTCAGAATTATTCTCATTATTGATCTGACTTTCAGTTGCAGAAATTTTTGCCAGTAACTCATCAAGGGACTTCTTTTGTTCTTCCGACGGAATACTAGCTATTGGCGGTTGGAGACCATTTTTTAATCCCCTTTCAGTTTCAGGTTTTGCATCAATGTTATTAAAAAAAGCAAACAAAGAATAATAATCTTTCTGTGTAATTGGATCATATTTGTGATCATGACAAGCCGCACATTGAACTGTCATTCCCATGAATGCCGTACCCACGGCCGTCACTCTATCCGTAACATTTTTGAAAAAACTTTCCTCTGGAAGAGCCGTACCCACATCAATTATCAGATGCAGTCGATTAAACCCTGAAGCAATCAACTGGTCGCTGCTAGCGTTTGGAAATAAATCACCAGCAAGCTGATATCGGACAAATTCATCATACTTTAAATTTTCGTTGTAAGCTCTAATGACCCAGTCTCGGTACGCCGTCGAGTTTCGGTAATAATCTTTGTGCATTCCATTAGTATCCGCAAAACGAACTAGATCCAGCCAATAGCGCGCCATGTGTTCGCCGTATTGTTTTTTGGAGAGCAACTTATCTACCAATCTATGGTATGCGTCAGAACTATCATCAGATTCGAATTTTCTTACCTCTTCTCTGGTTGGAGGAAGGCCAGTAAGGTCAAGACTCAACCGCCGTATNAGTGTTCTTTTGTCGGCCTCTGGCGAGGGAGAGATTCCCATAGATTCCATTTTCTTCATGACGTATAAATCAATTGGCTCGTCACTCCATTTCACATTGTCAACTTTAGGAATTGTCGGCTGTTTAGGTTTTTCGAAGGCCCAAAATTTCTCATACTTCGCCCCTGAATTGATCCATATTTTTATTAACTCCTTTTCCTTGGCATTTAAAAGCTTCTTATTAGCCTCGGGAGGTGGCATAACNTCCTCCGAATCATCTGAGATAATTCTGTGCCAGATTTCGCTATCTTCAATTGAGCCAGGCTTAAGCGCAAAGACTCCATCCTTTTGACGATATGCACCGTCAGATCCCTCGGATAGATCCAATCTTAGTTGTGCCTTTCTATCATGCTTGTCCGGACCGTGACATGAGAAGCACTTGTTTGACAGAATGGGTCGTATGTCACGATTAAAAGAAATATCCTCCGAAAAAAGTAACGAAGAAAACATTCCAAAAAAAATAAAATTACATTGAAGAAAATTGTGTAGCGACATTGATTTCTTAATCATTTTAATTTATCGAACATTAATAAAGCCTCGAACTAAGGTCACGCATAGAACTTTTATTTAGTTTTAAAATTTTCNTAAAATATTTGAGTTTTTAATAATTTTTGAGTGATTTAATCAATTACAATATTGCAGAACTGATTAATCAATGGCTAANTTCATAATTATCTTTTAAACTAACAATCCGCAAAATAGTGAATACTGAACTCCCTCCTACTATTAGTAGACGCCAGGTTCTAGCTACCAGTTTAGGATGTGTGGGTCTTTCTTTGACGGACTTTCTTCAGCTACAGTCAATAGCAAGAGAGAAAAAAAATGAAACTAAAGGGAAAGCGAAATCTTGTATCATACTTTTTGCTTGGGGTGGAATGAGCCACTTAGAAACTTGGGACCCAAAACCAGACGCCCCAAAAGAGATCAGAGGCAGCTTTGACACGATACCAACTGCAACTCCTGGAATCCACATAGGCGAACATATGCCATACCTAGCCAAACAAACTAATAAGTTGGCAATTGTAAGGTCAATGCATCATGGAAGTTCAGCTCACGGTAAAGCGATGTATTGGAATTTCACTGGCCATAAGCCTCCACAATCGGATACCGCTGCAAACTTGCCCCCNTCCTCAAGTGATTGGCCCTCTCTATTATCCGTTATCTCAAAATTTAAATCNGCTCCTCCTGGCCTTCCTTCATCTATTAGAATTCCCTATCCACTGGTTGATAACGGAACCCTCCAGGCTGGAGAGTATGGAGGATGGTTAGGCTCAAGCTACAATCCAATCGTTATCAGAACACCTAANGGTAAGGAGTTTGGTGGAGTTTCTAGAGATTTAGGAGCGTCCCGGATTGATCCAAAAGAGGCAATAGACAGAAAAGTTTTGAGCTCTCGTCTGGGTCTACTNGGTCACTTGGATCAGTTTCAGGGAATTGGTAATTCTGTCACCGATATGGATTATTTCAGAAATCTTGCAACGGATATGCTCATGAGCCCCAACGTTCGAAAGGCATTCGATCTAGATCTAGAATCACAAAAAACCAAAGANAAATTTGGCAACCATATTTGTGGTCAGAGCATGCTGCTTGCTCGGCGGTTGGTTCAGGCCGAAGTACCCATTGTAACNGTAGCTTGTTCAGCAGGTGATCTNAATGGATCAGCAGGTGATCATTGGGATACACATGCGGATAATTTTAATCGCATCAAAAACANAATGCTTCCGGCATTTGACAGACCAGCAGCTGCACTACTTGACGACTTGGATGAACGTGGAATGCTNGATGAAACTNTGGTCGTCTTTTTAACTGAATTTGGAAGAACACCAAAAATAAATAAAAATGCCGGTAGAGATCACTATCCNAGCTGCTATTCTGTAGCCTTTGCTGGTGCAGGCATTCAAGGAGGCCAAGTCTATGGCAAATCAGACAAGTCTGGATCTGAGCCTGCCAAAAACGCATGCGGCCCCGCAGACTTACATGCTACTATTTTTAAAGCTTTTGGAATAGATCATAAAGCAACAATCACTGACAGACTTGGAAGACCATTCCCAATTAGTGACGGGGAGCCTCTGCCTTTGGTATGATAGAGGTGGTCAATTCTATATATAAAAAGAGTTCCAGTTCCAAGCTGACTTACCAGAAAATTTTATTTATTCTTTCTCACTTTGACAAGTTTTGCACCATTATCCTCAGGCATTGACTTATGCCATGATATCAATTCATTCTTCATCTTCTTGAGGATTCCTGCATTTTGATCCGCAACATTTTTAGTCTCGCCCAAATCGTTATCTAAATCATATAACTCCGAATCAGTGCCATCATATTCGCAAAGCAACTTCCACNTACCTTCTCTCATAGCAAGATCCGGAAGGTCTTTGTCACCATAAAAAGAATCTCGGTCGGGAGGTCTTCGGAAATATAATGGAGCCTTCCGAGATTTCTCTGAGCCACCTAATAACACATCTACTAATGATTCTCCATCAAAGGATATGCCTTTTGGAATCTGAAGTTCTGAAATATCAAGAAGACTAGGAACGAGATCAATCGCAGAAAATACAGATTTTTTATTTACGTATCCCGACTTCTTAACGATTCCTGGCCCCCAAACAACAAGAGATGATCGTACTCCTCCCTCGTACAAATGTGTTTTGTATCCACGAAAGGGACCAGCAACACCGGCTCCCTTTTCAGGACCATTGTCTGAACATACCATGATCAATGTATTATCTTTTAGCTCGGGAGAATTACGGATATAATTAAAGAGCTTTCCTAGCTGGTTGTCCATTTCCTGAAGCACAGACAAATAAAGATCTTTTTTTGAGTCAGCCCATTTATCAGTTGGCGGCCAGAATGGGGCATGAACATCATCCGGCCACAAATTAATGTAAAAAGGCTTATCATTCTTTACAGATTCCTTAATGAAAGGAATCGCTTCATCAACGAATCCTTCTGTTATTTTTGATCGCAACATCCAACGAAAACCTTCTCCAAGACGTTCAGCATCAGACCATATTCTTCCTGGCTCTTTCTGGTTCGGCTTCAAGGTAAGTGGCAGTAATTTAGGACCCATTCCTTCAAAATTAGTTAATGATCTATCAAATCCATATTCAGTTATTTCAGGAGCATCATCCACATCTCGTTGACCACCCATGTGCCATTTACCGAAGTGCCCAGTCGAATAGCCATTATTATTTAAAATCCTTGCAAGCATCGGAGCTTTGAGATCAAGCCACTGCGCCATCCCTCTTTGTTCGTTATGCTTTCTTCGTGAAAGATAAGAAGTAATTTTCCATCTCTGAGGATACTGACCTGTTGAAATGGCCGTTCTTGATGGAGAACAAATTGGTGAATTTACATAAAATTGCTCAAACCTAATTCCATTATAAGCCAATTTATCAATATTTGGAGTCTTGGCATGCTCATTACCAAAACATGAAAAATCTCCCCACCCCATATCATCGATGAAGACCAAAATATAATTTGGATTCTTGGCTACTGCATTNGAGCAAATAAGGATTGAGATAAAAAAAGCAATTGCAAGTTTCATGTATTTTTAGGTTATTAGTTATGAAAAATTATTGTTTNGGACCATACATATGTTTGCCTTTTCTCGCNGCTGAGAGAGCCTCATCTGTATCATGTAAAATACCAGGATCTCCTTGAGATTTCATCCAGAGATCAAGTTGGTTACTTAACCTTTCTTTTATCTCCAAATAATTAGGATCAGATATAAGGTTATTTAATTCATAAGTGTCTGCATTAGTATGATATAGCTCTTCATGAGGGCGTCTCATATATCGCTTTACCAATTGGTATGTCTTTTTGTTCACCCATGAACTTCTGACCCAAGTTGCCCAATACGGATTATTAAGATCCCCTTTACCATCCCAGCCCATGAGATGTTTNTCAATATATAGCTCTTCACTTTTTAAGTTTCTAATATATCGGAATGCCCCATCACTTATTGTTCTAACAGGATATGCAGGCCCCTCAGGCAGATTATTNTGTATCCCAAAAGAAAATTGTCTGTGGCTTTTTTTCTTTGATAGCAACACATCATAAAAACTTTTCCCATCAAATGATCTAGGCGCTTTAGATTCACCTGANGCTTCCAAGAGTGTAGGCAGCACATCGGCATACTGAATTATGGCATCAGTCTGAGACCCGCTTTTAATTACACCGGGCCATCTGGCAATGAATGCGGTATGTAAACCTGTATCCCAATTAGTCCACTTGCATCCCGGAAATTGCGAACCTTGTTCAGAAGAAAAAATGACTAAAGTTTCCTCCGACTTTCCGGTATCTTTAAGAACCTTTAAAATATCGCCAACCTGATTATCCATGTATGTTATTTCNGCCAAATACCGACTAAAGGCTTCACGNGTTTTTGGAGTATCTGCAATGTTTGGGGGAAGATTAATATTTTGCGGTGGGTACTGACTGGCATCTCCCATAACCCATGGCACGTGTGGCTCAACCAAAGCAACAACCAAACAGAATTTTTGAGACTCTTTTCTGGTCATGAATTTTTTTATCCCTCTTAAACTGTGNTCTCTGGTGGGATTACGCACACAGTTCAAATCAAAGCCTTCAATTTTTTCNAAGGGGTACACCTCTTTTGGCTTAACATGCACCTTTCCTGAAAGGCCAACCCTATAACCCTTTGCTGTGAGATAATGAGTAATACTTTTAGTACCTGGACGGCTAGAAGAATGGTTCCATGCACAACCGTTCCTTAATGGGTATTGACCAGTATATAACTCTGAACGACACGGTTGACACATTGCTTCAGCTAGATATGCCCTAGTAAAAAGCATTCCCTCTTTTGCCAGACTATCAATGAATGGGGTCTTTGCATTTTTACCACCATACAGAGGTAAATCATTGTAAGTACAATCATCAGCAATGATGATCAAAATATTTGGTCTGTCCTTGGCATTTTTTGATGAATCAAGCCCATTAGCAATATTCACAAAAATCAGCCAGCTTGAGATAGTAATTATCTTACATATAAATGAAACCCACGTGTAACTCATTGCTATTGCTTAATCTTTCTTAATTCAGTTTGAGGTAATTAAAGTAATATAAAAAATAACTTTTTTAAGTAAATCCAACTCTCTACTATTCCAATGTTAATGAAAGAATCTTTTAATTTTATTTATCTGTTACTATTCACTCTTTTTAGCCTGTTTTCTAAAATATGCATTGCTGAGGCTAAAACTTTTTATGTTTCAGTTGATGGAAATGATAAGAAACAAGGCACACAAAGCGATCCCTTCAGAAGCATAAATCATGCCTCAAAATTAGCAGAACCCGGTGATACGATTTTTGTAATGAATGGCATATATAGGGAACGAGTCGCACCACCAAAAAGTGGAAGTCCAGGAAAGCCTATCACTTATAAAGGTGAAGAGCTCGGTAAAGTTTTTCTAAGAGGTTCTAATGAGTGGTCGCCATCATGGAAACATCATAAAGGAAATGTTTATTCCGCAGAACTGGATGATGAATTATTTAAGTCTGATGATGTCTATGTCGATGANGCCAACCCATTTAATGTCCCTTTAGCCTCAACTCCATACAATAGACAAGGTAAACCAGAATTTGAAAGAACAGGCACCGGCGACTCAAAGCTTTCATACACTTGCGGTCAGGTCATTATCAACAGTAAGCCATGGATTCAAAAACCTTTCCTCAATGAAACCATCAAAGAATCTGGAAGTTGGTTCTATCAAAGTGAAAATGGATTAGTATTTATTAACTTTGGAGATCTAAAGCCCTCAAAGCAATTGGTAGAAATATCCACAAGAAGAAGAATATTTGCACCCCACATTCTAGGCATAGGTCACATTATAGTTGAAGGCTTTGTGATGGAGCATTGTGGCAATCAATACCCCACGAATTTTTGGAGTACCCCTAAATGGGCCCAGGCCGGGGCCTTAGGCCTTCGAGGTGGACATCATTGGATCGTACGCAACAACGTGATCAGATATGCCGGGACAGATGCCATCGATATGGGTTCCGGTGGCGGGCAAAACGAACGCAGCGCACCAAAAGTTCCTAACGCTCCACTAGGACATAATAATGTTATAGAAAAAAATTACATCGTTGAAAATGGAGCCGGTGGAATCATTGGCGCCAATAACCGTAATATTATCATAAGAGACAACGTCATCATGTATAACAACACCTTGGGTTTCATAGGCCCAAAAAGGTATGAGCATGGAGGCATAAAAAGTCACGACATCAAAGACGGATTAATCACAAGAAATTACGTCGCTAATAATCCTTTATCTGAGGGTATCTGGTTAGACAATCAGTTTCCGAATACTAGGGTAACCAAAAACATCTCTTACAATAATGGGTCGCGCGGAATATTTCTCGAAATGAGTAACTACAAATTTGATGCCGCGTTAATTGATCACAATATATCGATCGGAAACAAAAGAATTCAATTCTATGTTCATGATGCATCAGGATCGACAGTGATGCACAATCTTTTTGCTAACAGCCCAAAGACGGCAAAATATGGACAGGGCGCCTACATCTACCAAGTTAACGCTCGCACAAACACTGGATATCATTCTCTATTTAATAATTTTTTTATTAATCATAGACTAATGATGGATATCAATTATCCAGCCCATCGAAGCGGACCTCAACGGTTAAATCATAACGTTTACGATGGTAATAAAAATGAGCGGACCTTTATTATAAACAGTTATTCCGATCGCCCCTCCCCTTGGAAACCTGATGAGTTTTTTAAGCTCGTCAAAAATGATGTCGGAACCGAAAACCCAATCGCATTAAATGGTGGATCAAAAGTGGGATTAACCATTTCAGAGTGGCAAAAGTTTTGGCTAAAGCATGGTCAAAAAAATGACACAGAAAGTATTATGACGAAAGGAATCACCATTTCCTATAATGAGTCCGACCAAACACTTAAAATCAATATACCTTCAAATATAAAGTTCAACGGGAGCACCAATTACGATAAAATAAGCACAGACTATGCGGAAAAACCTGTTCCCCAGAATGGAACAGCTATCCCAGGACCTTTTCAATCTCTAACTACTGGTGAAAACATATTCAAAATCTGGCACGGTCTCCCTTTAATCTCTCAAGGAGAATTACCGAAGGGTTAAATCATAAAACATTTTCAATGAAGCCATTTTTATTTCTTATTATCGCAATACCTTTAATTCTAATTTCGACAAAATCCTGGAGCAATGATGGCAATGGATTCAATCATCCGGGGCTATTTCACAGCCAAAATGATTTGGATAGAATGAGAGAAGCCGTTAAAGCAAAAGAAGAACCGATTTTTTCAGGATTTAAAATTCTTCAAGAAAGCCTCCACTCCAAATCAAATTATAAAATGCAAGGTCCGTTTCCAGAATGGGGCCGAGCACCCAACATAAGAGCAGGTGAAGCAAGAAACGATGCAAAGGCCGCCTATGAGAATGCACTGATGTGGTCAATCACTGGCGATAAAGAACATGCCAAAAAGGCAATACAAATCATCAACGCGTGGGCTAATACACTGAAAAAAGTTAGCGGTATTGATGGCGTTCTCGCTGCCGGAATTCAGGGAGTAAAATTTGCAAATGCGGCAGAGATTTTGAGATACAGCGATTCAGGCTGGTCAGAACAGGAGGCCAAAAAATGTGANGAGTCATTTAAGAAGGCATGGTATCCAACAATTCAGCACTATGCATATTTTGCTAATGGNAATTGGGAGACTGCTGCTCTACAAACTAATATGGCGATCGCAGTTTTCTGTAACGACAGAGAACTCTTTGAGAGTACCGTTAAATACTCGGTCAATGGGGCAGGCAATGGCAGTATCCCTCATATGATTGTTTACCCTTCTGGACAATGCCAGGAAACTACTCGCGCTCAACACTATGCACAACTAGGCATCGGCCTTCTTACAGGGGCCGCCGAAATTGCATGGAATCAGGGAGTGGATTTGTATGGTTGGAACAACAACAGAATACTCNAAGGATTTGAGTACACTGCCAAATATGGATTAGGAGAAGAGGTCCCATTTCAAACTTATCTAGATAGAACCGGTAAGTACGGTTTAGGTGGTCGACATCAAAATTACACAGAAATATCAACGGTAAGTCGTGGAAGATTTTGGCCGATCTTTGAGAGAATTCAAAATCACTACACTAACCGCAGAAATATTTCTGCCCCCTACTCTTCAAAAGTAGTAAAAATTAAAAGACCTGAAGGCCATAGCTCAGATTATGTTGGCCATGGAACTCTCACTCATTGGAGAAAACCAATCAAAGCAACAAAACCAGTCTTGTCACCTGGAGTTCCATCGGGACTAATNAATCAAAATCTAAATGATGGTATAAAAATAACATGGGTTAAATCAGTTGATCCCGTTANCAGTATTGATGCCAAAAGTTATCAGATATNAAGGAGTGCTAAAGCTGGTGGACCATATNANCTCATCGCCAAAAACATAAGCAATACNTTCTTTCTAGACAAAAATGTAACCCAAGGAAAAACTTATCATTATAAAGTTAAGGCCATAAATGAAGTTGGGGCTAGCCACTCATCATCAGAATTCTCCGCCTGTGCAGGCTTACCTCCTTNATGGGAACAAGGCGATATAGGAAAAGTGAAGGTTCCTGGTTACAGTCTATTTGATGGAAAAAAATTCACTCTTGACGGTGAAGGCCATGACATCAATGGCAAAAGTGATTCATTTCATTTTGCTTACAAAGCTGTAGAAGGTGATTGCACAATTATTGCTAGAGTTATAAGACCGATGAGCTCTCAATGGACCAAGCCCGGCGTTATGATTAGGAAAAGTTTAGCGCATAATTCAGCTCACGCATCCGCACTTCTATTACCTCACTGGAATGGAGCACTCGTTACAAGATCCACCAATGGAGGTGAAACTAAAACCTTGGGTTCAANGCATCTTGGCGAATCTCATATCATTAAAAAGAACAGGCTTAGTACCCCCTATTGGCTGAAGATTTCCAAATNTGGAACAACGGTTATTGGATACATGTCTCCGGATGGTGATGTATGGCAAAAACTTGCCGAAGCTGATATTGATTTAGGAAATAACTATTTTGTTGGATTACCAGCCTGCTCTCAACTCGATAAAGTCACCACAAGAGTCACATATGACCGAGTTCAAATTCTTCAGAACAATTAGAGTATTCTAATTTAGCTCTCNNAAAACAGGCATTATCATTACTTTAAGCAGATAAACTTTTGATAAATTTCCTCAAAAAGAAATTCAGTGGTAATGTATTATTTGAGGTAATGGTACCAAAATTTCATTCTGCTACATAAATGAAAAATTCTTATCTAATAGCATCATTAATTATATTGCTATTAAGTGCTTCAATAGGATTAGGATTTTTACTCGAGGGCGATGCTGAAGAGCCAGATAATAATAAAAAGAATGGGCATCAAATTGAGCCCCCAAATCAGGTCGGTTACCCATCACTAATGAGCCCCCATTCTAATCCAACGGCGCTTTTGAATAGCCACTTATTTGTGGCCAATACACCCTCAGATACAGTTGACGTGGTCAACACTAAAACGGGTAAGATCGTCAAGAGAATTAGTGTTGGAGTGGATCCTGTTAGCATCTGCATACGACCTGACGGTAAAGAGGTTTGGGTATCTAACCACGTATCCGATTCAGTGAGCGTTATTGATAATAATAAAGATAACCCCACCTATTTAGAAGTCATTCATACCATNCAAGAACTGGACTTAGAAACAAAAACAACAAACTTTGATGAACCGGTTGGAATTGCATTCGCAAACAATAAAAAGGCTTATGTCGCATTGTCCTCNGAAAACAAAATTGCGGTCATTGATGTCCGCACTANGACAGTCACTAAACGATTACACATCAATGCACAAGATCCTCGTGCCATTACAGTAAAGAATGGAAAACTCTATGTTATCCCATTCGAATCAAATAACAAAACCCAACTTTCTGGTGGTTACAAAGTCGATGGCAATCTAGTAACATTCAACGCCCATGAGCATTCTATTGCCAATAATAACGTGCTATCAATTGGGCATGTTACTGATATTGTTAAGCATCCACGAGTTCCAGATAAAGATCTATTCATCTTCGATACGAAAACCGATAGGCTNATCAAAACTGTTAGTAGTCTTGGAACACTACTTTATGGCATTACGGTTGACTCTAAGAACAATATATTCATCTCCCAAACTGATGCCCGCAATGATATCAATGGAAGATCAGGAACAAAGAAACACACCCTCAAAGAACTTGAAAACCGCGCTTTTCTAAATCAAATCACATCCATTAAAGCTAGCTTGAATGATGATGATAAAAATTTTATCAACTTAGAACCAGCTCCTCCACTCCAGCCAAAACAAGGAGAGGCATTAGCAACCCCATTTGCAATTAAAGTAACAAAGGATGACAAACTGGTCGTCGCTTCAGCCGCAAGCTCCGATAAAATTTTCACAATGGATACCGAATCGGGAAGATTGCTTGGCAGTGTTAATGTAGGCTCCGTTCCAAGAGGCATTAGCATTGAATATTCCCATGATAATAAGGCCACAAAGGCTTGGATCTTAAATGCAGTCGCCAATTCGGTTTCGCTTGTTGACATATCTTCACCAGAAAGCCTTAAAGTCACAGCAACCATTACACTTGAGGATCCTACACATCCTGTTTTCAAAAGAGGTAGAATTGCATTCAATGCCGCCCATGCTTCAACAACTGAAACTTTTTCATGCGCAAGCTGTCATCCTGATGGACACACGGATCAACTTCTTTGGGTTCTAGACACTCCAGTTGTCACTGGTGGAAATCAAATAATGCCTCGTTCTACAATGCCTTTAAGAGGGCTTAGAGACACGGCCCCTTTCCATTGGGATGGAATTCCAGGAGACCCTTATGGCGGTAACAATAGTGCACATACTCGTACAAGTGTTCCCCCTAATAGTAAAATTGATGACCCTGTTAGCATGACCCGTCACGTCATTGATGGAAGCTTGAAAACCACCATGAAAACAGTGGGTGATCCAACAAAAAATGATGAAGGCAAGTCAGGGTTACTCAGTAAAAAAGAACGAGATGACATGGCTAAATTTCTTTTAAGCATCAGTTATCCACCTGCGCAAAAACGCGCTTATACAAATGTGCTATCAGAGAAAGCTGAGGAAGGATTTGAACTTTTTCACATCAAAGGTGATAACGACCCTAGCCGGCAAAGACCTAATATTTGTGGAAACTGTCACAGAATGCCATTTTGGGTCAGCACGAATACGCCCGGATCTGGTATGGATACTCCTACTTGGAGAGGTGCAAACGATAGGTTTTTAATACTACCTCAGGGAAGATTAAATATTATCGATTTTGATTTTTATAGAAGAATTGCAGAACGAGGCATTCCAGAACGTAATATGTGGCAATTTTCTTGGGGCGGCCGCACGAGATTTAATCCGGTGTGGGAAATGGTTTTAGAGGGAAGCACTGGCTTCTCAGGTTCTTTTGGAAGACAGATTACAGTAAATAAGACTACAGCAAAAAATGAACTAACCCACGATCTTCTTAATGCTTTGGAAGATTCCGCGAAACAATCCGCGATCATACTAGAGGTTCAAGGTGTATTCACCAATGGAGAAAAATCATCACCAGTAAAACTTCAATACAATCAATATTTGGGTGAAAGCAATTACACCGAAGTTGGTGAAGAGCGAAGAAATATAAAAAGAGAAAAATTAATTAATTTAGCCTCAGAGGGTAAATTCGTTGGCACATTTACCGGCAAGCATGGTCCCAATACTGACTATGACAACCCACAACCCGCCCTTTGGACTCTTGGTCCAATTCATGCCCAGAGAGGAAAACAAGTATTCCCTATTGTTCATAACAATTCAAAAAACATGACAATTAACGCTCGGCACGTAAAAAATGGCGCCTTAATATTTGTAAATGGCAAAAGAGCTAATGGAAATCTACAGTTCAGGTCTGGAGAAAATATAGAAATAACCCTAGAGGATTTGCCAGAGCCAGGAATTCATTTTTTACAGATACAAAATAAAGGAGGATTATTCAGTAACGATTTTATTTTTCATGTTGCCGACAATGAGCAGAGAGCAAAAGAAATTAGAAATTCTAATAACCCAAATCATCTTTCCGGGTCTTTAATTAATGCCATTAGAGAGGGTAACCTCAAAAGGACGAGAAGCTTATTAAACGAGGGCGCAGATCCAAATCAACGAAGAGAAGATGGAGGAACTCCTCTTAGCACTGCAGGTTTCCACGGAGAAATCGAAATCGTTGAATTACTTCTGAAGAGAGGAGCAAAGATTTCGCGACCTAATACTGATGGCAACACACCTCTTCATGTTGCCGCATTTTTATGCCGCACCAAAATCGTAAAACTTTACCTTGAAAAAGGGGCATCAGTAGTTACAAAAAACAGAAGAGGCGAATCTCCAATAGATGTTGTATCTGGGACATGGAATGATGGACTACAACGCTTTTATCAATCCATTAGCGATGGGGCAAATTTAGGTCTAGATATGGAAAAAATTAAGTCGACTCGACCCCAAATTTTAAAAATATTAAGAGCTCACTCAAATAGAGGAAATCTCCAAGCTCAATCAAAATAACATACTCTCAATTTTTAAATTAATGAAAAACGTCGGACTAACACTCATATCATTGATCATTTTATCTATTTCGGCAAAAGCAAATGAAAACCGTTCGTTACCGAAAGTAAAACATATGATTGATACTCATATCCATCTTTACGACACATCTAGAGATGGAGGAGTGCCGTGGCCACCAGAAGAAGATACCGTTTTGTACAAGCCTCATCTGCCAAAAGAATTTCAAAATGAATCTAAAAAATCCGGATTAACTGGCGTCATCATTGTTGAAGCAAGTCACCTTCTTAGGGATAATAGATGGGTTTTAAAATTAGTTAATGGTAATGATTTTTTTGTCGGTTTAGTCGGAAATGTAAATCCATATAGAAAAGATTTCATAACACAAATAGAATCACTTAAAAAAGACTCAAGATTTGTTGGCGTTCGTGCCCGAAATGGAGGCAATCAAAAGAAAATTGATTTTACTAATCCTAATATTATCAAGAACTTCAACTACCTTGCTAAAAATGGAATTAGTCTCGATATCCTTACTAACGGAGGAGGGGTAGAAGCGGTTAAAAAAATCGATAAACTCGCAAAAAAAATTCCTAGCCTACATATCATTGCAAATCACGTTATAGGTTATGATTTTGATGGTAAAACTGTCGATCCTGAATGGACCAAGGCCGTCGAAAGCCTAGCAAAAAATAAGAATGTTTGGTGTAAGATTTCTGGGCTATATCAGAGAAGTGTTGAACAACCTGCCCCAAAGGACCTTAGTCAATATAATGAGGCTTTGGACATTCTCTGGAAAAACTTAGGAGAGGATAGACTTATATATGGGAGTAACTGGCCATGCACCAAACATACTGGAGATTACAAAAGCTATGTAACCCTTGTTAATCAATATTTTTCCGCTAAAGGTCAGCAGGCCTGTGAAAAATACTTTTGGGGAAATGCCTCTAAAGCATACCGACTAAATTTAAAATAACGAAAAAAATTGCATTCATAACCAGCAACCATTAAAAAAATAATATGAGAATTAAAATTCTATTAGCACTATTTCTTTCAACTTTTATTTTTTCTTTTAATAGCAACGCAGAGGAAAAAAACGAAACATCCTCAAAACCTTCTCTGAATTATTACTATTTCGATGGATGAGTGCTCTGTTCAAAAATTACGGTCATCGTGAATGATCTAAAAAAGAAGCATGACAAAAAAATTGATATTGAGGCGGTCAAAGTTGGAGAGGGTAACAGCACAGAAGAACTCAAAAAGGCTAAACTCAAATCTCACGGAATCATCGCCAAGGATAATAAAGGTTCAATTATCACCACTGTAGAAGGCCATAGTTATGGCAAGGAAAAAGTGAACGAGGTCATCAGTTTGATCTTAAAGAAAACTTCCTAGATAAATCCTCAGTAAAGCTTCTCTATTCTTTAGGTTTAACCTGAGAACGAATTATTGATTGGCTCAAATTGCCATTCAAATCCATCACATTAATTATCATTATTACTGGTTGTTTGGTCACCAATGGCTTTGGGGATTTTATCGATACATTCTTATCAAAAAACACCTCTCCATTTGGTGAATAATCTGCAACTAATGCATCGATTTGCCCCCTCCCCTTTGCATAATTATAATAGTTGCCGTCAGCAATATTTAACTCGACTCATGACAATGTAATAGTCTCATGTCATCATCAATATAATAGTTTCATAACGTGAGTAACTTA